>CAYNNN010000060.1:0-13607 GCA_964398665.1 uncultured Gammaproteobacteria bacterium | reverse complement strand
GTTCGAGCGGACACCGCTACGCGGCTGCGCCCGCTTGGGGTATCGCGCGCTTCACGCGCTCAACCCTCGCACGGGTGCCGCACAACTCGCAGCACGTTAGACCGCAAAACCCAATGAACCCAGGCACATTCCGCATAGCCAATGAATCGGACGCTTCAGCAATAACAAAACTTGTTAACGCTGCCTATCGGCCAAGTCATGAAACGGCTGGCTGGACTCACGAAGCTGAGTTGGTTGCTGGAGAAAGAACCACCCCAGCGCAAGTTGCCGAAACAATCAAAAGATCCAACTCCGTCATTCTTGTGCGCTGCGAAAAATCAGCAATGGTTGCCTGTGTTCACATCGAGAAAGAAGGCAACAATAGCCACATCGGAATGCTTGCCGTAAACCCTACTCTGCAAACTACAGGCATCGGGAAACAAATGCTGAAACTTGCTGAAAACTACGCAATCGAAGCGTTTGGTGCAGAAAAGCTCATTCTGATTGTTGTGTCCGCAAGAAGCGAACTCATTGCTTTTTACTTGCGTCGCGGTTATCAGAAAACTGGCTCCGTAATGGATTACCCGCTTTCAGCAGGTGCTGGAATCCCAAAAAATCCAGCCCTCAAAATTGAGGTGTTAGAAAAACGGTCTAACATTGCGGTCGAGAGGGACGCTCCGCAAGCTGCGCTTGCTCCGCGCCCCTCACCTTAACGTTCCTCGGCGTTTTGCACCGACGAACGTGCTGCGAGTTGTGCGAACTCGGGGGCGGCGCAAAGCGCCGTCGAACCCCTCGTTATGACTCACACGCAACAGGTGCCGCATTCCTGCTTAACCGGATTTGAGTGCATAGAATGAAAGTTGAAAGAATTGGAAAGGAAAAGGCGAGTGATCTAACGCAGCTCTTTGCCTCCACGTTTGGTTCTTCCGAAGGCGCAGAGGAAGGAGCCCTAATTGGGGGTCTGGTTGCTAAGTTGAGCGCCAGCATCGATGGCAGTGAAATTATCTGCTTCGGCGCAGTTGAAAATGCACAGCTTGTCGGAGCCATATTCTTTACTAGACTCCAATTCGCAGATAACGCACCGATTTACATGCTCGCTCCAGTGGCAGTATCTACCGACCATCAAAAGTCTGGTGTCGGCAAAGCGCTCATCAGGCATGGGCTCAATGCGCTGTCCAATGATGGCGCCTTGGTGGCGGTAACCTATGGCGATCCGTCTTACTACGCAAGAGTGGGCTTCCTGCCGCTGTCAGAGAACGTCCTTAAGGCCCCATTGGATCTATCCATGCCCCATGGCTGGCTGGGGCAGTCTCTCTCCGAAGAACCAATTCAGGCGCGCACTGAGCGTCCAGGTTGCGTCGATGCGTTCCGCGATCCGGCGTACTGGTAATACATGAGCCTGGGTCGTGAGGCATAACAATTTGCTGCAGGCGCGATGGCCCTGACGGGCCGGGAGAGTGAAAGAATAAGCAATCTGTTCAAATCGCTACTTCGGCTGCTGAAGGATGCTCCGTGAGCAAGATTGCGGTGTCCGCCAGCCCTCCGTTTGCCAAATAGTTGGGGTAGGTTGGGCATCCGGGCGCTGACCCACAGCCAAGTGCTCACCAACGACGGCGGGCTTGCCCTGGGTCAGAGTGTCATCGGCGCTACGCGGGCGCGTTAAATCTCCAGCAAGAGCCGGTTGAGCGTTTGGCGTAACGCTGTTACGCCTGCAGTGGCAGGGTTGGCATACCTATTTGCTACCAGCGGGCGAGACTCCGTTACAATAGGCCGCATTGCAATGATGAGGGCCGACAGGTGCGCTACGGGTTTATATTGCTGTTGTGTTTGATCGGGGGGGGGGTGCAGGCGGCTGAAGCACCCACTGAATTGGCCGGTATCGAGGCTAAAAGCTATTTCTTGCAGGATTTTCATACCGGACGTACCCTGGCAGCCCTGAATGCCGATCAGCGGGTGGACCCGGCCAGCCTGACCAAGATGATGACAACCTATGTGGTATTGCAGGCCCTGGCCTCGGGCCGGTTCAAGCCCACGGACCTGGTGAATGTCAGTGAAAAAGCCTGGCGCACGGGTGGCTCCAAGATGTTCATCAAGGTGGGCAGTCAGGTGGAGCTGGAAACCCTGCTGCATGGTGTCATCATCCAGTCCGGCAATGATGCCTGTGTCGCCCTGGCCGAACATGTGGCCGGCAATGAAGCGGCGTTTGCGGACTTGATGAATGCGCAGGCCCAGCGCCTGGGCCTGAAGGACACGCATTTCACCAACAGCACCGGCTTGCCCGACCCGGAGTTGTACAGCACGGCCCGGGATCTGGCAGTCCTGGCCACGGCCCTGATCCGGGATTTTCCCGAGCATTACAAGGTTCACGCCCAGCGTGAGTTCATTTATAACGGGATCAAGCAGCAAAATCGCAATACCCTGCTGGGCAAGGACCCAAGCGTGGATGGCGTCAAGACCGGGCACACCGAGGCAGCGGGCTATTGCCTGGTCGCCTCGGCCCAGCGCAATGGCCTGCGCCTGGTTTCGACCGTGCTGGGCAGCAAAAGTGTCAAGGCGCGGGAAGTGGCCAGCCAGACCCTGTTGAATCACGGCTTTCGCAATTATGCGGCCTACCCGTTGTATCAGGCCAATACCCCGCTGCTGACCCGCCCGGTCTGGTATGGCGCTGCGGCCAGCGTGGAGCTGGGGTTGAAGCAGCCGCTGGTTGTAACGCTGACGCGGGAGGAATATGCCCAACTGAGTGCTGAAATGGAGCTGGAACCGCGTCTGAGCGCGCCTTTGTCCGCAGCGGCGGAACTGGGGGTGGTCCGGGTGGCCCTGCGTGGCACGCCCTTGGTACAAGCCCCGCTGGTGACCTTGCAGGCCGTGCCTGAGGGCAATACCTGGCAGCAACTGCGCGATGGGGTTGCGGCCTGGTTTGAATGAGGTCTGGGCACTTTCGGCCGGCGGGTGGGCTGTTGCCAGGCCGTTACCGGGCCGGGTTCTGGTGCATGTGGATACCTTGCGCCTGCTGCAATCCTGCCGAACTGGCGCGTAATCGCTATAATCCGCACTTTGCCGCCCGCGATCCGCGCCATGACCCTGGATAAAAGCTACCAACCGCACGCCCTCGAACCTACCCATTACCAGCGCTGGGAAGCTGCGGGCTATTTCCAGCCCCAGCCTGCTGCAACGGCTTACTGCATCATGCTGCCGCCGCCCAATGTCACCGGCAGTCTGCATATGGGGCATGCCTTTCAGGATACGCTCATGGATGCCCTGATTCGCTATCACCGGATGTGCGGGCATGGGACACTCTGGCAAGGCGGCACCGACCATGCCGGGATTGCCACCCAGATGGTGGTGGAACGGCAGTTGGCCGCACAGGGCCAAAGCCGGCACCACCTGGGTCGCGAAGCCTTTGTCCAGCGGGTATGGGCCTGGAAGGCCGAATCGGGCGGCACCATTACCCGGCAGTTGCGGCGCATGGGCGCAGCGATAGACTGGGCCCGGGAACGCTTCACCCTGGACGAGGGCCTGTCGGC
Source organism: uncultured Gammaproteobacteria bacterium (assembly GCA_964398665.1). Classification (GTDB taxonomy): domain Bacteria; phylum Pseudomonadota; class Gammaproteobacteria; order CAYNNN01; family CAYNNN01; genus CAYNNN01. The sequence continues at coordinate 10,104 of CAYNNN010000060.1, read as the reverse complement.
TGCGGTGCGGGAAGTATTTGTGCGCCTGTATGAGGAGGGTCTGATCTACCGGGGGCAGCGGCTCGTGAACTGGGACCCGATCCTCCATACCGCCATCTCGGACCTGGAAGTGGTCAGCAGCGAGGAAGCCGGGTTCTTGTGGCATATCCGCTATCCGCTGGCCGACGGCAGTGAGGGTCTGGTAGTCGCCACAACCCGACCGGAAACCTTGCTGGGTGATGCTGCCGTGGCTGTGCATCCTGACGACGCCCGCTATCAGCACCTGATTGGCCAGAATCTGCAACTGCCTACGACCGGGCGCCTGATTCCCGTGATTGCCGACCGCTATGTGGACCCGGCCTTTGGCAGTGGCTGCGTGAAGATTACTCCGGCCCATGACTTCAACGATTATGCCGTCTGGCAGCGTCATAAGGATACGCCGGCATTTCAGGTTCTGCCCGACAATGGCCTGTTCAACATCTTTACCCCGGATGCCCGGATTCGCCCTGATCCCTTGTTACCTGCCGCCTATCAGGGCCTGGATCGCTATGTGGCCCGCAAACGCCTGCTGGCCGATCTGGAAGCCCTGGGTCTGCTGGTGGAGACCAAAGCCCACACCCTGATGGTGCCCCGTGGCGACCGTTCTCAGGCCGTCATTGAGCCTTATCTGACCGACCAATGGTTTGTGCGTATCGAACCGCTGGCCCAGCCTGCCATTGCCGCCGTGGAAACCGGCGCGGTGCGCTTTGTCCCGGATAACTGGAAAAATACCTATTTCGACTGGATGCGCAACATTCAGGACTGGTGCATTTCGCGCCAGCTCTGGTGGGGGCATCGCATCCCGGCCTGGTATGGCCCGGAAGGCACGCTGTACGTGGCCCGCACCGAAGCTGAAGTGCGGGAAAAATATCAACTGGATGCAGCCTATCCGCTCCGTCAGGATGAAGATGTGCTGGATACCTGGTTTTCCTCTGCACTCTGGCCGTTTTCCACACTGGGGTGGCCAGCCCGGACCCCGGAATTACAAACCTTTTATCCTACCAGCGTTCTGGTGACGGGCTTTGACATCATTTTCTTCTGGGTAGCCCGGATGATCATGTTTGGCCTGAAATTTATGGGTGAAGTACCCTTTCGGGAGGTATACATTCACGGCCTGGTGCGTGACAGCCACGGCCAGAAGATGAGCAAATCCAAGGGCAATGTCCTGGATCCCCTTGATCTGATCGACGGCATTGATCTGGAAACCCTGGTGCAGAAACGCACCACGGGCCTGATGCAGCCGGAACTGGCGCCCAAAATCGCTCAGGCCACCCGCAAGGAATTTCCTCAAGGTATCCCGGCGTTAGGCACCGATGCGCTGCGCTTTGCCTTTGCTGCCCTGGCTTCGACCGGACGTGACATCAATTTTGACCTGAACCGGGTTGAAGGCTACCGGAATTTTTGCAATAAACTCTGGAATGCCAGTCGGTTTGTCCTGATGCACACCGAAGGCCGGGATTGCGGTCTGGCCGGCGACGTGCTGGAACTGAGCGTGTATGACCGCTGGCTGCGTACCCGCCTGCAACGGGCCGAGGCCGCCGTAGCCGAACATCTGGCAGTCTATCGCTTTGATCTGGCCGCTCAAGCACTGTATGAACTGGTCTGGAACGACTATTGCGACTGGTATCTGGAACTGGTCAAGCCCTGCTTGCAGGATGCCACCCGCCCGGCAGCGGAGCAACGCGCCACTCGCGCCACGCTGGTGCGGGTACTGGAGGCAATTTTGCGCCTGTTGCATCCCTTCATGCCGTACATCACCGAAGAACTTTGGCTGAAAGTCGCGCCACTGGCGGGCAAATCCGGGCCGACCCTGCTCCAGCAACCTTACCCGGTGGCTGATCCCGGTAAGCTGGACACCGAGGCTGAAGCGGAGGTGATCTGGCTGCAAGGCCTGATTCTGGCGGTGCGTAAAATCCGGGGGGAACTTGATCTCAAACCCAGCCTGGCTGTCCCGCTGTGGTTGCGTGGAGCCGACCCGCTGCGTCTGGCGCGCCACGCCCCAGCCTTGCAGGCCCTGGCAAAGGTCAGCCAGTGGCAGTTACTGGACCCTGAAACCGTACCACAAGACGTGGCTACCGGGGTCAGCGGTGACATCACCTTGTTTGTGCCTCTGGCCGGGCTGATTGACCAGGCGGCAGAACGTGCCCGTCTGAGCAAGGAGCTGGACAGGCTGCACGCTGAACTCGCGCGTTACACGGCCAAGCTGGCCAATGCCGATTTTCGCGCCCGCGCCCCAGCGGCCGTGGTGGCCAAGGATACGGCGCGGGTAGCGGAACTGCACGGGGCAATTGCCGCCTTGCAGCAGCAGATGCCCCGTTAGCTTCAGACGGCCGGTGCGGGTGCAGTGGGTATGCGGGTGGTGCCGGGCATGAACCGCAACCAGGCTAAAAATACGATCAGGACGTCCAGCATGATCAGCACATCCCACAGATACCAGTGTGCCCAGTGGAACCACTCGCGGTCATAGGCACCCAGGTACAGCAGGCTGATGATGCGGATGATATTGACGCTATGCACTGCAAGGGTGCCGATGATCAGCCCCTTGATCTTGTAGAGCCAGGGGGCTGGAAAGGCCAGCAGGGCTGACCACAATACCAGCGTGGCTTCCACGCCATTGCACATATCCAGCACCTGCACCGCAAATCCGGGGATGGAAAGCATGTTGCCGACGATGCGCACCTCGCCGCCAAAGAGCTGAATCAGCCCGCCTGCCACCCAGGTGATTCCGACTGTGAACGGCCCGACCAGATAGGCCCGCACCGGGGGTAGATAAATAATCAGGTAGCTGACGGCCGCTATCAGGATGAACAACAGCAAAAACCTACGCACGGCCAGCCTCCGCCATCTGCTGCGCCAGGGCTACCCGCTTGAGATAAGTCTCCCGAGCCAGGCGTACATCCTCAAGAAAATAGGGCAGTTCCCGCATCAGCAGGGCTTGAGGGCCGTCCACCAGGGCCTTGGCCGGGGCGGGATGAAAATCCACGAGGATCATATTCGCGCCAGCGACCACCCCCTGGGCCGTGACATGCATCACGTCCAGCAGCCCATCGGGGGCCTGGGCGCGGGTACCGACCGAGTGCGAGGGGTCTATACAGACCGGCATCCGGGTCAGGCGCCTGACCACCGGGACATGGGCAAAATCCACAAAATTGCGGTGCGGGTCGCCGGCGTTGGTTTTCATGCCGCGCAAGCCAAAGATCACATTGCGGTTGCCTTCACTGGCGAGATATTCGGCCGCGTTCAGGGATTCTTCCAGGGTGATCCCGAACCCGCGCTTGAGCAGGACCGGGAATTCGCGCTGGCGTCCGACGATTTTCAATAACTCGAAATTCTGGGTGTTCCGGGTGCCGATTTGCAGCATCACCCCCGTCGGCTGGCCAGTCTGATGCAGAGCCTCGCGGATTTCCTCCACATGGCTTTCATGCAAGACTTCCATGGCAATGACCTTGATGCCGTATTTCCCGGCCAGCTCGAATACATAAGGCAGGCACTGCTTGCCATGTCCCTGAAAAGAATACGGGTTGGTGCGCGGTTTATAGGCGCCCATGCGGGTACACACCTGACCTTCAGCCTGTAATGCCCGTAGCATCTGCTCAACATGCGCCGGGGTATCCACGGCACATAATCCGGCAAATACGTGCAGGGTGTCCTGACCAAAACGCACCCCGTTATACTCAAACCAGGTTGGACGGCTATCTTCCTTGTGCCGCCCCAGCACCCGATACTCCTGCGAGACGCGCACGACCCGCTCGACACCCGGCAGGTTGTTCATATCAGCCAGATTCAGGGCACGGGTATCGCCAATTAGATAAATCTCGGTCAGCAGCTGCTCGCGGCCTTGCTCCCGATGGACGCGATATTGAATGTTGGGTAACTGATCCAAAAACAGGATCAATTGCCGATAGAGGGGGTTATGCTCGGCAAGCTCCGGGTGCAGAATCAAAATCATGGGTGAAGGTTCTCGTGGAAGACCGGGCTATTGTAGCGCAACCGCCCGGCTCAGGCAGCGTTGCCCTACATCCAGCGGGTGCTTGAAGCCCAGCCTTGCGCCTGACCAGGCCTGAGCGCAGGCGACTGCGGCCTTGTTGGCGTTTTAGAACTGTTGGCCATTGATGGTCACCTTGGCGGCGTTTCGCAATCTACTTTCGACCAGCGATTGATCACGAATGAACAAGGTATTGCCTGAATCCAGACTTTTCCCTGCAAGCTTGATGAGTTTGCGGGTAAACGGGTTGTATGAATACGTATTGAAGCCATTACCACGCATCAGCTCAAGGAGTCTGGATTCATCGAACCCGTAGCGACTACCACTTCCGTTCAACTCCATGATCACGGCATTGAGTGCCGGGTTCTTCAAGGTTTCCGGCGCACCTTCCAGGACGGGAGTTTCGTATCCCTCGACGTCAATCTTGATCAGCGCTGGATGCTCGCCAGCCAAAGCGGTGTCCAGCGGCGTGACTTCGACAGTGATCGGGGTATCGCATGGCTCATCGGATGCAAGGGCATGGTTGGTTGTGTCACTATCACTGGTGAAGGCAACTGTGCCCTGTCGGGCACCTACGCCTTTGTTGAGGCATTTTACCTGTTCGTCCAGATGATTCAGACGCATGTTTTCGACAAGCCGCCTGTAAGTGCCTGGAACCGGCTCAAATGCAATGCCTCTGGCGCCAACGGCGGCACATGCGAGAATGGTGTATGAACCGACATTTGCGCCAATATCAACAAAAAGATCTTCAGGGCGCAAAAAGTGGAGTAAAAACCCCATATCCGGAAACTCGTGGAGACCCGTATAGATGTTTCCAGTCAATCCGGTTTCTCCTTTTTTAACAAAAAACCTGGAGCCGTTGACCCAGTCGTGGACGATTGTCCCGGGAACCAGCCGAATGCCGAGCTGCCACTGTGCAAAGCGGAGGATGGCGCCGAGCTTATGCGCACGATTGAGTGGGTGGTTTGTGATGAATTTGACTGTATTCAGGAACGACATGCTGATGTCTCCAGGCAGTTTGAGGGGCGCAGTGACCAGGATTTGAACAGGTTGGCCCTGCGCACTGAATACTTCATGGCAAGGGTGCCAGCCTCGCGCAGTGCGTCAATGAGGAACCGTTCGGTGCCCTTCAAACGCGGGGCCAGGCTGTTGCGATCATCTTGAGGCCAGCAACCAACAGCACGACAGCCAATAATTTTTGAATGGCTGGATTGCCAAGGCGCTTACTACCATATTCAGCACCGATATAGCCACCAAGCACCGCCGCAGCCGCCCAGTATGGCAAGGCAGCCGGTAATGCCGGAACTGATTTGATGGCGCCAAGCAACCCGGCAATGGAATTGACGAGAATGAAGGCCGCAGCAATGCCAGAAATGACCTTGACCTCAGCCCAGCGGAAGAACAAGAGCAGTGGGCTCAGGAAAATGCCGCCCCCGACACCCGTTAAACCAGAGAGCAACCCAAGACCAGCACCTGCCGGCAACAACAAAGCGATATGCGGGCGCCTGCCAACTGTTTGCGTGGGCCGATGTGCAGTATGGAACGAACGCCATGCCGCATAAATGAGCACCCCACCAACCAGCGGTTTGTAAATATGGCTTGGTAGGGTAAGCACCCCGCCAAGATAAGCGAACGGTACGGATGCAAGCGCAAATGGCCAGAACAGGTGCCAGGAAAAGGCACCAACACGGTAGTACTTTGTCGTAGCGATAACAGCAACCAGGATATTGAGCGTCAGTGCTGCTGGTTTCATGACAGCGGGCGAAATACCCATCAATGCCATGGCAGCGAGATAGCCGGAAGCGCCACCATGACCAACAGCGGAATATAGCAGTGCGGCAACAAAAATCAGAGCGGCGAGAATGAAGTCTTCGATGGCCATGGCAGTTTCGGTTGAGATACGCAGAGTTTAGCGCATTTTTCAAGGGGCGAAGCCGCCCGACGGGCGGGCCGGCTCGAACGCGGGGTGCAACATAGACAGCGAGCGCCTCGCGGGCGAGGTGGCCATCCGTTGGCGCTCCGGTTGAATAGCCTGTTAGACCTCGCATTTGAGGCGGGGGGCAACGTCATGGCAGTCCGGAAGTGAGCGGGGTGACTACTTCAGTAACTGTCAACTTGCGCTTGCGCTTCTTCCTCATGTGCTCCGCCTTCATAAGCAGGCGCTCACGATAGCTCAGATACTCGTCTTCGAGTACTTCGCGTGAGTGCCGGCCGGGCTTGAGAATGTTCTGTATGAAACCCTCAATCCGGACCTTGCACAGGCGGTGCGTGTGAATCCGATTGTTCGCAGTGCGGGGGCCAACGATACTGAGGGTGAAGTCGAAGACGGTCTTCTCAATCTCGAAGCACTCAACGGTTTGGCGGATGGCTACCAACATGCGCGAGTCTGATGCTTCAAAGTCAACGCTGTCAGGTGAGGTCAGATCGAAGTCTACGAAGAAGCGCTGAATCACGGTGTGCGGTCTCGATGCGAGGCCTAACGTGGAGGTCACCGGCCTGCGCGGCTTTTCGCGCAGGTCCGGCGGACCGCAGGGTTAGGTGACATTTTCATTTGGAATGACGCACCGGCGGCGGATGTGGATAGGCACTGGCCGCTGCGACTGCCGCGCCAGAGGTGGCGATAACCTTTAGGGCTAAAGTACGCCACGCTCTATCTCTTGCAGGTAGATGAAAGCTGGCGCTTTTACGCCAGCCCTTTTCCTGATTTCTATCAACTCAGGGGACTCGAAGAAGCGTCGGGCATTGTCCAATGACGACCACTCTGAAAAATGGACGATATTGTTTGCGTCGTTGTCGTAGCGTAGCAACTGGTAACTTATTTCCCCAGCACGCTTCCTAATTTCCGCTGCCTGGTCAAAAACTGCCTTCCATGCTGGATAAGCCTCGACCTCATGAATGATTAAAACGTGTTGCATGTAAATACCTTTGGTTAATAAATTCAGTAGGGCGTGCCATCTTTATGGGAAAACTGCCATGCTTCGTTCACGAACAGGGCTTGAATGTCATCGTCTGGATAACTAGCAGAATCACCCGCTGTTCTGTCACCGACCTCAAGATAAACGACATCTTCGGTTGTGCGGTTTAGCAATTGATGCCCGTTGCCGGTACCCGCCTTGAATCCGGCACACATACCTCGAAAAAGCTGGGTTTCGCCAGCATCTGTAATGAGCGTTGGGCTACCCTCTAAAATGTAGATGAATTCGTCTTGCTTTGAATGCGCATGACGAAGCGCTGAACAGGCGTTAGGTGCTAGACGAGTAAGATTGACACCAAAGTTTGTCAATGCGAATACGTCGCCCAATTGACGTTTCTCTCTACCGACCATACGGGAAGCAAATGGCTCAGGATAGTTTGATGGTTTTGTGCGTGGGGCGGCCTCCGCTGCCACGATTGCCACAGGTAACTGTTTTTTAGGCATGTTTACTCTCCTTTCGTCACGCTGTTAAGTCGCTTTTCCAACATTTCGATTTTCATCTCTGGGTTCTTGGGAATGCCAACCCCTGCTGAAATAGGGTAATCCAATACAAAGCCGGTTTTTTGATAGCCGCGCCGTAAATAGAATGAAACAAGTTCGACTCTTTCAGATACAACGACCATGATGAATTTCTCTGAGCCAAAAACTGTGCTTGCATATTTTTCGGCTTCGGCAAGCATTAGCTTGCCTGCTCCTGCTCCTTGCAAAATCGGGTTAACGGCGAGCATTCCAATGTGGCTACTGTTGCCGTCTTTTTCGACATGAGCGCAAGCCACAATTACCTCATTCTTGAAGCCAACAAGAATAACGGAATGATGTCTTGATAGGGTTTCAAGGATTTGGTTGGCACTTGTTCTGCTGCCTGCCACAAGATCAGACTCGTGTGTCCAGCCAGTAACGCCAGATTCGGGGCGATACGCTCCATTGACAAGCGCAGCTATTACATCGGCTTCGGCATTATCGGCTGTGCGAAACGAATCAATGCTCATGTGCACCCCAACGTGGAGGTCACGGACGCTGCGCGGCTTTATCGCGTCCGCTGGAATGAATTGTTATGCTGTATCTTGTCTGTTGTTTGCGGCAAGCGATCTGTGTTTAATGGAGCAACTCTTTCTATCACTTGCTTGCCAAAACGAATTCCTGGAAGTTCAATAAGGCGATAAACCAGATATGCTAATAGATAGGAGAATATTGTCACAAAAATGAACATAAATAAAACTCGTTGCTGCGGTAATAATGAAAGCAGATTGCTGTGAGTTGAAATTATCAATCCAGATGTCGAAATAAAAAAACCATGAAAAAGATAGACGCCATACGACGTATCAGAAGCAAAACGAATTAGGCGACTATTTACAAGAAGTGATACTAACTTTGGAGTTCTATTTTTAGCCTCCAGCCAACCAAGAGTTAGCATTAAAAGTAGCAGAGCAGGAAGTACCACAAGTTGAATTCGATATCTAAGATCGATAGAGACAAGCAGGATCGCGGTTAATGCCAAAATGATACGTTTTTGTCTGCTAGCTGCCACACTTAAAAAACGGTATAGGATAATTCCCGCCAGAAAATAATTGAGCTTAAAAATTAGAAGCGATGGCTCATAATAGTGAATTAGCCTCGAAACGCCAAACCCGAGAACAAAAACAGGCAGCCCAATAAACAATGCTGACCGGATGAATCCGAACTTCTGCACTACAAGAAACAGCAATGGGAATACAAAATAGAATTGCATCTCAAGACTCAAACTCCAATCTGGCAAAAAGGTAGAAAATGAATACGTGGGATGCAGCCCAAACAAGAAACTAAGGTGAAGAACAATATTGCCCCATGAATATTCCACTCTTGATGGATCGTAAACACCACCGGGTGGCCATCGTGTTGGATTGAGGTGTTGGAGTTCCTGGTAACCAGCCAGAAAATAAGTGCTTGATAATATGGCTAGAGCAAGAGAAACATAGTAGGCAGGGGCAAGCCGAAAAAAGCGCCTCAACCAAAAGCGCAACCAGTTTTTGGTGTTTGATAACGGTTCAAAGTGACTTCTAGCACATGCGTTGGCGGCCATCAGATAGCCAGAAATCATCATGAACAAATCAACTGCAATTTTCGCCGATGGAAGAGGAAGACCATACCACCCTCCCCATATCATGCAATGTGCCGAAACGACCCAGAAAGCCGCTATTGCACGAAATAAATTGATAAATGCAAATTCCTTAACCATTTCTCGCCTTTACGTAACATGGCTAGAAGACCTGAGTTGAAACATAACGGACCGCAGTTGAGCGGCCCCCGAGAAGAAATTGAGATACGCGGAGTGTAGCGCAATTTTTCGAGGGGCGGCAGCCGCCCGGAGGGCGGGCCGACTCGAACGAAGGTTGGCCAGCGCGGAGCGCTTGGCCAGACCTGAGTGAGTGCAACTGCGGCCCGTTGGCGCAGCGCCTGGGGGCGCAGAGGCAGGCGGTGGTTATAGGTAACATCTCACTCGCTCCCTAATCCTTTGTTTCGTAGTGAGGATACCAAGCGCCCGCGCTGCGCCAACGTTTGAGTTGAGGGGCTGGACGCCGCAGGCGGCCAGTCCCAGTGAGCGAAGCGAACGACTCGAACGATGGGTTAGGCTGCACGGCCACGTTGCTCCGGAGAAAGGAATTGGCCCGCACGGGCCACAGGTGTTCCAACGAGCTGAAGCGTAAACGCTGGGGCCTCGAACTCAAGCGAACCGCGGGGCCAATTGATAGGGATAGACCAGCGGAACGATTTGTACCCTGTGTCAAATTCCAACGGCTCGCGGTGAATGCCTTGAATTGAAAACGGACACATTCCTGCGGTTGGTGTTTTGTAATCGAGTTCGAACTTGAGGTTGAAAGTGTTGTGAAACGTTAGCTCAGCCGGGCAAACAGTGAACACAAAGGCGTTACCGTCGGGCTCCCATTCCAATATGTAGTCGATGTCGAGCACCAGATCAGCCGCACCCTCGCTCTCGCAGTACGACGCGAAGCGAAACCCGTGAACATGCACGTCATGCCACGAGAGCGAGTCATAGTCTTCCGTATGCCAAATGTCGCGATCAGTCATGGCAGCCTAACGGGCCGCAGTTGAGCGGCCCCCGAGAAGAAATTGAGATACACGGAGTGTA
>CAYNNN010000059.1:0-13692 GCA_964398665.1 uncultured Gammaproteobacteria bacterium | reverse complement strand
TTTGTGGTGCGGCTGTATGGGACGGTGACAGGCCCAGATGCCTTGCCAGATAGCCGCAGCAGTGCCAACGCCGCAACCGAAATCGAGCTGGACTTAGGCGCACTGCAAGCGGCACCGGAGACTGCGGCGCCACCCACCACGACGACCCCCGGCGGCAGCGCACCCGTGACCCCGGTTCCAGCCCTGGGCTTCCCCGCCGGCACCAGCAATCTGCCCAGCCGGCGCTAATCCGGATACCTGTTGTGCAGGCAGGGGTGAGGTTCAGATCGGGCTGCGCAACGCAACACCCGCATTTGCAGGTTGAACCTGACGCCAAAATCGGCGAAGCTGGGCAGTCCCCTGAATCGAACCAGTCACTCATGATGCAGGCAGTATTGTTCACCCGGCCTGGCGGGCCGGAAGTTCTTGAACTTGCAAAAATACCGCTTCCTGACCTCACCAGCCCCACTGCCCTGCGGGTGCGGTTGTATGCTGCCGGGGTCAACCCTCTGGATACCAAGCTACGCCAGCGCGGTACGTTTTATCCTGACCGGCACATGCCCATTCTGGGCTGTGACGGGGCCGGTGTGGTCGAAACGGTCGGTGCGGCGGTCACCCGGTTCAGGCCCGGTGATGCTGTGTATTTTTGCAACGGCGGCCTGGGCGCAGAACCGGGCACTTATGCGGAATACACGATCATCGAGGAGGCCTGGGCGGTCCATAAGCCCCGCAGCCTGAGCTTTAGCGCCGCTGCTGCGGCCCCGCTGGCCTTGCTGACCGCCTGGGAAAGCCTGTTTGATCGTGCCCGCCTGCACGCGGGGCAGACGGTCCTGATTCATGCAGGTGCCGGAGGCGTAGGGCATTTGGCCATCCAGTTGGCCCGGCAGGCCGGTGCCCACGTTGTCACCACGGTCAGCAGCCCGGCCAAGGCGGCATTCTGCACGGAACTGGGCGCAGCATGCTGTTTGTTTTACCGTGAGCGCGATTTTGTTGCCGAACTGAATGCCTATACAGCGGGCCGGGGCGTGGATGTCGCGCTGGATACGGTGGGCGGTGCCGTCTTGAATCAGACTTTTTCGGCGGTGGCCCACTACGGCGATGTGGTCACGCTGCTGGAACCGGGGCCGGATATTCACTGGAAAGAAGCCCGGATGCGCAACTTGCGCGTCAGTCTGGAAATCATGCTCACCCCGATGTTGCGCCAGTTGCCCGCAGCCCGTCAGCATCAGGTCGAAATTTTGCAGATTGGCGCTGCACGATTTGATGATAACACGCTTAAAGTTCATGTCAGCGAAACCTTCCCGCTGGCCCAGGTGGCTGAAGCTCATCGGCGCCTGGCCCAGGGTGGTGTGCAAGGCAAGCTGGTCCTCACCCTCCACCCCGATGCAGGAACCTGCGCATGAGTAGCGAACCCACGATAGAACAACGCATCCTAGTCGTGATGCGTAAAGTATTGGCACAGATTATCAAGGACGTGACCCCGCCACCCGGCATGCAGCACCCGCTCAGCGCCGGCACGGTGGAAGATATCCGGGCCTGTCTGGCGCTGATTTCAGCACGCGAGCGCGAACTGTACGACGCAGTGCAGGGCCGGACTACACCGGAACGCCCCCACTACAGCGATGAAGTTGCGCCTGTAGTCACGGTATCCCTGAATCAGTTGCGCAAGCCGCCGCGCAGCGAATAGCCCCATGGCCACCACGCCGCAGCTCATGCGTCAGGTGCTGCTGGCGCTGCTGCCCGGCCTTGCGGTCCTGGTGAGCCTGCAAGGGTCGGGCGTCCTGCTGAATCTGGCCTGGGCCAGTCTGGGCGCGCTGGGCGGCGAGGCGCTCAGCTTGCGGCTGCGCCAACGGCCGGCCTGGCCCGCACTCCAGGACGGCAGCGCACTGGTCAGCGCCGGGCTGCTGGCCGTATGCCTGCCACCGCTATTGCCGGGGCATGTGCCGCTGCTAGGGGGGCTGTTTGCCACTGTCGTGGTCAAACAATTGTATGGTGGTCTGGGGCACAATCTTTTCAACCCGGCCATGGCGGGTTATGCTTTTTTGCTATTGGCCTTTCCCCTGGAAATGACCCGCTGGCCTGCAATGCCCCTGCCCTTTGAAACCAGCCTGCACCACAGCCTGACTGGTACCAGCCTGCCTTGGGATACGCTCAGCCATGCAACCCCGCTGGATCAGCTCAAGCAAAGCCTGCGTCAGGCTCAAGTCCCGAATCTGAGCCCACCCGCGCCCTGGCTGGCCCTGGCCTGGCTGGTTGGCGGCCTGTGGCTGCTGGGACGGGGCGTGATCCCCTGGCTGCTACCCTTGGCTACCCTGCTGGGTTTTGGGCTGGCGGCGGGTTTGGGCAGTCTGATCCATCCGGCGCAAGCGGACGTTGGGTGGCACTTGCAACAGGGCGGCATTCTGCTCGCCGCATTCTTCATCATCACCGACCCGGTCACGGCCCCGGCCGGACGCCTGGCCCAGGGACTTTACGCCAGCGGTATCGGTGCCCTGGCTTACCTGCTGCGCGCCCAGGCCAACGCCCCGGAAGCCCTGGCCTTTGCGGTTCTGCTGGGCAATGCGCTTGCACCAGCACTGGAGCTGGCATGCCGTCCTCGACGCTGACCCACAGCGCCGCCCTGCGCCTGGGACTGCTGGCCGGTGGAGCGGTGCTGATTTTGCTGGGACTGCAACCACTCACTGCACAGCAGGTGGCGGCCCGCCAGGCACAGCAATATCAGGCCGAACTCCAACAATTGCTGCCCGGCGCACCTGTTCAGGTGACTGACCGCAGAATGCTGCCGGGAACGGCCCTGGGCGTGGCCCGACCGGTGCAGCTGTTGACCCTGCTGCAAGCCGGACAACCGCGTGCCTGGGTTTTTGACCTGATAACACCGCATGGTTACAGCGGCGACATCCGGCTTCTGGTTGCCCTGGCCCCCGACGATGGCCGGATCCTGGGCGTACGGGTGTTACACCATCGGGAAACGCCGGGACTGGGTGACCGCATCGAGCCGCAACGCACGCACTGGCTGACACAATTTCTGGGCCGCAGTCCAGCCTTGCCCGCATCCGCCTGGAACTGGCGCCAAGCCGGAGGCACGCTGGACAGCCTGAGTGGTGCCACGATCAGCGCCCTGGCAGTACGCACAGCCATTCATCACTGTGAAATTTTTTATGTCGCACACTTGCACGCATTGCCAATACGTGACTGACGGCCTGGGGCGCCATAATCCGGTGCTGGTGGCCCTGCTGGGTCTGTGCCCGCTCCTGGCAGTCAGCACTACCGCCAGCACCGCCCTGGGCCTGGGCCTGAGTACCACCGTCGTGCTGATCGCAAGCAACGGTCTGATCGCCCTGCTGCGGTCCTGGATCATCCCGGCCATCCGCCTGCCTGCCTATGTGTTGATCCTGGCCACGCTGGTCACAGTGTTACAGCAATTGCTGGCAGCCTACGCCGGCACCGAGGCACAGACCTGGGGTCTGTTTCTGCCGCTGATCGTCACCAATTGCATACTGCTGGCCCGTGCCGAGAGCTTTGCCAGCCGTCAGGCCCTGCGGCCCGCGCTTGCCGATGGCCTCGGTATGGGTCTGGGTTTTACCGGTGTGCTGTTTGTGCTGGGCAGTGGCCGCGAGTTGCTGGGTCAGGGTAGTTGGCTGGGTTACACGCTGACCGGCGGCGGCCTGCCGCTGGCCCTGCTCCCCCCCGGCGCCTTTTTTGGCCTCGCAGGGCTGCTGGCCCTACATCAACAGTGGCAACGCCATCATGCCCAATCCCAGCCTGCTTAGCGCCGCTGCCCGGCAGGAAATTTTCCGCCGCTTCCAGGCGCTGGAACCGGAACCCCGCACCGAGTTGCAGTACCGCAATACCTTTGAGTTGCTGGTCGCCGTGATCCTCTCGGCTCAAAGCACTGATAAAACGGTGAACCGGGTGACACCAGACCTGTTTGCACGCGCGCCCGACCCGGCGGCGATGCTGGCGCTGGGTGAAGCGGCACTGGCGGAACAGATTCGTCAGCTGGGCCTGTATCGCAGCAAAGCGCGCCATCTCATCGCCACCTGCCAACAACTGCTGACCCAACATCAGGGTCAGGTGCCCAGCACCCAGGTGGATTTGGAAAAGCTGCCCGGGGTAGGCCGCAAGACGGCCAATGTGGTGCGCAATGTCGCCTTCGGCGTGCCCACCATCGCTGTGGATACTCATATCTTCCGGGTCGCCAACCGGCTGGGGCTGGCGCCGGGCCAAACCCCGCTGCAAGTCGAGCAAGGTCTGCTGGCTCACGTACCTGCTGCATTTCAGCAGCATGCCCACCACTGGCTGATCCTGCATGGACGTTATCACTGCACCGCCCGCAAACCCCGCTGTGCCCGTTGCCATCTGGCCGATCTGTGCGCCCATCTTTCCGTATGACGCCACGCGCATCCCGTACAAAAATTTTTATGCTGGACAGATGGCGTTCAGAAAATTCTGCTAGACTCTCCCCCGTTCCCAAGACACTTTCGCGGGAATGCTGGCAATCAGACTGCATTACGCAGTCAGGAATCCTAAACACCACTTGAAGTTGGAGTAACCCATGTCGGATAAAAGCACGCTGAAGCCCCTGGCCATTGCTCTGGGCGCTGTTCTCGCAACCGGTCTGAGCGTTGGCAATGCCGCTGAAAACCCCTTTGGCATGAAGTCGCTGTCTGGCGGCTACATGGTTGCCGAGAAGGCCGCTGAAGGCAAATGCGGCGAAGGCAAGTGCGGCGAAAAGAAGGCCGCTGAAGGCAAGTGCGGCGAAAAGAAGGCCGCCGAAGGCAAGTGCGGCGAAAAGAAGGCCGCCGAAGGCAAGTGCGGCGAAAAGAAGGCCAAAGAAGGCAAGTGTGGCGAAGGCAAGTGCGGCGAAAAGAAGTAAGCCGCTAGCCTAGTCTGACCGGAGCCTGCCCATGCAACGTTACCCCGTTCATGGCGCGGGCCTGGGCCTGCGGCGTGCCTTTCTGGACGAGCTGCAAACCCAGGTGCCGCCCCACGTTGATTTCTTTGAAATTGCCCCGGAAAACTGGCTCAGCCTCGGAGGCCGGCTGGGCAAACAGTTTCGCGCTCTGACTGAACGTTATCCCTTTATCTGCCACGGCCTGTCGCTTTCCATCGGCAGCCCTGACCCGCTGGACGAGCATTTTCTCCAGCAACTGAAACAATTTTTTCGTCAACATCAAATTCGCGCCTATAGCGAACACCTGAGTTATTGCGGAGTGGACGGGCATCTGTACGATCTGTTGCCCATCCCGTTCACCGAAGAAGCCGTGCATTACGTGGCCCAGCGCATCCGCCGCGTCCAGGACGTGCTGGGACAACGGATTGCCATGGAAAACATCTCTTACTATGCCGCGCCCGGCCAGGCCATGACCGAACTGGACTTCATCAGGTCGGTGCTGGCCGAAGCCGATTGTGATCTGCTGCTGGACGTCAACAACATTTACGTCAACAGCATCAACCATGGCTATGACCCGCAGGAATTCCTCCTGGGCCTGCCTGCCGAGCGGATCAGCTACTGCCATATCGCCGGACACTACGAAGAGGCGGCTGACCTGCGCGTGGATACCCACGGTTCGGCTGTCATCCACCCGGTCTGGGAATTGCTGGATCTAGCCTACCAGCGGTTTGGGGTATTTCCCACCTTGCTGGAACGCGACTTCAACATCCCCCCTCTGCCGGAGCTGGTCGGCGAAGTCGGCCAGATCGCTGCCCTTCAAGCCGCCCATCAGCAGCCCAAGCGCGCCTATGCTTGATTTCATTGCGCACCAACGCCGGTTTGCCCGCCATATTCGTGACCCCGGTGTGCATCCCTGTCCCCCGGATGTCGAGCCCCGGCGAATGAAAATCTACCGGGATCTGTTCTACAACAATGTGGAAAGCTTCTGGGCCGGGAATTTCCCGGTGTTGCGCCAACTCACTCCGGATACCCGGTGGCATGCGATGGTGCAGGATTTCTTCGCCCATCATGTTTGCCAGACCCCGTTGTTCCCCGAACTGGGCCAGGAGTTTCTCCGTTACCTCACGACGGAACGCAGCCCGGATCCGGCCGACCCGCCCTTTCTGGCTGAACTGGCTCACTATGAATGGCTGGAGCTGGCCCTGCTGATCGACCCGGCGCCTTTACCGACCAGCCTCCAGCCGGATGGTGACCTGCTTGCGCAATGCCCGGTGCTGACCCCGGCGCTGCGTCTGGCCGGCTATCAGTTCCCGGTGCATCGCATCAGCCCGGATTATCAGCCCCAAACCGCCCCGGATACCCCGACCTTTCTGGCTGTGTACCGCGACCGGCAGGATGACGTGCAATTTCTGGAACTCAATCCGGTCACCTATCGTCTGCTGGAACGCCTGCAAACCGAGTCGCACCTGACGGGCCGCGCCCACAGTCTGGCGATAGCGGCCGAAATGCAGCATCCGCAACCGGAAGTTGTGGTCCAGGGTGGGCAACAAATCCTCACCGAACTGCGCACCCTGGGCCTGATCCTCGGCACCCGCCCAGCCGCCTGACGCCAAATCCATGCCTCGCTCCTGCCCCGGAATTTTACGTAGGCAGCATTTGGTTTTTGGCCGGCAATTCTGTTACCCTACGCACCTTTTGATTGGGGGTCATCATGGCTAAGGTCAGTTTTGAGTTGATCGGGGAAAATCGTCCGCAGGTGGGCAAGGCTGCAACGCGGCGGCTGCGTCGGACCAATGTGGTACCTGCAGTGCTGTACGGCGCGGGGGGTGAGGTGATCACGCTGGGCTTCAATGGCTTTGCGCTGGACAAACACATGCAGCAGGAAGCTTTTTATTCCCAGATCATCACGGTGAAGTACGGTGAACACACCGAGCGGGCCGTCCTCAAGGCCGTGCAGCGCGAGCCAGTGCGCATGAAGGTGGTCCATCTGGACTTGCTGCGCATCAGCGAAACCCAGGCCTTGCGGATGCGCGTACCGCTGCATTTTGTCGGCGGCGCCAGCGCGCCGGGGGTCAAACTGGGGGGCGGGATTATCTCGCACCACGCCAACGATGTTGAAGTAAGCTGTCTGCCCAAGGATCTGCCTGAGTTCATCGCAGTGGATCTGTCCCAGATGGAAATGGGCCAGATCCTGCACCTGTCCGACCTGAAGCTACCTGAAAATGTCAGCATCGTGGCCCTGATGGGCGGCACCGAACATGACCTGGCCGTGGTTTCCGTGCATCACCCCGCCGGTGGGGGAGACGAAGCCCCAGGCGCCGATGCCGCCAGGGCAGAAGCCAAGCCCGCCGCAGCGGCCAAGCCCGCAGCGGCAGCCAAACCTGCGGCGGCCCCTGCCGCCAAGCCGGCAGCCAAGCCTGCGGCCAAGAAATGACGCCACTGGGCCGGGTCAGCGTTGCGCGGGTCCAGGCAGCCGCGCCTACGGGTCCAGCGTATCCCGGATGCTCAGGCTGATCGTGGGTCTGGGCAATCCGGGCCGGGAGTACGCCGCCCAGCGGCATAATATCGGCTTTTGGTATCTGGATGCCCTGGCAACCCAGTACCAGGCCGGTTGGCGGTCCGAGTCCAGATTCAACGCCGAGCTGGCGCACCTTGAGGCGGCCGGCACCAGAGTCTGGCTGCTGAAACCCCAGACCTACATGAATCGCAGCGGCCAGGCAGTGTGTCATTTTACCCAGTATCAGCGCCTGACTACCTCGGAACTCCTGGTAGTACATGACGAGCTGGATTTGCCACCCGGCACGGCGCGCCTCAAGCAAGGGGGTGGCCACGGCGGACATAACGGTCTGCGGGACTTGCTGGCCTGCCTGCCGGATTCCGATTTCTACCGCCTGCGGCTGGGCATCGGGCATCCAGGCCATAAAGATCGCGTGACCCCGTATGTCCTGGGCAATCCACCCGCAGACGAGCGCGCACAACTGCAAGCCAGCATCACCCGGGCAACGGCTCTGCTGCCGGAATTGCTGGCTGAACGCTGGACACAGGCCATGAATCGGCTCCATGCGCCTGCCGCTGGCACCAGCCCCTGATTTTGTCCTAGAATCAGCCTTATTTTCTTGGAGTTGACCTGCGTGCAATTTCCAGCTTCACGTTACCCGGCAACCCGGATGCGGCGGATGCGCCAGGATGCGTTTTCCCGCCGCCTGATGGCCGAAACCCGGCTCAGCCCGGCGCAACTGATTTATCCTGTCTTCATCCTGGACGGCCCCCGACGCCGCGAAGCAGTCCCCTCCATGCCCGGTGTGGAGCGCCTGAGTCTGGATGAACTGCTGCACGAGGCGGAAGCCGCCCTGCGGCTGGGCATCTCGGCCTTGGCCCTGTTCCCGGTCGTGGACGCTGCGCACAAGACCGCAGATGCTGCGGCCAGCTTTGACCCCAACGGCCTGGTACAGCGCAGCGTGCGTGCACTCAAGCAGCGCTTCCCGGAACTGGGCCTGATCACCGACGTGGCCCTCGACCCCTACACCACCCACGGTCAGGACGGCCTGACCGACGACCACGGTTATGTGGTCAATGATCTGACCGTGGAAGTGCTGGCCCAGCAGGCGCTGTCCCATGCCGAAGCCGGCGCCGACATCGTGGCCCCTTCCGACATGATGGATGGCCGTATCGGCGCGATCCGGCAAGCCCTGGAACAGGACGGCCATGTCAATACCCGCATCCTGGCTTATGCAGCCAAGTATGCCTCGCACTTTTACGGCCCGTTCCGGGATGCTGTGGGATCTGCGGCCCAGCTGGGCAAGGGCAACAAATCCAGCTATCAGATGGACCCGGCCAACAGCGACGAAGCCTTGCGCGAAGTGGCGCTGGATCTGGCCGAAGGCGCCGACATGGTCATGGTCAAGCCCGGCCTGCCCTATCTGGACATCATCAGCCGGGTCAAGACGCACTTTGGCGCACCCACTTTTGCCTATCAGGTCAGCGGGGAATACGCCATGCTGAAGGCTGCGGCGCAACAAGGCTGGCTGGATGAGCGGGCCTGCGTGCTGGAAAGCCTGCTGTGCCTGCGCCGGGCCGGCGCGGATGCCATCCTGAGCTATTACGCCAAGACCGCTGCCCGCTGGCTACATGAGGCAGGGTTGTAACTGATGGAAGTTTATGCCGTTATCGGCAATCCCATCCACCATAGCCGGTCGCCGTTCATTCACCAGGCGTTCGCCACCCAGACCGGCGCAGCCCTGCGCTACGGCGCGATCCTGGGTCTGCCTGACCAGTTTGCCGCTCAGGTGGCACAGTTTCGTGCTCAGGGCGGGCGGGGCCTGAACGTCACTCTGCCTTACAAGGCGGAAGCCTTTCGGCTGGCAGACCACCTCAGTGCGCGTGCCCAGCAGGCCGAGGCGGTCAATACCCTGATTTTTCGGGAAGATGGTAGCCTGGAAGGTGATAATACCGATGGGGATGGCCTGTGCCGGGATCTGGCCCGCCTCCAGATCCCGCTCACTGCACAGCGCATTTTGCTTCTAGGCGCGGGCGGCGCCAGCGCCGGGATTCTGGCACCCTTGCTGGAAGCCAAGCCTGCGCAAGTACACATTGTCAACCGCACAGTCGCCAGAGCCGCTGCCCTGGCACACCGGTTTGCGCCGCTGGGGCCGGTCAGTGCCGGCGGCTATCCTGATCTGGCTGGGCACCAGTTCGATCTGATCCTGCATGCCACTGCCGCCGGACTGGAAGCGACCTGCCCGGAACTCCCCGCCGATTTACTGGCACCCGGCGGCAGTGCTTATGACCTGTATTACAGCGCCGCCCCGACGGCTTTTCTGCGCTGGGCTGACCAACACGGTGCAGTCCGGCGTGCCGATGGGCTGGGCATGCTGGTGGAACAGGCCGCTGCCAGTTTTTACCGCTGGCGCGGGGTCTGGCCTCAGACCGCCCCCGTGCTGACGGCCTTGCGGGCGCATCTGAGCGCCCAGGTCTGAATGACCTTTTTTCTCATTTTCGAGTGTATTGATGTCTGCTTCTGTCCCTGTCTCCGATTTTTCCGCCCTGAATCTGGCCGCCCCCATCCTGCGTGCTGTGCAGGAAGTAGGCTATGAAAGCCCTTCGCCCATTCAGGCCGCCAGTATCCCACCGCTGCTGGCTGGCCGCGATTTGGTTGGTCAGGCCCAGACCGGTACCGGCAAAACTGCGGCCTTCGCCCTGCCGCTGCTCAGTCAACTGGATTTGCAACGCCGCCAGCCCCAACTCCTGATCCTGACGCCAACCCGGGAGCTGGCCCTGCAGGTGGCGGAAGCCTTGCAGGTTTATGCCCGTTATCTGGAGGGCTTTCACGTCCTGCCGGTGTATGGCGGCCAGGGCATGGCCCTGCAACTGCGCCAGTTGCGCCGGGGCGTGCATGTCATCGTTGGCACACCAGGCCGAGTGATGGATCATCTACGCCGTAATAGCTTGAATCTGGAACAACTTCGTTGTCTGGTACTGGATGAAGCCGATGAAATGCTGCGCATGGGTTTTATTGACGATGTGAAATGGATCCTGGAACAGACCCCGCCGCAACGCCAGATCGCCCTATTCTCGGCCACCCTGCCCGATGCCATCCGCACCATCGCCCGTCAGCACCTGCGCGATCCGGCTGAAATCAAGATTCCAAATAAAACCGCCACGGTCAGCACCACGACCCAGTACTACTGGGAAGTTACGCCAGCCCATAAACTGGATGCCCTGACCCGGTTCCTGGAGTCGCATCCTTTTGAAGCCCTGCTCATTTTCGTGCGCACCAAACTGGCCACCACGGAGCTGGTGGAAAAACTGGAGGCACGCGGTTACACCGCTGCGGCACTCAATGGCGATATGGCTCAATCCCAACGGGAAAAAACCGTCGAGCGCCTCAAAGGCGGTGATCTTGATATCGTGGTAGCCACCGATGTGGCCGCCCGTGGCCTGGACGTGGAACGGATCAGCCACGTATTGAACTATGACATCCCCAACGATACCGAAACTTATGTGCATCGCATCGGACGCACAGGCCGGGCCGGGCGGGTTGGGACGGCCGTCATGTTTGTGGCCCCTCGGGAAAAACGTCTGTTGCAGGCCATTGAAAAGGCTACACGCCAACCCATGACCCGCTTGCAGTTTCCCACTCAGGATGAAGTGCGCAACCGGCGCATTGCCCAGTTCAAGGCCCAGATCGGCGAGGCACTGGAAACCCAGACCCTGGAGCCGTTTGTGCAACTGGTGGAAGCCTACCAGCAAGAACATGGAGTTGCCCCAGAAGACATTGCCGCCGCCCTGGCGTATCTGGTGCAACGGGAGCGGCCCCTATTTCCGGGCAAAAATCGCCCAACCCCAACAGAAACCCCCGCCGCCGCCAAACCGGCCTTTCCCACTTCAGCCCGAGCAGCGGATGTTGAAGCCGCCGATGATTTGCCTGAACCGGGCAAAGTGCGTTATCGCATTGAGGTCGGCAGAGCGCACGGCGTGCAGCCCAAGCATATCGTCGGCGCCATTGCCAATGAAGCCGGGCTGGACAGCCGCCATATCGGGCGCATCGTGTTATATGAAGATTACAGCACCGTGGAACTACCCGAGGGCATGCCCGCAGCTTCTTACCAGCATCTGCGCAAGGTGTGGATTTGCAAGCGTCAATTGAACCTGACGCCGATCAATGCCACCGAGATGGCATCAGGCGATGATACCCCCGCACCCGAAGCCGCCCCCGGCAAACGGCGGCCCAGAAAGCCTAAAAAAGCCTGACGTGCCCGCACCGGGCTGGTGCGCTAGGTTGGCCGGGTGCGCCTGTGGGCTGTTGTTGTTGGGTCTGACAGGCTGTGCGCCTCCGGCCTTGCGCGTTCCGGCCCTGGAGCAACAGGGCCTATCCGCGCAACTTCTGCCGGGCGCGGGTTATCAACATCTGGCCTATCAAGCACCGGGACAACCGCCCAACCGTCTGCATGTCTATCTGGAAGGTGACGGGCGGCCCTGGCGCAACCGCACCACCATCAACGCCGACCCCACGCCCCATACCGTGCTGATGGCCGAACTCATGGCCCTGGACTCGGCGCCCCGGCTGTTCCTGGGGCGGCCCTGCTATCATGGCCTGGCCACGGCACCCGGCTGCACTTCACAACAGTGGACGATGGGGCGCTATGGTGAAACGGTGGTTGCCAGCTTGACTGCGGCCTTGCAGCAGCACCTGAATACCTATCCACACCCCCCGGAACTGGTACTGATTGGCCATAGCGGAGGCGGCACCCTGGCAATGCTGCTGGCCGCACGCCTGCCCCGGACCCGCGCGGTCATCACCCTGGGCGCCAATCTGGATCATGCGCTCTGGACGGCACAGGGTGGCTACACCCCTTTGCAGGATTCCCTGACCCCCATGCAGCTACCCGCCTTATCCATCCCGCAATGGCACTATGTCGGTGCCCGCGATACCCAAGTACCCCCTGCCGTCAGTGCCGCCATTTTGCGCACGCAGCCCCATGCCCAGCTGATCCGCTATCCCGAAGCAGATCACCACTGTTGCTGGGCGGCCCACTGGCCCGAGATTCTGCACCGGCTGGATGCCGGGCTGACAAGCGTGGCGCCAGCAGGCTTCCAAACGCATACACCCTAGCCCCTTCACACTGGTTCAGGGAGGCCCTTGACCGTCACTCCGGCCAGGTACGCGAAGGTCATGCCATCGCTGGGGCAAGTACGTATAATGCGCCGCACCGAGGAGCGTTGCGACGGGGATTCCCCCGCCAGGCTCGGTCGTTCCCAACGACGCTCACTTGTCTTACCCGTTCAGGCGGGCTGCAAGTGAGTGGCCCTGTCTATTCATTACCGAGGAACTACCGTGACCGTATCGACTGATTATAAAGTCGCCGACTTGAGCCTGGCTGCCTGGGGCCGCAAGGAAATCAGGATCGCCGAAACCGAAATGCCGGGCCTGATGGCGATCCGTGAGGAATATGCCGCCAGCCAGCCGCTCAAGGGCGCCCGGATCACCGGCTCTTTGCACATGACCATCCAGACAGCCGTGCTGATCGAAACCCTGCAAGCCCTGGGCGCGCAGGTGCGCTGGGCTTCGTGCAACATCTTTTCCACCCAGGATCATGCTGCAGCAGCCATTGCGGCAAGCGGCACCGCAGTCTTTGCCGTCAAGGGCGAAACACTGGCTGAATATTGGGATTACACCCACCGCATTTTTGAATGGTCCGATGGGGGCCACTCCAATATGATCCTGGACGACGGCGGTGATGCCACCCTATTGTTGCACCTGGGGGCACGTGCCGAACAGGATGCGCATGTTCTGGATAATCCGGGCAGTGAAGAAGAGCGCGTGCTGTATGCCGCCATCCAGCAGCGGCTGCGCACCCAGCCAGGCTGGTATTCCAGCCGCTTGCTGGCCATCCGGGGCGTGACCGAAGAAACCACCACCGGGGTGCATCGGCTGTATCAGATGCACGCACGAGGCGAGTTGAAATTCCCCGCCATCAACGTCAACGACAGCGTGACCAAATCCAAGTTCGACAACCTGTATGGTTGCCGGGAATCCCTGGTGGACGGCATCAAGCGTGCCACCGATGTCATGGTGGCGGGCAAAGTTGCCGTGGTGGCAGGCTATGGCGATGTGGGCAAAGGCTCGGCCCAAGCGCTGCGGGCACTCTCTGCCCAGGTATGGGTAACGGAAATAGACCCCATCTGCGCCCTGCAGGCGGCGATGGAAGGCTACCGCGTCGTCACCATGGACTACGCCGCCGACAAGGCCGTCATCTTCGTTACCGCCACTGGCAACTTCCTCGTGATTACCCTCGACCACATGGCCCGGATGAAAGATC
>CAYNNN010000058.1:0-14473 GCA_964398665.1 uncultured Gammaproteobacteria bacterium | reverse complement strand
TGCGTCACGACCTGACCACCACTAACCGGCAATGGACAGAGGACTTGATAACCCTGCTGAATCAGCGTCAACAGGCTGATTTCACGACGCGGTTTGCCAGCCACCTGCTAGATAACAATCACACCCGCCGCTTGCAGCAAGCCGCGCCTGCCGCCACCCAGGAAAACCGTCAGCGCGTGCTGGCGATGCTGGAGGAACTGTTGGCCGACTTGAGTCCTGAGCAGAAGGCAACCTTGACCGACAAACTGCAATCTATTGCGGATACGTTTGCCGGACTGGCAAAGTAACGCCGGTATCGCAGGGGCGAGGCAATCGCGGGGCAAGCCCCAGCCGTTTGACCTGTCTGGCAAACTTGCGGCCGCCAAAGGAGGCTAAACGGGTCGAAAACAGCAACGATGTATTGGTTGACCGGTAGCGTCAGGCTAAATGCCGCGACAGCCAGCATACCCAGACGTATCCCCTGCCTGATTGCCATAGAGATTCCTCATGATTTTTCCAGCGAGGAATCGCAGTTTACGGTTGGCCAGGCAGGCGATACAGATTTAGATTATGTATTATTATGGCGGTACAGTTTGGCAGGCTGCTGCACTGTACTGTGCTTTACCCAGGAAAACCGTACTGCCATGATCCTTTACCACGCCATCGCCGCCAAAATCCGTGACCACATCTGTGCGGGCATTTATCCACACGGCTCGCGCCTGCCCGGGTGGTTAGGTATATTTTGCCTGTGGCATGCCAGATGGCCAGTATCTGTGCATGGCATCCATCCGGCATCGGCCTGTGGGCCGGTGCAGCATTCCTGCCTGAACACGCCAGACTGATAGGAACGGTATCATGTTGCATCAGCGTTTGCTGGTTGCCCTGTTGTGGCTGGGCAGCCCGGTCTGGGCCGATGAGGCGACGCTGCAAGCCGGGATGCGCGCTTACAGCCGGGGTGCCGTGGACGAGGCACGCCAGCTCTGGCAGCCTCTGGCGGAGGCGGGCCTGGCGGAAGCGCAGCTTTTTCTGGCCCATAGTTATGCCAACGGCCCGGAACGCCCGCGTTCCTATGCCACTGCGGCCCGCTGGTACCAGGCAGCCGCAGCCCAGGGCCTGCCCGAGGCCCAATACCAACTGGGCCTGTTGTACGAAACGGGCTTGGGAGTGGCACGTGACCCGGCCCAGGCGCAGTATTGGTATCAACACCTCACGGCCCAGGGCTTATGTCCGGGCACGCTGAACCCTGCAGGAAGACTGGAATAAATCATGTTTGCACCCTTGACGCTGGCTCCCCACCTGAAGCTGCACACCCTGGCACTGGGACCGATGGAAAACCTGGTGTATCTGCTGCACGATACGCAATCCGGTCAGGCCGCCGTGGTCGATCCGGCCTGGGAAGTGCCGGCCATTTTGGCTTTGGCCCAACGCCTGGACGCGCGCATCAGCCAGATCTTGCTCACCCATAGCCACCACGACCATACCAACGGTGTGGCTGCGTTGCTGGCGCACACCGATGCGCAACTGCACCTGCTCAAGGCCGAAGCGCAATTCTGGGCTGCCCCGCTGCTGCGTCCGACCCTGCATCATGGCGGCGACACGCTCACCCTGGGTGCGCATACCGTGCGCGTCCTGCATACGCCGGGCCACACGCCGGGTTCGGCCTGCTATCAGGTGGGGGATTATCTGCTGACGGGCGACACCGTTTTTGTCTATGGCTGTGGCCGTTGTGACCTGCGCGGCGGCGACCCGGCACAACTGTACCATACCCTGCGCCGCATCATCACCGAACTGCCGTCCCATACCATCTTGCTCCCAGGCCATCATTATGCGGCGGACGCGACCAGCACCCTGGCCGAACAATGCGCCGGCAACCCATTTTTCCACTGCACGGAAGTGGATCACTTCATCCGCTACCGGATGCATGTTCACGACCGCATTCGGGATACGCCTTACGCCGCCGTCAGCCCGGCAGCCTTGGCCCAGACTTTGGCTGTGGTTTGACGCATGGCCCTGGAAATCGAACGCAAGTTTTTGCTTCGGGACGCAAGCTGGCGTGCGCAGGCGACGCACAGTGTGCGCTTGTGTCAGGGTTATCTGACGCCCAACGGGGGTTGCAAGGCTTCGGTGCGGGTGCGCATCAGCGCCGATGCGGCCTATCTGAACATCAAAAGCTATGTGCTGGGCATCAGCCGGGAAGAATACGAATATCCCATTCCACTGGCCGATGCCGAGCAGATGCTGGCCGGACTGATCCTGGGGGCTGCGGTCGTCAAGGAACGTTTTTATGTGCCCCATGCCGGGCATTTATGGGAAATAGATGTATTTGCCGGGGCCAATCAGGGGTTGGTCGTCGCCGAAGTCGAGCTGTGCCATCCGGAAGAAGCTCTGATGCTGCCGTCCTGGGTCGGGGCCGAAGTCTCCGCAGACCCGCGTTATTACAATGTCAGTCTGGTCAACCATCCCTATACGGCTTGGTAAGGGCTTGAGCTGTCTGGGGTTGTTGCTGGGGCTGGCTGCCTGTAACCCGGCACCGCCGCCTCCGCAGACCGTGCGTTTTTTGCTGGCCAACGAAATCTTGAGCCTGGATCCGGCCCAGGCAACCGATGCGACTTCCGAGCGGGTCCAGCAGCTGTTATATCGTGCGCTGGTGGGTTTTGATGAAACGTTTCAACCGGTTGCAGATTTAGCCCAGTGGCAGGTGCTGAGTCCTACGCACTACCGCTACACCCTGCGCAGCACCCCGCCGGAGGCTACGACTGTGGCCCATTTTTACCGCCAGATCCTTGACCCAGCTCAGGCTTCGCCGCACCGGCAGCTGCTCACCGGGATTCAAAGCATCGACGTGATCAGCAGCACCACCCTGGACTTTCACCTGTACGCCCCCGATGCGTTATTCACCAGCTACCTGACCCTGGGCATTCCCCCCCCAGGCCAGGGCGCCTATGTGCCGGGTCCGGAGGAACTCACCCTGATCCGCCGCCGTGATGGGCTACACCTACAGCTTCGGACTGTCAAAGACCCGACCCTACGGGTCCTGAAGCTGGTCAGTGGTGAAGCTGAATTACTCCAGGGCGATCTGCCCTTTGAGCTATGGGGCTATTTGCGCCAGCAGCCTGGCCTTCAGGTCATCCAGCGTCCGGGGAATAATTTCAGCTATCTGGGGTTTAACCTGCGTGACCCGGTGGCAGGTCAGCTTGCCGTACGCCAAGCCATTGCCCATGCCCTGGATAAGGCCAGCATTATCCGTTATCTGTTTCAGGACGCCGCCCGCCCGGCAGCCAGCATCCTGCCCAGCGGGCATTGGGCCAGCGACCCGCACTTGAGCGCGCCCGCTTACGACCCTGATCGGGCGCGCATGCTGCTGGCCCGACTGGGTTACAGCCCGGAGTACCCGCTCACCTTGCAGTTCAAAACCTCCAGCGACCCATTTCGCCTGCGTTTGGCCACCGTTTATCAGGCGCAACTGGCCGCCGTCGGGATTCGGCTTCAGGTCCAAAGCTACGATTGGGGCACGTTCTATGCCGACATCAAGGCGGGGCGTTTTCAGCTGTATAGCCTGACCTGGACGGGCGTCAAGACACCTGACATGCTGCGTTATGCTTTTCATAGCAGTGCCTTACCCCCGCAGGGAGCCAATCGGGGCTACTATCAGAACCCTCGGTTCGATGCACTGCTGGCCCAGGCCCAGGCCAGCCCCGATCAGGAAACCCAGGCCGGACTCTACCGGCAGGCTCAGGCCATCTTGCTGGAAGACTTGCCCTACGTACCCCTCTGGTATGAAGATTATCTGGCAGCCCACAGCACGCGGGTCAGCGGCTATGCCCCCCGTAACACCGGTACCTACGACGCTTTGAATGATCTCCAGCTTACACCTTGAAGTTCAACTGGCTACCCAAACCCTGACCCTATGGCGGAATGGCCGGGCACACACGTGGCCGATATCCACGGCGGCCAACGGCGCAGGGGAGCGTAAAGGCAGCTACCAGACGCCCCGGGGCTGGCATTATGTGCGTGCCAGGATCGGAGCGGGCTGTTTACCCGGCACGGTGTTTGTGCGTCGCCGGCCCACGGGGGAAATTTACAGTCCGGAACTGGCCGCTCGCTACCCGAACCGGGACTGGATCCTGACCCGCATCCTCTGGCTCTGTGGCCAGGAGCCAGGCTTTAACCGGCTAGGTGAAGTAGATACGTTTCAACGTTATATCTATATCCACGGCACGCCGGACACCGAACCGATGGGCCAACCGGCCTCGCATGGCTGTATCCGGATGCACAGTGCCGCCCTACTGGAACTATTCGATCGGGTTCCGATAGGCACTGGGGTGGAAATTCGGGAAGGTTAGCCCGGCAGGACGCCCGGCACGGCATAGTGCCGGTAAAAGCGGCTGATGACCTGTTGATAGCTACGCGGTAACCGGGGCCAGACCTGCTGCAACAGGGCCTCGGGAACGCCGCCATAGAAGGCCTCGGCAATGGCCCCGGCAATGGCTGCCTGGGTATCGGCATCGCCACCCAGAGAAACCGCGTTACGGATCGCATCCTCAAAGTCGGTGCTTTCCAGAAAGGCCCGAATCGCCTGGGGTACCGACCCCGGACAGGTGAGATTCAAGCGATAACCCGGACGAATCTGGCTCAGGGGCGTGGCCAGATCATAGCCAGTCAGGGCGCTGACCTCGGCCTGAATCTGTGGCTTGCTGGCACCCTGGCGCGCCAGCCAGATGGCCAGCGCAACGGCTTGTGCGCCCTTGATGCCTTCAGGATGATTATGGGTGCAGGCTGCGCTGCGTTCCGCTTCAGCCAGGACTTCGGCAGCGGTGTTGCGGGCATAGGCCACCGGACTGACCCGCATCGCCGAGCCATTTCCCAGGCTGTAATAGGGGCCACGCCCCGGAATCAACAACCACAAGGAAAACTTCGGCCCGTAGCCACGCAGCGGACGGCGCCGGGCGTAGGCTTTCAACACCGGGCCGTAGGCCACCGGTTCCCCGCGCAGCAAGGCATCGGCGACTGCCACCGTCAGCACGGTGTCATCGGTGTACATGGCCAGCCAGGGGAACAGGCGAAAATCCTTGCGCTTGATGCGCCAGCCTTCGTACACCGAACCAATGACATCCCCGGTGATGGCACCCAACATCCGTCGGCTATCGCTCGAGATGTTCCGAAAAAGCCTCAACCAGCTGGCCAAACAGGGCGACAAAACGCACGATGGCCTCTGCCGTGACACCCCCTTCAAAATCCAGATCGGCCTCAATGACCGGATCGTTGTCATTATCCAGATAGGCACGCCCAAAGCGCTTGGTCTTGTTCCATTCGTTGATCCGGCTCAGGGTAATGCGCTTGGCCTTGAAGCCGGCATACAGCTGGATATCCCCTCCCTTGTTGAACAGCACGACCTTGTAGCCCTTGAGCTTGAATTTATAGCTGTTGTTGTCAACTTCCTCATATTTCTTGTCGATTTCTTCCAGAACCGCCTCAATCAGGGGCGCCGTGGCCCGGGTTACAATTTCCCGGTGTTCGGTCTCCAAGGCAAAACTGACACTGCTCAGCAGCAACAACAGGGCTGCACCCATCACACGCAACACAAGCATCACACGCCTCTCATGGGGGGTTAACAACGCCAGCAGTATAGCCGGTTTTACTGGATATCGAACTTCTGGCTCATATTGCGCCCGTAATAAATTTCCGCCATCTCGCGCTTCAGCTTGCGGCGGATGCGCAACGCATCCTCCGGGGTCAGGTCGGCTTCCGTCACGCCAAACAGATAGTTGTCCAGATCGAAGTCCTTGAGGATCATCTTGGTATGAAAAAGATTTTCCTGATAAACATTTACGTCGATCATGGAATAGCGCTCCTTGGTGCGCTGGATGAGATAGTTCTGCACCGAGTTGATCTGATGGTCGATGTAGTATTTCTTGCCCTTGATATCACGGGTGAAACCTCGCACCCGGTAATCCATGATCACGATATCGGATTCAAAGCTGTGGATCAGATAATTCAGGGCCCTGAGCGGGGAAATCCGGCCACAGGTCGAGACGTCGATATCGACCCGGAAGGTGCTCAGGCCGTTGACCGGGTGACTCTCGGGGTAGGTATGCACCGTGATGTGGCTCTTATCCAGATGCGCCACCACGGTATCGGAGGTCAGGGCAAATTCGTCCTCCTCTGCATCGGGCACGTCCGGCATGGCACGCACCTCATCGGGCAACGGTCCCGGCGCAGGCCTGTCCTCCAGGGATTTGTTGCTTTTGACTTCGCCCTCGCTGATCAGCATGGTCACACTGGCACCCTCCGGATCATAATCCTGACGGGCAATATTCAGGATATGGGCGCCGATAATCTTGGCAACGTCGGTCAGAATTTCGGTCAGACGCTCGGCATTGTATTTTTCATCAATATATTCAATGTATTCACGTCTCTGACGGGCTGTCTTGGTGTAGCAGACATCGTAAATGTTGAAGCTCAGGGATTTGGTCAGGTTGTTAAACCCATGTAACTTAATCTTTTGCTTCAAGATCTTTGCCAACGTCGTACTCCACCGGTTCAAGAAATTCTGCCCCGGAACATCCGGATGCGGCAGTATTATGCCCATCCTGCATGACGAATGCTAGACCGCCTGACGCTCTGGCACCCCGTGGCTCAGGCAGACTTGCAGGCCAGTGATGGCCCAGCCACCTGCCTGACTCCCCGTAACGGAATGGCAGCAGTACAACGTTGGGGGCATTGACAAATGCTTGTGCCCCCCCTCATAAGCCCGTCTTATGGACATTCAAGTAAGATTAATTTGAATTATAAGCACAAATACAACAAATTCATCACTCCGTTTTTGAGCTACCGAGGAGACCGTAGTCTGTGATCACCACCAACCCCTTCCCCGCACTTGCCAGTATCGGCATCACGCCGGACATCATGCAAGCCTATGTCGTACTCATGGTGCTGCTCGTGATTGTCGGCACGATACTCGACATGATGCACAAGAAAAGTGCCAAGTATTTTTTCGAGAATTCCAAAAAGGCCCAAAAGAGTGCCAAGCGTACCGTCAGCGGTGGTGAGAAGGCCGCGCTGGCCCTGAAGACCCTGACCAACGAAGTGCTGACTTCCTCCGAGTTTGCCAACCCGCAGCGGCGCCTGTCCCATCTGCTGACCATGTATGGCTTCGTCATTTTCGTGGTCAGCACCGCCATGCTGATCTTCGGCAACAGCCATGCCCTGCTGCCGGTTCTGTGGCATCTGGGTGCTGCCATGCTGTGCGTGGGCGGCTACTGGTTCTGGTTTTTCATCCGCGTGGATGTCGCCTCCGAAGGGGTCAAGTGGTACCACTTCAACGGGCGCGGAGATCTGTTCATCGTTGGCCTGTTGAGCACCGCAACTTTCGCGCTGCTGTGGTCGTTCACCCAGAACCTGGTGTTGTTTGCCCTGTTCATTGCGGCCAGCACCACGCTGTTTGGCACCGTCTTCTGGTCCAAGTTTGCGCACATGTTCTTCAAGCCTGCGGCTGCGTTCCAGAAGAAGCTCATCAAGGCTGATGGTTCGCGGGAAAATCTGCCGGCGAGCTACGACCCGGCTGATCCCGCAGTCCAGGCCAGATACCCGGACATCAAGACCTACATGGGCAGCAACCCGCCCAACATGGGACCTGGCATCAAGCGCGAAGCGCCGCGCCATTACTGATGATTTGTCCGCACTAACCTAATCGCACCAAGAGGACTGCTATGCCTACATTCGTCTACATGACCCGCTGCGATGGCTGCGGGCACTGCGTGGATATCTGCCCCTCGGATATCATGCACATTGATACCGTCACGCGCCGGGCCTACAACATCGAACCCAACATGTGCTGGGAATGTTACTCCTGCGTCAAGGCCTGTCCGCATCATGCCATTGACGTGCGTGGTTACGCCGACTTTGCCCCGCTGGGCCATTCAGTGCGGGTCCATCGGGATGAAGAAAAGGGCGTCATTGCCTGGCGCATCAAGTTCCGCAATGGCGAGAAGGATATGGACCTGCTCGCGCCCATCACCACCAAGCCGTGGGGCAAGTACATTCCGCAACTGCGGGAAGTTTCCGGGCCGAGCAAGGAAATGCGTGACAGCCAGTTGCTCTACAACGAACCCAAGTACATCCGTATGGATGACGGTGGGCTGCATACACTGGAATCCAATGGCCTTAAAATGAAAGCAGGGGTTTACTACTAATGGCTTACAAGACTATCGTCGAAGATAATATCGACATTCTCGTCGCCGGTGCAGGTCTGGGTGGTACCGGTGCCGCCTGGGAAGCCCGCTACTGGGGTCAGGACAAGAAAATCGTGATCGCCGAGAAGGCGAACATTGACCGTTCCGGCGCCGTGGCTCAGGGCCTGTACGCCATCAACTGCTACATGGGCACCCGTTTTGGCGAAAACAAACCCGAAGACCATGTGCGCTATGCACGCATGGACCTGATGGGCATGGTGCGCGAAGACCTGCTGTTCGACATGGCCCGGCACGTTGACTCAGCCGTACATCAGTTTGAAGAATGGGGGCTGCCGCTGATGCGCAACCCCAACAAGAAAGCGCCCAACGGCGAGCATCCCTACCAGCGTGAAGGCCGCTGGCAGATCATGATCCACGGCGAATCCTACAAGCCCATTGTGGCCGAGGCCGCGAAGAAATCTGCGGATAAGGTCTACAACCGGGTTTGCATCACCCACCTGTTGATGGATGATGCCAAGGAAAACCGGGTCGCGGGTGCCGTAGGTTTCAACGTCCGCACGGGTGACTACCACGTCTTCAAATCCAAAACCGTGATCGTCGGTGCGGGTGGCGCTTCCAACATCTTCAAGCCGCGCTCCGTGGGTGAAGGTGCCGGACGTGTCTGGTATGCACCGTGGTCGTCAGGCTCAGCCTATGGCCTGATGATCCAGGCCGGTGCCAAGATGACCCAGATGGAAAACCGGATCGTGCTGGCCCGTTTCAAGGACGGCTATGGTCCGGTGGGCGCCTACTTCCTGCACCTCAAGACCTATACGCAGAACTGCAATGGCGAGGAGTATGAATCCAAGTGGTTCCCGGCCCTGACCGAAATGGTCGGCAAGGAATACCTGGATACCGAAGGCCAGCATCTGTCCCACAAGCCGATTCCGACCTGCCTGCGCAACCATGCCTTCATCTCCGAAGTGAATGCAGGCCGTGGCCCGATCCACATGGTGACCATGGAAGCCTTCCAGGATCCCCATCTGGAAGAAATCGGCTGGCATAACTTCCTGGGTATGACCGTTGGCCAGGCTGTGCTGTGGGCCGCTACGGACGTCAATCCGAAACATGAAAATCCGGAATTGACCACTTCCGAACCTTATGTCATGGGTTCCCATGCGACAGGGTGCGGTGCTTGGTGCTCAGGCCCCGAAGACCTCTCGCCGCCGGAATACTACTGGGGCTATAACCGCATGACGACCGTCGAAGGTCTGTTCGGTGCCGGTGATGCTGTAGGGGGTACGCCCCATGCGTTCTCCTCGGGTTCGTTTACTGAAGGCCGTCTGGCTGCCAAGGCGGCCTGCAAGTACATTGATGACGGCAAGGCCGAGGGCATCCGGGTCTCTGACGAGCAGATCGAACGCCGCAAGAAAGAGATCTACAAGCCGCTGGAGCATTACAAGGTCTATCGCAACGAGATCACGGCGGGATCGGTCAACCCCAACTATATCAATCCCCGTCAGGGTCTGGATCGGCTGCAGAAGCTGATGGACGAATATTGCGCTGGTGCGACGGTCAATTACATGACCAACGAGAAGCTGCTTCACATTGGCCTGAAGAAGCTCAAACTCCTGGAAGAAGATCTTGAGAAGATCGGCGCTGCGGACATCCACGAACTGCTGCGGGCCTGGGAACTGAAACACCGCCATCTGACCTCGGAATCCGTCATGCACCACACGCTGTTCCGCAAGGAAACCCGGTGGCCCGGTTATTACTACCGGGGTGATGTCATGAAGCTCGACGACGAGAACTGGCATGTGCTGACCGTCTCCCGGCGTGATCCCAAAACCGGCGAGTACACCATGGAAAAAGCGCCTTGCTACCACTTGGTTGGCAAGGACGATTGATAGTCCTGTGAGCGGGGCAATTTCTCCGCCTTGACGATAGCAGGCTCAGGCCCCAAGGTCTGAGCCTGATCTTGACGGTTTATTGGGGAAAATTATGAATACCACCAGCGATGTAGCCGCGACGCCGGAAGCATCAATCAATATTATCCAGCATTCCGACGCAGAAATAGTGGCCTTTGCCCACCCCATGTGGCGCGATCTGATCCAGTATTCCAATAAAGGCCAATATGGCAAGTTTACCCGCAAATTTTCCTACAACTTGCTCTTTGGCTTGAATGAAGTTGAAATGGGCAAGCAGTTTGTCAAAAGCGAGCTGGCCCGCAGTCTGAGTGAGCAATGGGACTATCTTGGCATCATTCGCCGGGGCCAGCATGTGACAGTGCTTTATCGGGTCAGGAGCACGAAGCTGGAAGGCGAATGGCTCGGGCGGTTGGTACTGGGCTATGAGCAAGGCGAGGTGCGGATTTTTGGCGCCTCCATTTTCTGACATTCTCGAAACCTGTGGGGTCAACATGCCAGCAGTCATTGCCGCCAACCAATACGTTGAAGTCAACTATAAGGTTATTGATCAGAAAACAGGACAGGTCCTGACCTCGGTTGAATTTCCCTTGGGCTATGTCCACGGCGTCAACACGATACTCTCACCTCAGGTCATGAACGAGCTGGAAGGCCGTTCGGTGGGCGAGATCATCGAAGTGCCCGTAGATTGCAATCAGATTTACGGTCCACGGGATGAATCGCTGGTCATCACGGATTATATCGAGAATGTTCCGGAAGAATACCGTCAGGTGGGCACCGCCATCCTGATGGAGAATGATCGGGGCCAAACCAAAAGTTTCCTGGTCACGCGGGTAGATCCCAGAACCATTACCATTGACGGCAACAACCCGCTATGTGGCCGTACCGTAATCTTTCGGCTCGAAGTGCTGCTGGTACGGGATGCCACCGAGGCAGAGATCAGCTATGGTGGCAAGGTCGAAGCCCCGCCGGAACTGGGCACGGGCCGTATCGTCCCCATTTGAAGTTTACTATCCGGTTTCAGGGCATCGGGGGCCTGGTACTGGTATTCTCTATCCCCCTGACTGTGCAAACGAGGCAACGATGAGCGAACCTGCTAAAACCAAGCGTCCGGTTCCGGAAGGCAAAACCCGCTTCCTGACCACCCGGCAAAAGCCGGCCACTGCCAAAGGTTTCGTTGGCTACGAAACCATCTGGGACTCGTTCCAGAAAGAAGTCCCCTACACCACGCCCAAAAAGCCGTAAGCTGACAGCCGTGCAACCCGATCCGGGGCACGGCCCACCCACTCCATACCTGACAACCGCATATTGGCCGCGCTCACGGGTGCTGGGCAGCGCTGTACAAGCTGATCAGATGCAACTGAATATCGTTGGACAAGGCCCGAAAGGGCCCCCGCAATAACTGAGTCGCCTGCGCAGTCTGGCCACTTTCAGTGAACCGGATGATGGCGGCTGCCGTAGTGTGGAACTGGATATGGGTCTGGCGCAGTTGTTCATACTCTTTCAGCTTGCCGAATTCCTGCTTGCCACGGCCATAAAGCCATTGGCCCAACGTGCATAAATGGTCAGCAGCCACCTGCTTGGGATCAGGCCGCTGGGCCTGTGGGTCGTTGGTCAGCGCCATCAGGCGGTCTTTCCATGCCAGATGCGCTTCCAGCACCTCCTTGAGATTTAACCCGGCAAATGCTTCTTCACCTGGCGCAAAATGCAGCGTTTCAGGTGGCTTGCCCGCCAATGCCTGCTGTAACCATGCAAGTAATCCCATGAGGCTCCCCCCGCTAATTATTGATCGACAAAATTGATGCGCATGGATAAATCCAGCGCACGTACATGTTTGGTCAAGGCGCCTATCGAAATCCGTGCCACACCCGTTGCCGCCAGCGCCGCCACCTGCGCCAGCGCAACGCCACCCGAGACTTCCAGCGGGATGCGCCCAGCGGCCAGGCGTACCGCCTGCGTGATTGCCTTCAGGTCGAAGTTATCCAGCAAAATCACGGCTACAGGCAAGTCCAGAGCCTCCCCGAGTTGTGCCAGGGTCTCCACCTCAACTTCTACCGGCAGTGCCGGAAACAACCGCCGGGCAGTCGCAACGGCGGCGCTCAAGCCACCTGCGGCCGCAATATGATTTTCCTTGATGAGGATGGCATCGTACAAGCCGAGACGATGATTATGCCCGCCGCCGCAGCGCACGGCATATTTTTGTGCCAGGCGCAAGCCCGGCAAGGTCTTGCGGGTATCCAGAATCTGCGCGGGATAACCTGCCGCCGCAGCGACATAATGGCTGACCTGAGTTGCAGTCCCTGACAAGGTCTGCAAAAAATTCAAGGCAGCGCGTTCTCCCGTCAGCAGTGCCCGTGCTGAACCGCTCAGCTCGGCCAGACACTGTCCCGGATGCAGTACCGCCCCTTCGGTCACCTGCCAGACAATTTGCATCTGCGGATCCAGGGCGGCAAATACCGCATCCGCCCACGCCTGCCCGCACAGGACACCTGCTTCACGGGTGATAATCCGGGCGTGCGCCTGGGTCTGGGCCGGGATCAGGGCCGCACTGACATCACCTGTCCCCACATCCTCAGCCAAGGCCCGCTGGACGTCGGCAAGCAGCACTGCTGCCGGTGGCGGTTGCTTCATGAGGCCGGCTGGGCGGGCTTGTCTGCACTCTCGGTATGGCGCCGCAATGATCCCATCATGGCGCTCAGTGCCCGATCCATCAGCGGTACTTCCTCAATCAGGGTCAGCCTGCTGGTGCGCAGCAGAGCGGCCAGTTCCATAACTGATTTTTCCAGAACCTTCAGACCCCTGCGATTAACAAACACGCAGTTGCCATCCACTTTGCTCTTCCAGGACAGCTTGGCGCGCTGGGTCTGGCCCGCTTCGGTGTACTCGATCCACTGCCCCACTGCCATCGCCTCGGCCTGACGGTCGTAATCATCGCGCTCGCGCAGCACGGCGGCTGCCGGCGTGGACGCTACCACAGGCGGCACATCGGCAGGCTTGGCAACCACAGCCGGCGGGGGTGGCGGCGCATTGTCTTCGCTGGCCCGCAGGGCATACATGTGACATGTCTGCAATTCCTTGAATATTTTAGCCATTTTGTGCGGATCATAAGAGATGCTGGCCAAACCATCCCGCACCTGCTTGAGTACCTGCGGCATCAGGGTGAGCAGGCGCTGTTTATCCTCCGGAGTGGATTTGGGCTGCACACTCCACAAGATATCGTCCATCAACTGCACAGCATGCTGCCAGTCGGCACTCTCGACCCCCTGACGCAGATGGATGAGCAGCAGCACGTCCTTCCAGGCTTCCTGCAACAGGCGCAACATGACCTCAGGCACCTCCTTGCCCTGTAAACGCACGCTGATTTCCTTGCCCGCCCGCTGCTTGGCCAATTTGAGCTGTTCCTTGCCCTCATTGACCTGATTGGCACGTTTTTCCAGGATTTCCTGACCGCGTTTCTCGCCTTCCAGATACAGTTGCAGCTCTTCCAGCAGATTGGCAAACAGATCCATGTTGTCGGTAAAGTCATTCATGATCCGATTGACGATACTTTCTATCTTGGCATAGAAGCTGCGTTCGCCACGGTCGCCGTCATCGGTCCAGCCCATGCCTGCCTGGGCCAGCGCATTCAACAGGCGCCGGGCCGGATGGGTCTTCTTGCTGAAAAATGACTTGTCCAGCATCCCAACCTTGAGCATGGGGATTTGCAGGCGCCCGATCAAGGCGCGCATGGCATCGGGCAAATTGCGGTCTTCCAGCATGAACTCAAACATCATGCCGATGAAGTCGATGGTATCGCTTTCTGCCTGGCCCAGGACGTGATCATTGCCGCGTACCTGGCGAATTTGCTGAGTAATGTGCTGTTTGAAATCAGCACTGCTGAACTCGCCGCCCGGCCCGGAAATCATGGGGGGCGCATTGCCCTGGATTTGCAGTTGCGACAAGGTCTGCACCACATCGGCCTGCTGGAAGGTCATACCGGCCGGGGCCACCACCACTTGTGCCCCTGAAGCCGCCCGGGCCAGATTCAGCAATTGCTGCAAGGCCCCGAAGGCTTCGGCATCCAGATGTGGGTTGCTTTCTTCCTCGGCAGCGGCAGTACCCTCCCGGCCAGGCGCCACTTTACGGCTGGGACTATGACTGGACTTGACCCGTTTGTTGGAGACCGATGGAATCTTGGGCAGAATGCCCGCCTGGACCAGACGGTCGTTGGCCAGATCATAGACTTCGCCGAGCTGTTCCAGCACATGCTTTTCAAAGAGCTTGAAAAACACCAACTTGACCTTGATATTGACTTCCAGGGGCCGGGCTGCCTCAATGAAGTGCTGCGCAATGCTGGCAGGTGCCAACGGGTTGTTCTGATTATTGACTTCCCGGCCTTTGGCAACCTGGGTCAGGCGT
>CAYNNN010000057.1:0-14991 GCA_964398665.1 uncultured Gammaproteobacteria bacterium | reverse complement strand
GTTTCCCTTGGTTATCCCCCACTATCAGGCAAATTCCCATGCATTACTCACCCGTCCACCACTAGGTATTGCTACCTCGTTCGATTTGCATGTGTTAGGCATGCCGCCAGCGTTCAATCTGAGCCATGATCAAACTCTTCACTTCAAGAGCTTATGACCCCAGTTAAGGGCCAAATTTTTAGGCTCGACTAAGTATACTCAAATGTTACGAGTTCTTACGTCGAGACGATTTTCGTTATCGCCTGTTCGACGCAAACACCCACACAAATTGTTCGACTTGATTGTTAAAGAGCTATTTGGTCATCTGGAAGCCGCCAGTTTATCACTGCTAGCCTCGTTGTCAAGAGCGCCGCTTGCTGCGTCACTCAAGATGGGGCGAAGTATACAGCCTTTTTTGAGGCCGTCAACACCCTTTGTGAAACTTTTTTTACGGGCCTGTTTCAGTCACCCAACAATGTGATTATACGGACAAAGCGCCGCTTACCCACCTGAAAGAGGGTGCGAGTGTTGGGCAAAAGCCGGTAATGGGCGTCGCTCAGACGCACGCCCTCACACCTGATCCCACCTTGGCCCAACAGACGCAATGCCTCCGTAGTGCTAGGCACCAACCCCACCTGCTTGAGTGCTTGCGCAACCGGCAACCCTACCGCAGGCACTACCAGTGACACTTCAGGAATGATTTCGGGCAAAGCGCCCTGGCTGAACTGGGCCACAAAAGCCTGCTGAGCTTCGGTGGCCTGGTCAGCACCGTGAAAACGGGCAACCAGCTCATGGGCTAAAAGCAGTTTCAGATCCCGTGGGTTACAGCGCTCCTGCGTGACAGCTTCACGCCAGGCTGCCAGTTCAGCTTTCGTGCGTTCACTGAGCAGTTCAAAATAGCGCCACATCAGGACATCAGAGATAGACATCACCTTGCCAAAAAAGTGGGCTGGGGCTTCAGTCACCCCGATGTAGTTACCCAGAGATTTGGACATTTTTTGCGCGCCATCCAGCCCTTCCAGCAAGGGTAGCGTCATGACGGCCTGGGGCGGCTGGCCATAATTTTCCTGTAACGTCCGCCCCATCAGGAGGTTAAATGTCTGGTCAGTACCACCCAGTTCAATGTCGGCATGCAAGGCGACCGAATCATAGCCCTGCAATAGCGGATAGAGGAATTCATGGATCGCGATCGGCTGCCCCCCTTGGTAGCGGTTCCTGAAATCCTCGCGCTCCAGCATCCGCGCCACCGTGTATTGCGCTGCCAAGGCAATCAGGTCAGCAGACGTCATTTGCCCCAGCCAAGCCGAATTGAACACAACCTGGGTTTGATCGGGGTCAAGAATTTTATAAATCTGGGTTTCGTAGGTGCGGGCATTGGCCTGCACCTCCTCACGGGTCAGCGGCTTGCGCGTAACATTCTTCCCGGTTGGATCGCCGATCATGCCGGTAAAATCGCCGATCAGGAACAGGACATCGTGCCCAAGTTTCTGAAATTGCCTTAATTTATTGAGCAACACAGTATGGCCCAGGTGCAGATCCGGGGCCGTGGGATCAAAACCGGCCTTGATACGCAGGGGCCGACCCAAGGCCAATTTGGCTCGCAGGCCGTCGGCAGGCAGTATCTCTTGCACACCGCGCAGCAATTGCGCTAGGCTCTCGTCTGAGTTCATGCTTCAGTTGTTTCCCGGCCAAAGCCTGATTATGCGCCAATTCCTGACTTCAAACACATTTTCCTTCCGCCCGAGAACGCGTCCGGGGGGTTACCTGGCACTTGGAGCAGTGTTGCTGCTACTGGCGGCGGGCGGTGGCCTGCTTTGGCTCAGTGCGGACAGCCCCTCTGGTCGTGTGCCCGCCGAACAGCACAACGCAGCAGGCAGGCTAGTGCTGCCGCTGGCCATTCCGCCACTGCAAAATCGAGAATAACCCGCTAGGCAGAGAACGATGAACCGCAGCCACAGGTGGTCGTGGCGTTGGGGTTCCGAATGACAAAATGGGCGCCTTCCAGACCTTCAGAGTAGTCTACCTCCGCACCCATCAGATACTGGATGCTCATGGGATCAACCAGCAGGGTGACGCCCGCATTCTCCACGGCCGTATCTCCGTCCTGCGCATCTTCATCAAAGGCAAACCCATACTGGAACCCGGAACAGCCGCCGCCGGTAATATACAGCCGCAACTTCAAATCCGGGTTGCCTTCAGCTTCGATCAACTCGCGCACCTTGGCGGCAGCGCTATTTGTAAAAACCAGAGTGGCCTCTGTAGACATGGTTCAGGTTCTCATACGGAATCATTGCGCGCATCCTAAGCATTTGAGCGGTACAATTCAAGGGATTCCCTCATAAGCCCGATTGTTCCACCACCCAATCCAGATACTCCACCTGACGAGCAAAGCCTTGGCGGATGGGAATCAGCTCAACCTTGAGGCGCGCAGGAATGAAGCCGTCCGGCAAGTGCACATCACCCTCCAGAATTTCCATTTGTTTGATATTGAATCTGAAATCAGACCCACCCTGATCATTGATCTGACTCCAGGCCAGTGTGACGGGCTTACCTGCCTGGCGGCCGACCAGCGACAGGCGTGCAATACCCTCAGCAGCTTCGGTAGCCGCACTGGAGCGGGCCAGGGTCAGCCGATATTTGAAATATTGTGGCGAAAGCCGCATTCTGACCTGAAGCGCCGTGGCGTGAACGGTGGACGTGCCCTCATCGTGATTCAGCAAGTTCTGGTAGAACGCCACCTCGTCTTCCAGCTGGCCCAGTTTGTCCTGTAGGATCGAACAGCGCACCCGCATGGCCTCCTGAGCCGCCTGATCAACCTGCGCACTGCGCTCTACGGTCATGAGCCTGGATTGCAACGCAGTATTTTCATCGCCCAGGCTGACCAGCTGTTGCCGCATGGCATCCAGATGCCGACCCAAATCTTGCTGCTGAACCGTATGGACAGTGATTTGCTGATACAACCACCACGCAACGCCCGATGCCCCCAGTACCCCGCCCAGCAGCAGAAGCCCCAAACCCAAGAACAGACGCAACATCAGGGCATGACCGGCAATGCTGTTAGCGCCAGGGTTTCTTCCAGGCCGAACATCAGGTTGAGATTGTGTATTGCCTGCCCGGCAGCACCCTTGACGAGATTATCGATTACCGAGAGCACCACAACGCGCGTACCGTGCAGGGGGCGATGCACTGCGATCCGGCACAGATTGGAAGCGCGGACACTCCGGGTTTCCGGATGTTGACCCGCAGGCAGAACATCCACAAATGGCTCTGATAAGTAACGCCGGGCATACAGTGCTTGCAAATCCACCTCGGCATCTCGCAACCGGGCGTATAAGGTGGCATGGATGCCACGAATCTGTGGCAACAGATGAGGCACAAAAGTCAAATCCAGCGCCTGTCCGGAAACTTGCTCCAGTGTTTGCTTGATCTCCGGCCAGTGGCGGTGCCGGGGGACTGCGTAAGCACGAAAATTCTCACTGACCTCGGCGTGGAGCAGATTCAGCTCAGCCTTGCGTCCCGCGCCACTCACACCGGATTTGGCATCTGCAATCAGCTCATCGGGCGTTATCAGTTGTGCTTCCAGCAAGGGTAACCATCCCAACGTCACGGCAGTGGGGTAGCAGCCTGGATTGGCAATGAGCCGAGCCTTGCGAATGAGATCCCGGTAAAGCTCGGGCAAACCGTATATGGCTTCGGGCAGCAATTCCGGGCAGGCATGGGGTACACCATACCAGTCCTGCCAGACCTGCGGGTCGCGCAGGCGAAAATCTGCTGCCAGGTCGATGACCCTGACGCCCTGAGCCAGCAGGGCTGGCGCCATCTGCATCGCAGTACCGTTGGGCGTGGCGAAAAACACCACGTCGCACTGGCTCAGACGCGCCACATCCGGCTCGGTAAAGCTGAGGTCAACCCGCCCACGCAAATTGGGGTATAGCTCGCTGACCCTGACACCTGCAGACCCCCGGGAGGTAATCACCTGAAGCTGGCACTGCGGATGCTGGGCCAATAATCGCAGCAGCTCAACGCCGGTATAACCCGTGCCTCCAACAATGCCGACCTGAATCATGCGCACTCTGCCTCATAAAGTAATCAGTGCACGATCATAGCCTAAAATCCCCGACTGGGGCCAATGGGGGGGTCTGACTGACCGGATTCCCGGATGATTGACACCTTGATTCCTGGGTATGGCCAGGTTTATAAGACGCGCATGAACCAGCGGGGCATCTTATGTGGCTCAAGGCCTTCCATCTAATTTTCATGGTTACCTGGTTTGCCGGGCTGTTTTATCTGCCTCGGCTCTATGTATACCATGCCATGAGTACGGACAAGCCCAGTCTTGACCGGTTCAAGACCATGGAACGCAAGCTTTTTTATGGAATCATGACGCCTGGTGCCGTGTTGACCTGGCTGTTTGGCTTGTGGATGCTAGTAGATTACGCTTGGGCCGCTTATGGCCAGCAGGGTTGGCTACATGCCAAACTTGGCCTGCTGACAATCCTCACGGTTTATCACGGCTACTGCGGCTATTATCTGCACCTGTTCCGCCAGGATCGCAATCCGCATGGGCATGTATTTTATCGCTGGTTCAATGAAGTCCCCGTCCTGTTGCTGGTCGGGATCATTCTGCTGGCAACCCTGAAACCTTTCTGACGTGAGTGGTAGAGTATGAGCCGATTGATTTATTGCAATGTTCTCAGACGCGAGGCAGAAGGTCTGGACGCCCCGCCCTACCCCGGCGAACTGGGGATGCGGATTTATGAGCAGATTTCCCAAGCCGGCTGGCAACGCTGGCTGGAGCGCATGGTACTGCTCATCAATGAAAACCGCCTGAACACTGCCGACCCGCGCGTGCTGGCTCTGCTGGAAGAAAGCATGCGGGGTTTTCTATTTGGCGAGGGTGACAAGGGCGCACCACCACCCGGTTTTCAGCCCCGCCACCGCCATTAGGACAACACGGCTCCCTAGCCGCAGCCGCCACCTGACGAACCACAACCACCGCAG
The DNA here is from genome assembly GCA_964398665.1 of uncultured Gammaproteobacteria bacterium. Taxonomy (GTDB): domain Bacteria; phylum Pseudomonadota; class Gammaproteobacteria; order CAYNNN01; family CAYNNN01; genus CAYNNN01. Next base: position 10,011 of record CAYNNN010000057.1, on the reverse strand, counting down.
GTGCCTTTGCCACCCGAGAAATTGAAGGCATTATTGAACAGGAAACTGGCCCCGCGTGGGCCTTCCTGGTAATCAATCTCGACCCCCCTCAGGTACTGCAACGCCATCGGGTCCACCACCAGGCGGAAGTCGCCTGCATCCAGCACAGCATCGGTGGGGAGCTGTTGCTGGGTAAAGGTCATGCCATAGCCCATTCCGCTGCAACCGCCCCCGCTGACGAATACCCGAACCGCCACCACACTGTCATCGTCCAGTTCTTGCAACAGGTTTGCCAGCTTATCCGCCGCCGCCGGCGTGACCCGCAACTCTGCCGGGGTGAGTTGGGTGTTGAAGGCGGGCGTGGGTGCTGGAGCCAGGGATACTGCATGCATGGGAATCAGCCTTTGGGGAGTGGGAATGACCGGGATACTAGCATGTCCGCCAGTCAGATGGCTGTATTCCATTGGAGAGTCAAGGGCAAACCCCTAGCGGCACGATCGGGTCGGATCCTGAAGCCGATATAACTGACGTTCGGCATCCAGCAGATGCTGGCCCCATAATTTCTGAAAGCTGCATCGCAAATAGGCTGCACAACGCTCAGGATCATTTTTCAAGTGTTGCAGGGCATGACTCAGTTCAAAATAAATATCGGTCAGGTCCCCAGCCAGACTCCCACTCCGCTCGTACGGAGCTGCGCCGTCAAACTCCAGCCAGTATAAGTCGTCATCGCCCAAGATATCTTTCAGGCGCAAGAACAGGCTGAAGCGGGCCTCCAGATCCTGGGTTTGCGGCAAGGGCTGGGCCTGAGGCAAAGATTGACGCATCAACAAGGCCGCATGCAGCTGAGCCAGCAACTGGCTCAATTCCCGTAACCAGATCTGCCGGTCATCCGCTTGCGCATGATCGATCCACGCGCAATACTCATGCGCCGTTGCCAATAAATCTTCCGGCGTCATTGCCAATGCCAGTGAGTGCCTAGCCATGTTGTTCATTACCTTTTAATCTGTGTTTACCGATCGTTGTGGTTTTCCATCCGCCTCGCCCTGGAGTGTAGTTGAGACTACAGATAAATGTTAGCCAATCCCGCGCAAAATGTTGCACCCGCCCGACCCGTGGTCCTGACGCTCGGCGGCCTCGACCCTGGCGGTGGGGCTGGTATTGCGGCCGATATCCTGGCCATCCAGGCCGCCGGCGTCCATGCTGCTCCCTTGGTGACCGCGCTGACGGTACAGGATACAAGCCAGGCATATGCCTATAGCGCCGCAGACCCGGCCTTGCTGGATGCCCAGGCCCGCACCTTGCAGCGCACCCTGCCCATCACCTGGGTCAAGGCCGGAATGCTGGCTGAGGCCCGGATCGTGGCTTGGTTGCAGTCCTGGCTGACAGAAAGCAGATTGCCGCTGCTTCTGGATCCGGTGCTGCAGGCGGGTGGTGGTGGCACCCTGAGCAACCCTGACTTGCTGCCGGCCTTACGCAAGCTGTTGCCCTGGGTCACGCTGCTGACACCCAACGGCGTGGAGGCCCGACAATTGGCCGGGCTGGACGCACAGGCCGATCTGTCCACCTGTGCGCAAGTCCTGTGGGCCAACGGCGCCCAACAGATACTGATTACCGGTGGTCATGAAGCAGGGGACGATGGCACGCTGACCAACCGCTTTTATCAAGGGGGCGAATTGGTCTGGGAACACACCACACCGCGTCTGCCGGGGCATTTTCACGGCTCGGGCTGCACCTTGGCGGCCAGTCTGGCCGCACATCTGGCGCAAAACTACCCACTACTGGAGGCCCTGGAACGGGCTGCGCATTACACCCGGCAGACCTTGCTGGCAGCCTATCGGGTCGGGCCTGGGCAACTGATTCCGCATCGTTGCCAGCCTTGTTGATCATGAACGGGTTATATGTCATCACCGACCCGTATCTGATACCAGATGCGCAACTGGTCGGGGCCGTGGCCCAGGCCCTGGCCGGTGGTGCTGCCTGGGTCCAGTACCGAGCCAAGCACCTGACGCCCAGCGTGCGCCTGCAACAGGCCACTGCACTGCAACAGCTGTGCAAGGCTGCAGGGGCAGGTTTCATCATCAACGATGATCTGGACCTGGCCGCCACCATCGGGGCCACCGGCGTGCATCTGGGACGTGACGATGCCGGCATCGCCCAGGCCCGCACCCGCCTGGGACCAGCCGCCGTCATCGGGGCATCCTGCTATGCCGACCTGAGCCGCGCCGAGGCCGCCTGGAAAGCGGGGGCCAGTTATCTGGCCTTCGGCAGCCTGTATCCCTCGCCCACCAAACCCCAGGCACCGCGCGCCACCCTGGAATTGCTAGGAAAAGCCCGCCAGCAATTTGGCCTGCCCATAGCCGCCATTGGCGGCCTCACCCTGGACAATGCGGCTGAAGTTCGGGCCGCCGGGGCAGACCTGCTGGCCGTGATCTCTGGCGTATTTGCAGCCAGTGACATTCAGGCAGCCAGCCACCTGCTGAGCATGTTATGCTCAGTCCCTCTACCACCTTGCACTGTAACATGAATCAATCCCACAGCCTTTACACGCGCGCCCAAGCCGTGATTCCCGGCGGGGTCAACTCCCCTGTCCGGGCATTCCGGGGCGTTGGGGGCGAGCCGCTGTTTTTAAGCCGTGCGCATGGGGCCTACGTCTACGACGCGGATGGCCGACGCTACATCGATTATGTCGGCTCCTGGGGGCCAGCAATTTTAGGACACGCACACCCGGACGTAGTTGCCGCTGTACAGATGACGGCAGCCCGTGGCCTGAGCTTTGGCGCCCCCTGTGAACTGGAGGTCCTGCTGGCTGAACGGGTACGGCAGCTGATGCCCAGCCTGGAACAACTCCGCATGGTCAGCTCCGGCACCGAAGCCACCATGAGCGCCCTGCGCCTGGCACGGGGGTATACCGGACGCCCCAAGATTCTCAAGTTTGAAGGCTGTTATCACGGCCATGCCGACAGCTTGCTGGTCAAGGCAGGCTCCGGTGCCCTCACGCTGGGCATCCCCAGTTCAGCAGGGGTCACCCCCGCCGTGGCACAGGATACCCTGACCGTGGCTTATAATGACCTGGCCGCCACCGCAGCCTGTTTCACCGAACACGGTCCCGAGTTGGCTGCCGTCATTGTGGAGCCGGTTGCCGGGAACATGAACTGCGTCCTGCCCGCGCCCGGATTCCTGGAAGGCTTGCGTCAGCTATGCGACGCCTACGGCACCGTGCTGATTTTCGATGAAGTCATGACTGGATTCCGGGTTGCCCTGGGCGGTGCTCAGGCCCGATTCGGCATCACGCCCGACCTGACCACCCTGGGCAAGGTCATCGGTGGCGGCCTGCCAGTAGGCGCCTTTGGCGGCAAGGCCACAATCATGGCCCATCTGGCGCCGCTCGGTCCGGTCTATCAGGCCGGCACCCTCTCGGGCAATCCGGTCGCCATGGCGGCCGGCCTCAAGACGCTGGAACTGATCGCCGCTGCAGATTTTTTTGAACACCTGGAAGCCAAAACTCAAATCCTGGCCGAAGGCCTTCAGCAGGCTGCCCAGGAAGCCGACATTCCGCTGGCCACGGTCGCCATCGGGGGCATGTTCGGTCTATTCTTCACCCGAGCCCCTCAGGTCACCCGGTTTAGCGAAGTGATGGCCTGCGATGTGCCGCGTTTCCAGCGCTTCTTCCACGCCCTGCTGGAGGCCGGGGTTTACCTGGCACCATCTGCCTTCGAGGCAGGATTCGTCTCTGGTGCGCACACCGCCGCCGATCTGGAAGAAACCTGTCTGGCGGCGGCGCGGGCCTTCCGATCAATCCATTGACCAGATGACCGTTTGCGTGACACAACCTGCCTGGCGTGTACTGCCGCCCCGTACCGTTACAGTGGCGGCTGTTCTGCCGTCTCGCCCGGCTTACGACGGCAATTGCGGTACCAGACTTCGCACTTCTCCAGGCACTGACTGTAGCTGGGTGAGGTTTTCACGCAGTCCTGCTTGCACTGTTGCAGGTCGGCCTGCGATTGCGGCCAACACCCCGCATTGTCCTGCTGGGCTGACGCAGACCCGCCCAAGCCCCATAGCACTGCGGCCAAGGCCATACTTAACCGAGTGGTCGTCAACATGATAAGCCTCCGTTGGATTAAAACTCACGTTCTCATGGTCGCATAAGCCCTATCGGGCCATCCTGATCCGGATCAAGTTGTGTTAGGCTTTGGCTTTCATGGCCCGTAACCCCGGTTATGCAGCAAAATTACTATCCCCACGAAGTTGCCCAGTTCGACCATCTGGCTCACCGCTGGTGGGACCCTGAGGGGGAATTTCGGCCTCTGCACGATCTGAACCCGACCCGGCTGGCTTATATCCGCAGTCAGGTCAGGCTGGAAGGCACACCCGTGCTGGATGTGGGTTGCGGGGGTGGGTTGCTGGCTGAGGGCATGGCCCGCCACGGTGCCGTGGTCACAGCCATTGACGCCGCACCGGCCACCCTGGCCGCTGCACAGCTGCACGCCCAGGAAGTCGGACTGACCATCCGTTACCAGGCCCAGACTATCGAAGCCTTGGCAGCGGCCGAACCTGACACCCGTTATGCCGCCATCACCTGCCTGGAAATGCTTGAGCATGTGCCCGACCCGGCCCAAATCATTGCGACCTGCACCAGCCTGCTGATTCCCGGCGGAAAATTGATACTTTCCACTCTGAATCGCACTCCGCAGAGTTTCGCCTTGGCCATCGTGGGTGCTGAACATCTGCTGCGGCTGCTGCCCCGTGGTACCCACCATTATGCCCAGTTCATCAAGCCTGCTGAACTGGCGCAGTGGCTACGCGCTGCCGGCCTGACCGTCACCGACCTGCAGGGACTGAGTTACAACCCCTTTACCCGGCAAGCACGCCTGACCCAGGATGTCAGCATCAACTATCTGATGTGTGCCCAGCGCGATGCCGACTGAATTGCGGGCCTTGCTCTTTGATCTGGATGGTACTTTTGCCGATACCGCACCCGACCTCGTCGCAGCCCTGAATCAGGCCCGCGCCGACGAAAGCCTGCCACCGTTACCCACGGCCGCCCTGCGGCCCTGGGTTTCCACCGGCACCTCGGCATTGGTGCAGCGGGCTTTTGACACCGATGCGGCAGATACACGATTCCCTGAACGTCGGGCGCGTTTTTTAGCTCACTATGCGGCGGCGCTGACCCGGCATACCCGGCTATTTCCCGCCGTAGCCAGACTGGTCCTACTGGCCGAGGCCCGACAGATTGCCTGGGGTATTGTCACCAACAAGCGGGCGGCCCTGACTGAACCCCTGATGCAGCAACTGGGCTACGCTCAACGCGCGGCCTGCATCGTCAGCGGTGATACCACGCCACACCCCAAACCGCACCCGGCGCCCCTGCTGCACGCCTGCGCCCAAATCGGCTGCCACCCAAGCCAGGCCCTCTACCTGGGCGATGCCCGGCGCGACATTGAGGCTGGACAGCGGGCCGGTCTGGTAACGGTTGCAGTGGGTTTTGGCTATATCGAGCCAGGCGACGATCCTGCGTGCTGGGGCGCCGATTTTTACCTGGCCACCCCGCAGGCCCTGGAAACCTGGTTTCTGGATTACCTCAGTCAGCTGGACAGCTAGGTGTTTTGAATCACGATGCTGGGGAATTTGGCTGCGTAATCTTTTTCCAGCAAGGACAGCTTGGCCGCCGCCCGGCGGGCAATCTCACGATAAATCTGAGCGATCCGGCAATCTGGCTCGGCTGCGACCGTGGGTTTGCCACCATCGGTTTCTTCCCGAATCCGCTTGTCCAGCGGCAAAGCACCCAGAAAATCCACATCGTACTGTTCGGCCATCCGTACCCCACCGCCCTGGCCAAAGATATGTTCTTCGTGACCGCAATTGCTGCAAATGTGGATGCTCATGTTTTCCACAACCCCTAGCACAGGCACTTCAACCTTCTGGAACATCTTCAGTCCCTTGCGCGCATCCAGCAAGGCAATGTCCTGCGGCGTGGTGACGATGACGGCACCGCTGACCGGCACTTTTTGCGCCAGGGTCAGTTGCGTATCACCGGTGCCCGGCGGCAGATCGATGATCAGATAGTCGAGATTTTGCCAGTTGGTATCTTGCAACAGTTGTTCCAACGCCTGCGTGACCATCGGGCCACGCCAGATCATCGGGGTTTCTTCGTCAATCAGAAAGCCGATGGACATGGCTTGCAGGCGATGCCCCATCACCGGTTCCAGGGTTTTACCGTCTTTGGATTCTGGCTGCCCACTGACGCCTAACATCCGGGGCTGGCTGGGACCATAGATATCAGCATCCAGAATCCCGACTGTCGCGCCTTCCACAGACAACGCCAGCGCCAGATTGACCGCCACGGTGGACTTGCCAACACCGCCCTTGCCTGAAGCCACTGCAATGATATTCTTCACATTATCAATGGGCTTCAGGGTTTTCTGCACCGCATGGGCCGCGATTTTGCTGCTGATTTCGACCTGAACCCCGGTCACCCCCGCCACCGCTGCGATACGACTGCGCAGCGCCTCGGTCAGGGTGGGAATATAACCCTGGGCCGGAAAGCCCAGCACAACCTGGACGCTCACCCGGCCTTCTGGGCTGATATCCAGTTTTTTCATCACTTTGGCACTGATAAGGTCTTTTTCCAGGTGCGGCTCAATGAAGGTTTTGATCGCCGCTTCGACGGTTGCTCGGGTGACAGAGGTCATAAGTTGGGGCTACTCCGTAGGAATTGTGCGCTGGATTGTAATACGGGCACTGCGGGAGTATGCAAGCCTCAAACCTCAGTCTTGCTATAGATTAACGACCCGGCATAAATCCTGCTTTAATATTCGTGGGGCGGACCTATAAAACTACATACTATCCATATAGGGGGGGCATCATGCGTGCCATCGTGGCTATCATTTTATTAAATCTTGGGCTTATGGGGACAGCCTCCGCTTGGGAAGCCAACGGCCCTTACCCGTTTGGCGTCATCAACCAGCGCTCTCTGATGCTGACTGCCGAATACTGGAACCCGATTCTGACTTACGTCGGTCAAACTGCCGGTGTGCGCCTGCAACTCGCCATTGCCAAAACCGCGAATGAAACCACCGATATGGCTGGGCGCGGCGAATTGGCCTTCGTCTATACCAACCACCTGTTCACCCCGGAGCGTTCCCGATGGGGTTTCAAGGTGCTGGCCCGCCAGGCCGGGGACGGCATCCAGGGCGGCATCGTAGTCGCGTCTCAGGCCCCCCTGCACCGCCTGGAAGATTTGGCCGGCAGCAGCGTGGTCTTCGCCAACCCTTATGCTTTTGCAGGGTATTCCGTCCCATATGATGCCCTGCTCAAGGCCGGAGTCAAGGTCAGGCGGATCTTTGCCGGCAATCAGGAAGCAGCCATGAGCCAGCTCAAACATGGCCTGGTGCAGGCTGCCGGGGTCAATCTGCAAGTGATGGCCGGCTACGCCGAACGGGAAAATTTCAGCTATCGCATCCTATATCAATCTGAACCATATTATGATTTATGCATCATGGCCCACCCTGGAGTTCCTGAGACCGTCCAGGCACGGGTTCAGACGGCCCTGATCGAAATGACCCAAAATCCGGCGGGTAATGCTATCCTCGCTGCTGCTGCGGCCAAAGTGGGCACCAAAACCGCACGCGGTTTTGTCCGAGCAGACGAGCACGATTATGCCAATTACCGAAAATTCTACGCCCAAGCCGAACCTGTGCTGGAGGCTGAGTAATTACACCCTGCGCAGCGTGTGGCCGTTACTGGCACGCATGAGCCTGGAGCAGCGGCTACTGATCAGTCTGGCCAGCCTGCTTCTGTTGCTGTTTCTGGGCCTGGGCTGGTTGCAGCTACGGCAGGCCCAGGACGAGCTGGCCCGCTTCATCCAGGATGCCCAGAACCGACGTACCCTGTTTTTGGGCGAACTACTCTCGGAATGGGCAGTTCTGGGTGACTATACCGCCATCGAACAGCTATTGCGGCGCCGGGCTGCCCAGGGTGACCTCAGTCAGGTCGGTTTCGAGCTTCCCCCGGTACTGATCCAGGTTCCCGGATTGGATAACACCGCACAGGCCCCCGAATGGTTTCACCATCTCCTCGGCGTGCAGGCCCGACCCAGCCAGCATGCCATCGAAGTAGGCGGACGTCACTACGGCACCATCAGTGCAACCCTGGCCACTGAACCCTGGGTCGGACGGCTGTGGCGCCAGTTCTGGCAACAAACCCTGGCTCTGGGGATCAGCCTGCTGCTGGTATGGTGGCTGGTACGCTGCCTGGTGCAGGGCAATCTGCATGGTCTGCGCAGCCTGGATCGGGCTGTCGATTTGTTTGCCAAGACGGGTAGCTGGACTCCGGTACAGCTGGAACCGGGCGCCGCCCCCGAACTGGTGGCCAATGCCGCCAGCCTGAATCAGATGGGCGAGCGGGTCGGCAATCTGCTCGCCCATCTGGCTGAAGAAGAAGAACGTTGGCGCGTTACCCTGGCCGCCATTGAAGATGGGGTCAGCATCACCGATTTGCAGGGTAGGCTGGTCTATGCCAACCCGGCCGCCCTGCGTCTGAGCCTGTGGAATGGCCCCAGCCACGGCAGTCCCGTGGAACAGGTCATCAACCTTGAAGCGCCCGAGCACCCGGCCAAAACCGCCTTGCGGCTGGCTACCCAGCAAGTGATGCCTCAAGGGTGGCTGGTTCAGGCCAATGGCAACCGTATTGCCGTACGTGGGACTGCGGCCCCAGTGCGCGACGCCACCGGCACCCTGATCGGCGCTGTCCTGGTCCTGCATGATGAAACCGAACGCCGCCGCCTGGTGCAGGAATTACACGCAATGGCCTTTCAAGACCCACTGACTGGTCTGCCGAACCGGCGCGGGGTGGAATCCCGGCTGGAATGTGCCGTGCGGGATGCCCAGACCCAGGGCCGCCAGCATGTGTTTTGTTACATAGACCTGGATCAGTTCAAGCTGGTCAACGACCTCTGCGGCCATCCGGCAGGCGACCGGCTCCTGCACGAAATTGCCCAGCTCATGCGGGCCAGCATCCCGGCAGAATACTGCCTGGGTCGCCTGGGCGGTGATGAATTTGGCCTGATCCTGTTTGATACCAGTCTGGAAGCCTCCCAAAATTTGGGTCAAAAAATTTTACAACAATTTCAAAATTTTAGATACAGACATGCTGATCAGCATGTCTTCAAGATCGGGGCCAGCCTGGGCATGACCTTAATTCAGCCCGATACGGCGGGCGTTGCCGAAGTCATGGCTCAGGCCGACAAGGCCTGTTATCTGGCCAAGTCAGAGGGCCGCAATCGGGTTCAGGTTTACCAAACTCAAATCCGGCTGACCCAGATGGAAGACGAGATGCACGGCGTCAGTTCTCTGCTTCAGGCCCTGGATGAGAGCCGCCTGCTCCTGTTTCGTCAGGCAGTTGCGGCGGTTAGTGCGCCCCAGCAATTTGATCACTACGAAATTTTGATTCGCCTGCAGACGCCGGCCGGCGAGCTGCAAAGTCCGGCCCACTTCCTCCCGGCTGCGGAGCATTATGGCTTGGCACCCACCATCGACCGCTATGTCGTACGCACCCTGCTGGACTATCTGGCCCGGCATCCGGAAACCCAGGCCAGCTACGCCGTGAATTTGTCGGGCCGCACCATGGCCGAGCCGGATTTCCTGAATTTTGTTGCCGAACAACTGCAAATCCACCAGATTTCAGCCCAGCGCCTGTGCTTTGAAATCACGGAAACGGCCGCCATCAGCGACCTGCAATCGGCGCGGCGCATGGTGGAAGGCTTGCGCGCACTGGGTTGTCGCTTCTTTCTGGATGATTTCGGCAGCGGCATGTGTTCTTTTGCCTATCTCCGTCAGCTCCCGGTGGATTACCTGAAAATTGATGGCAGCTTCATTCGCAACATGCTGACTGACTCCGATGATTTTGTCATCGTCAACGCCGTGGCCCAGATTGCCCGTGACCTGCGCCGTCAAACCGTTGCCGAATTTGTCGAAAATGATCTATTGCTGGAACGGCTGCGCAGCATCGGCGTCGATTACGCCCAAGGCTACG
>CAYNNN010000056.1:0-15595 GCA_964398665.1 uncultured Gammaproteobacteria bacterium | reverse complement strand
TGGGCAACATCTGCCGCTCGCCGACTGCGGAAGGGGTGATGCGGCATCTGGTGCAGCAGAAGGGCCTGAGTACACGGATCCAGATTGACTCTGCGGGGACGCACAGCTACCACATCGGCGCTCCCCCTGACCCGCGCAGTCAGGCAACGGCCCAGCGGGCAGGCATTGATTTGAGCCAGTTGCGCGCCCGGCGCGTGCAGGTTGCAGACTGCGTCGAATTTGATTATGTGTTGGCGATGGATCAGGAAAATCTGGCCAGTCTACGGACATTATGTCCGCCGGAACATCAGGCCAAGCTCAACTTGCTGATGCACTACGCGCCGACCTGGCGCCGTGATGAGGTGCCCGACCCCTACTATGGCGGCCCGAATGGCTTTGAGCGGGTGCTGGACATGATTCACGATGCTTGTACCGGCTTGCTGGCAGCGCTGGAATCCCGGCTGCCGCCGGGTCGGTGAAGCTGCTGTGCATCCACGGTGCCGGTGGGGGTGCCTGGCAGTGGGCTGCCTGGCTTGCGGTATTGCAGGCGCAGGGATTTGACTGCCAGTGCCTGAATCTGCAACCGCGCGACGCGCTGGCCGACACAGTCCTGGATGACTATCGGGCGCAGGTACTGGCTCAGGTGCAGGCGGTACCGGTGCCATCCGTATTGTTGGGGGCCAGTCTGGGCGGCCTGCTGGCGTTGCAGGTTGCCGCAGTGCAGCCGGTCGCCGGGCTGCTGCTGGTCAACGCAGTACCTCCGGCGCAGGTGCCGGGCTGGCCACCCCAGCCCCGGCGCTTTGCCCGGCTGATTCGTTGGCAGGACAGTGCGCCGCAGCACACGCGGGCGGCGCTGCCTGATGCCAGCTGGGTTCAGGCCGAGGCCGCGCACCGGCAGTGGCGCAATGAATCCGGTGCGGTGATGCAGGCGCTGTGGGATGGGGTGCCGCTGGTGCGCTGGCCGCAACAGGTGCCCAGTCTGGTGTTGGCGGGTGGTCTGGATACCACAGTGCCACCCGGCATTCAGGCGCAGTTGGCGGCGCAGCTGGGCGGAGATTTTTATCAGGCCGCCGGGGTCAGTCATCTGGGTGCCCTGCTGGGCCAGCGCGCCCCGGCCCTGGCCCACCTGGCCGCCAGCTGGCTGGTACAGGCTACTTGATGACTTTCAGATGCGCCCGCTTGCCAGGGCTGGGTGCGGGTGTTTCCGGTTCTGGCGGGGGCGGGGATTCCGCCTCATCCTGAAAAGAAAAGCCTTGGCCATTTTCACGGGCATAAATGGCCAGAACTGCTGCAATCGGGACGTACACCGGCATGGCCACCCCGCCAAACCGGGCCTCAAAGCTGACCGCATCGGGCGCTATCTGGAATTTCTGGACTGCACTTGGGCTGAGGTTGAAGATGATCCGGCCGTCCTTGACATAGCGGGCGGGGATGTTTTGTCCCGGCAGGGTTGCATCCACCAGCAGGTAAGGGGTCATCTGGTTATCAACAATCCAGTCCTGCAGGGCACGGAGTAAGTAGGGTTTGCGTGAGGTCATGCGTTTGGGTGGGTGACAGCGAGGTGACGTATTGCCACCTCGCCGTGGGGGGCCTTAGTGAACGTCGCGCCAGTATTCGCGCTTCAGCAGATAGGCAAAGATGAAGAACACGAACAGGAAGGCCAGTACCCGCCAGCCCAGGTCCAGACGCTGACCCTGCGCGGGTTCACCGACGTAGACCAGGAAATTCACCAAATCGCGCACCTGACGTTCATAATGGTTGACGCGCTTGTGATGTTCTTCGGCAGACAGGCTGGCCTTGTCAACCAGTTCCAACCTGGGTGCTGCATCATGGGGGGTTCCGTGTCCGGACTTTTCCGCGCTCGCCTGCGCGTGGCCGTGATCGCCATCCGGCCTGACCAGATGCTGCATGCCCTGAAGTTCCCACAGTACATGGGGCATGGCCACATCCTTGAAGAGCAGGTTGTTGACTCCAAACGGCCGTTTCTCATCCAGATAGAAGCTGGTCAGGTAGGTATACAGCCAGTCGGCGCCCCGTGATCGTGCGATGAGGCTCAGGTCGGGAACCTTGGTGCCGAACCATTCCTTGCCATCAGCCTGCCGCATGGCTATGGTCATGGTCTGACCGACCTTCGCGCCGGAAAATATCAAATTCCCGGAGAGCTGGGCATCGGTGATACCCAAATCCTCGCCCATGCGGTTGTAGCGCATGAAGCGGGCTTCGTGGCAGCTCAGACAGTAGTTGACGAACAGCTGGGCGCCGCGTTGCAGCGAATCGGTATCGCTGATGTCCACATGCGCCTTGCGCAGTGTGATTCCGCCGCCACCGCTGGCCCAAACGGACCCAGCGCCCAAACTGAGGCTCAGGGTCAAGGCCCACAGCGTAGATTTCATCATGGTTAGCGCTCCGTAACTTAATGGGGGGTGTAAGTGACCCGGCTCGGGACGGGTTTGTCCTTGTCCCACGCGGTATAGAACGGCATGAGGACAAAGAAGGCAAAGTAGACCCCCGACAATAGGCGGGCAAACAGGGTGTAGGTCGGCGTGGCCGGTTGACCGCCCAGGTAGGCCAGACCCACGAAGCTGATCAGGAACAGAACCAGGGCCGATTTGAAATAAACGCCGCGATAGCGCACGGATTTCACCGGGCTGCGATCCAGCCAGGGCAACAGAAAGAACACGAAGATTGCGGCACCCATGGCGACGACGCCCAGGAATTTGTCCGGCACGGCGCGCAGGATGGCGTAAAACGGCGTGAAATACCACAGGGGCTTGATGTGTTCCGGCGTTACCATCGGGTCGGCCGGGACAAAATTGTCATGTTCCAGAAACCAGCCGCCCAGCTCCGGGGTATAGAAGATGATGAAGCTGAACAGCATCAGGAAGACGGCCACGCCGACAATGTCCTTGACGGTATAGTAGGGGTGGAAGGGAATGCCGTCTACCGGATTGCCATTCTTATCCTTGATTTTCTTGATTTCCACGCCATCAGGGTTATTGGAGCCGACTTCATGCAGGGCCAGGATGTGCAAAAACACCAGCACCAGTAGAATCATGGGCACCAGGACCACATGGAAGGCGAAGAAACGGTTCAGAGTCGCATCGGCGACTACATAGTCACCCCGGATCCAGAGTGCCAGATCTTCGCCCACGTAGGGGATGGCGCCAAACAGCGAGATGATGACCTGCGCACCCCAATAGGACATCTGGCCCCAGGGCAGCAGATAGCCCATGAACGCCTCGGCCATGAGCAGGACATAAATCACCATGCCTATCAGCCAGATGAGTTCACGCGGCTTTTTGTAGGAACCATACATCAGGCCACGCAGCATGTGCAGATACACGACTACAAAGAACATGGAGGCGCCTGTGGCGTGCATGTAGCGAATCAGCCAGCCCCAGTTGACGTCGCGCATGATGTATTCCACCGAGGCAAAGGCTTCGGTGGCGGAGGGTTTGTAGTTCATGGTCAGCCAGATGCCAGTGAGGATCTGGTTGACCAGAACCAGCAGGGCCAGGGAGCCGAAGTAGTACCAGAAGTTGAAATTTTTCGGCGCATAATAGGCGCCCAGGTGTTTTTGCCAGGCATTGGTGACGGGCAGGCGCTCGTCTATCCAGCGCATCAGGCCGCCGCTGGCCATGATTTTGTTGTTGTCAGCCATGTTAAGCCGCGCCTCCGAGTTCGCCGATCACGATGGTGTTGTCTGTCCGGTAATAGTGCGGGGGCACTTCCAGATTGAGCGGGGCCGGAACCCCCTGATAAACCCGGCCTGCAAGATCGAAACGTGAACCGTGGCAGGGGCAGAAGAAGCCACCCTTCCAGTCCTTGCCCAGGTCTTCTGCGGCCAGTTCAGGCCGGTAGGTGGGCGAGCAGCCCAGGTGGGTGCAGATGCCGACCATGACCAGAATCTCCGGCTTGATCGAGCGGTACCCGTTCTGGCTGTTGGCGGGCTGAACGGAACTTTCAGATTTCGGATCACGCAGCTGACTGTCCAGACCAGGCAAATCCTTGAGGCTTTCAGGCTGGCGCCGCACAATCCAGACCGGCTTGCCCCGCCACTCGATGGTCATTTTCTGCCCAGGTTCCAGCTTGCTGATGTCGGCCTCTACCGGGGCACCTGCGGCCCTGGCGGCGGCACTCGGTTGCCAGAATGAGAGGAAAGGCACGGCCAGGTAGGCAGCACCGACGCCACCGACGACACTGGTCGCAGCAACCAGCACGCGACGGCGTTTGAGATTAACCTGTTCAGTCATAGGTCTTACCTGAATTACCCTAGAATAGGTGGAGCATAGAATTTCGCGCCGGATTTTCGACGATTGTGGCGGTGGGGTCAAGGCACCTACCCCCCTTAGGCAGGGTCGGACCCTTTGCAGTGCGCATGATGGGGTCGGGCGGGTCTGGTCGGGCCTCTTCCGGGACTGAAGCACCGCTGGGAAGGTCGGGGATTCGGCGCTATGCTTGGGCATGAGTCGTTCACGCTGGTCCCCATGTTGCCTGCCCCTGTCTGCGCCCGCCCGAAGCTTGCGGTGGTGAGTCTGGCGCTTCTGCTGTGTCTGCTGCTGGGGATGGCGCAGGCGGGTGCCGATGCCAGTTATAATGAGCGCCGGGCCAGAATCGGCCTGGGTTTTCTGCGTACCTTGCTGGGTTCGGACCAGGATCTGGCGCACAAGGCCGATGGCCACGGTCAGTTGCCGGTTCTGCTCTGGTATCAGACCGAACGTGTGGCAGCGGAACGGTTTGCGGCCGAATTCTTTCCTGCCGACCCGGCGGAACCCCGGCACCGGATAGGCAGTTTCCCGGTGGCAGTCCTGCTGGGCGATCAGCTGCCGACTCAGGCCGTGGCGGCGATTTTTCTGGTTGAGCCGCCGGGTTCGCAAGCCCTGGATGCCCTGATAGCGTACAGCCGGGCGCAAAAGATTCTGTTGTTTTCCCCTTTTGACGGCCATGTGGAACGCGGGGTCATGGCCGGAATCAGCATTGAGGCCAAAACCCGCCCCTACCTGAATGCTGCTGCACTCCATGCTGCCGGACTCCATATTAAGCCGCTCTTCCTTAAAAGCGCCCGGCTCCACGAGTAGCCCGGGTGCGGCCCATGATCAGGCGCTGATCAATCGGGCTTTTCTGGTGCTGGCGCTGGCCTGGCTGGCGCTGTTGTGGGGTTATTGGGCGGTGCTGCTGGAGCCGCGCCTGCGGGCCGAAGCGCAGGCCCATGCCAGCCTGCTGGCCTACGCGCAGGCGGGTCATCTGGCCGGGGTGCTGGCTTTGCCAACCCGCCCGTATCCCGAGCCACTCCTGCTCAAGGCACTGGATGAACTGCTGTTGTTCCGTGGCCCGGCGCACGAGGGGGCTTTTTTCCTGGGGGTCAGCCTGGAGCTGGACTACGAGGCGCTGGATTTGCCCGCCGGGTCTTTGGTCACCCAGCGTGGTCAGGTGGACTGCCCCAGCTGCTTTGCAGTCGAGGTTCCCCTGCTGGCGGCCCAGACCGATCAATTGCTGGGGTTGATGAAAATTCAGGTCAGCAATGCGTTTTTTGAGCGGCTCAAGCAGGATATCCGCACCAAGGTGATTCTGGAATGCGGGATTGGGATCAGCCTGTTGCTCATGGTCTGGCGGCTGATTTCCCGGCTGGTGGGGCGCATTCATGGCCAGATGCTGGCTCAGCATCAGGTCGAGGCTGAATTGCGGGTGGCCAGAACCCGCGCCGAAGCGGCCACCCAGGCCAAATCAGCCTTCCTGGCCAGCATGAGCCACGAGATCCGGACGCCGATGAATGCGATCATCGGGATGAGTCACCTGACCTTGAAAACTACCCTGACGGTGCGCCAGCGCGATTATTTGTACAAAATCCACGAGGCAGGTACCGCACTGCTGGGTATCATCAACGACATTCTGGATTTCTCCAAAATCGAGGCGGGCAAGTTGCATCTTGAGCTGACCAGCTTTCGGCTGGATCGGGTCGTGGAGCAGGTGGCCACCGTGCTGGGCCACCGTGCCAGCGAGAAAAAGCTGGAACTGCTCTTTGAGCTGGCGCCTGATGTGCCCTTGTCGCTGCTGGGTGATCCGCTGCGGCTGGGCCAGATTCTGACCAATCTGGTCAGCAATGCCGTCAAGTTTACCGAGCAAGGCGAGATCAGCGTGCAGATCGCCCGGTTGCCCGGCCCGGCTCAGGGCGATACGGTAAATTTGCAATTCAGGGTGCGCGATACGGGGATAGGCATGGCGCCCGAGGTGTTGGCCCAGCTTTTTCAATCTTTTACCCAGGCGGATAATTCCACCACCCGCAAATACGGCGGCACCGGGCTGGGGCTGGCGATTTGCAAGCATCTGGTCGAACTGATGGGCGGCCAGATTCAGGTCGTCAGCACGCCGGGGCAGGGGAGTCAGTTCACTTTCAACCTGCAACTGGGCGTGGGGCACGAGCCAACGGCCAAGTTGCCTGCGCGCCTGCAACATCTGCGGGTGTTGGTGGTAGATGACAACCCGGCGGCGCGGCAGTTGTTGGCCCGCTACTGTGCCGAGCTGGATTTCAGCGTTGATGAGGCGGGTTCCGGAGAGGAGGCCCTGGCGGCTGTACAGACTGCTGATGGCCAGCCGTATGACCTGATTTTGCTGGATTGGGCCATGCCGGGGCTGAATGGTCTGGAAACGGCCCGGCGGCTCAAGGCCATCCCAGGTTCGCCGCCCGCCATCATGCTGGTGACGGCCTTTACCCGCGATGAAGTGCGCAAGGAGGCTGAATATTTGAATTTAGAAGGTTTTTTAGTAAAACCTGTCACGCTGTCCACGCTGGTCGATCGCCTGGTGGAGATTTTCCATACCCCCGGCGTCAGGATACCGACAGCCACCCCAGCCCTGGAAACGACCGAACATTTGCAGGGATTGCGGGTGCTGTTGGCAGAAGATAACCCGATTAATCAGCAAATTGTTTTGGAGCTGCTCACTGGGGTCGGCGTGCAGGTCGAGGTCGTGGGCAATGGTCGGCAGGCAGTTGCCAAGCTTGGCGCGGGCGGGCATTATGACCTTGTGCTTATGGATATCCAGATGCCGGAACTGGACGGTTATGCCGCCACACAGCAGATCCGCCAGTTGCCCATCCCGGCGCCGCTGCCGATTATCGCCCTGACGGCCCATGCCTTGCTGGAGGAACGGGAACGCTGTCTGGCCGCCGGGATGGATGACCACCTGACCAAGCCCATAGACCCGGCCACCCTTTTTGCGGCGCTGGCCCGCTGGACGGGGCGGGCAGTGCCGGCGCCGGTAGCCGTGTCTGCGGTGCAGGCCGGCTTGCCCATACAGTTGCTGGGTATCGAGCGCGCTGCGGCCTTACGCCGGGTTTTGGGTAACGAAGCGTTGTTAGCCAAGCTGTTGCGGGATTTTGGCACCGCCAATGCCGATACGCTGGCCCGGTTTCGGCAGTTGCAGGCTGAACAGTCCTGGCCGTTGCTGCGCCAGCTATTGCACCGGCTCAAGGGCGAAGCCGGGGCCGTGGGTGCACGCCAGGTGGCCCAGCTGGCGGCCTTGCTGGAATCGGCCAGCGCCCGTGGCGATCACGCGCTGGTCCAGCAACATGCAGCGGAGTTGGCGCTGAGCCTGCAGACGGTCCTGGATACCGTTCAGGGTCTGGCGCCGGAAGCCCTGCCGGTCGAAGCAATGCCTGATCCGGCCCAGCGGGCCCGGTTGCTGGGTGAGTTGAATCGCCTGTTGCAGGCCAACAATTTTCGCGCCCTGGAAGTTCTCCAGCAACTGCTGCCCCAGCTGGGTGGGGCCGAGCTGGCCGCGCCGCGAGCGGCCTTGCGGGCCGCTGTCGAGAATCTGGACTTTGGGGCAGCCCGGCAGGCCGTGCAGGCCCTGGCGGTTCAGTTATACATTGACTTGTAGGTCAAGGGGGTATTCCTGATGTGGCGATACGGGTGGTTGATGCTTCTGGGCGGCTGGCTCAGTGGGGCCGGGGCGGGTGAGCTGGCGCTGCCGCCGGGCCTGCAAGCCTGGGTGCCGTGGGTGTTGCATCGGGCCGAACTGTGCCCGTACCTGTTCAATGCCCGCCAGGCGCAGTGTCAGTGGGCCAGCGAGCTGCATCTGGAGATCCAGCCCGGTCAGGGCCGTTTCAGCCAGGACTGGCAGTTGTACCATGAGGGCTGGCTGTTGCTGCCGGGCGATGTCCAAAGCTGGCCCCGTGCAGTCCAGGTCAATGGTGTGGCTGGACTGGTCGTGGCGCACCAGGGGCGTCCGGCCCTGTGGCTGCCTGCCGGGCGCCATGCCGTGCAGGGAGAATTTGTCTGGACACGCCGCCCGGAACAATTGCCCCTGCCCAGCCCGGTCGGGCTGGTGCATTTGCGTCTGGACGGCGTGCTGCGTCCGGCTGAACTGGACGCCGAAGGACGCTTGTGGCTGCGGGATACCCGGCAGGCGCCGGTGACGGAGGCTGATCGTCTGGAATTGCAGGTCTTTCGCCAGATTCACGACACCATCCCGCTTCAGATGCAGGTCTGGCTGGAACTGGAAGTGGCTGGACGTGCCCGCGAACTGACCCTGGGGCCGGTAGTGGCTGCCGATTATCTGCCGCTGGCACTGGACAGTCCGCTGCCGGTGCGCCTGGAGGCCGGCCAGTTGCTGCGGGTCCAGGTGCGTCCTGGACGCTGGCGTATTGCGCTGACCTTTCGCCATGCCGGGGGCAGTGTGACGGCCGTGGCGCGTCCGCAAGCACCGGAACCGTGGCCCGAGACCGAATTGTGGGTATTTGCGGCCCAGCCCCAATTACGCACCGTCGAGGTCACGGGTGCGCCGGCCATCGACCCGCAACAAACGCTGCTGCCTGCCGCGTGGCGGACCCTGCCGGCTTATCGGCTGGAGCCGGGGATGCAGTTGCGCCTGAGTCCCCAGCCAGCGGGTGCTACGGCCCAAACGCCGACCGCTTTGACCCTGGGGCGGGAATTATGGCTGGATTTTGCCGGCACCGGCTACAGTTTCCGCGATACCTGGGGGGGGTATCTGGCTACGGCCGCCCGGCTGGAGCTGACGGCACCGGGGGCCAGGCTGGGCCGGGTCACGCTGGCCGGGCAGCCGCAACTGATTACCCAGCTGCCCACTGCGGCCACACCAGGTGTGGAATTGCGGCGCGGGGATTTGAAGCTGAGCGCCGAAGGTCGCCTGGAAACTGACCGGAGCGCCTTGCCGGCCCTGGGCTGGAATCAGGCCGCCCAGCAGCTGAGCTGGGAACTGCACCTGCCGCCGGGCTGGCGCCTGCTGACCGCCTGGGGGCCGGATCAGGTACCGGGCACCTGGCTGGCGCGCTGGACCATGTGGCACTGGTTCGGGGTGCTGCTGGTTGCAGTCGGCCTGGCCCGCCTGTGGTCCTGGCCCTGGGGTATTTTGGCGCTGGTGACATTGACCCTGATCTATCACGAACCCCATGCCCCTCATCTGAGCTGGCTGGCTGTCTTGCTGGGTCTGGCCCTGCGGGCTGTGGTGCCGGTGACGATGCCGCGCGTGCGCCTGGCTGTGCAATTTTACGTCTGGGGTGCATTGGGCGTGCTGCTCCTGTTGGCCCTGCCGTTTGGGGTGCAACAGATGCGTCAGGCCCTGTATCCGCAACTGGCCCACCCCCAGACAACACTCTGGTCGGGCGCCATCAATGCACGGACTCCCGCCTGGGAAGACGCGGCGTTGACGACTGCCGTGCCAGCCAGTCCGGTGGTGGATGCCCTGCCGCTGGCGGAAGAAGCAAGCCCCGGTGCGGGCTTCAGTCCTGACCCGGCGGACCTTGATCAGGCCTCCGCGCAGCCACAGCAGCGGGCGTATGCGCGTGCGCAGCAGACGTATGCGAAAAAACAGGCAGCCCCGGCGCTGGCCCTGCCCGCCGATGCCAGGGTGCAGACCGGGTTTGGGCTGCCGACCGAAGGCCAGTGGCAGCATCTGGGCCAGCGGGTGGCCCTGAACTGGACGGGCCCGGTGCAAGCGGATGAACAAGTCCATCTGGTGTTGCTCACGCCCCGGCAGGCCCGTGGACTGTATCTGGCGCAGGTGACCCTGCTGGCGCTACTCCTGCTTGCCCTGGTGCGCAGCGTGGTCGGGACTGTCCGACCCATGTCCCCGGCGCCGGTGACCTTGCTGCTGGCTTGCGTGGTCCTGGGTGGCGGAGGGCCTCACGGGGCGCAGGCGGCGGAGTCGGATGGAACCATGCAGCCGACGCCGGAATTGCTGGCAGAACTGCGTCAGCGTCTGCTGGAAGCCCCGCGCTGCCTGCCGGACTGCGCCAGTGTGGCGCACCTGGGCCTGGAGGCCCAGCCTGAACGCTTGCAGTTGAATTTACAGATCAATGTGCTGGAAACTGTGGCCGTGCCCTTGCCCGGTGGGGTCGGACGCTGGATTCCAGCGCGTGTGCGCCTGGGGGATAATGTGCCGCTGCTGATGCGTCGGGAGGGCCAATTATGGGCCTTGTTGCCCGCAGGCCAGCACACCCTCCAGATGGAGGGGCCTTTGCCCGCCCAGCGCAGTGTGCAATTGCCCCTGCCGTTGTTGCCGCAGGTGACGGAAGTGCGCGTTCAGGGCTGGCAGGTGGAAGGTGTGCGCGAGAATCAGCGTGCTGAACCAGTGCTGGAGCTGGTCCGTGAGGCGGACGCGGCAACGACCCAGTTTGCGGCCCTGGAACCGTCCAATCTGCCCGCCTTCGTACAGGTGGAACGTCATTTGCAGCTGGGTCTGGACTGGCGGCTGACGACGACAGTACGGCGCCAGAGTCCGCCGGGGGCAGCCATTTTGCTGCGTATCCCGCTGCTGCCGGGCGAGGCGGTAATCAGTGAGCATCTGAACGTGGTTCAGGGGCTGGCGCAGGTACAATTGGCTGCCGACGCCGCCCAGCTGTCCTGGGAAAGCACCCTGACCCCGACAGAAACATTGACGCTCACCGCGTTGGAAACCGAAAGCTGGCGGGAAACCTGGCGGCTGGATGCGGGCAGCTTGTGGCATGTCGCCCTCAGCGGTCTGCCTGCCACCCATGACCCCGGACATGACTGGGTGTGGCAACCGCAACCCGGTGAGCAGCTGCATTTGCAAATCAGCCGGCCTGCTGCCGTGCCCGGCGCTGTCCTGACCCTGGAAAGCGGTAGCCTGGACCTGGCGCCTGGACAACGGGCCACTGACGCTACGCTCAAGTTGCGCATCCGCAGCAGCCTGGGCACCCAACACCGCCTGCAACTCCCCCCGCAGGCCCAACTGCGCGAGCTGCGCGTCAATGACCGCAAGCAGCCGTTGCGGCAGGAGGCCACCACTGTGGTCGTGCCGATCAGTCCTGGCGTGCAAAGCGTGGTGGTGCAGTGGCAGCAGCCCGAAAGCCTGGGCCAGCACTACCAGACGCCGCGCCTGGATTTGGGGGCGCCGCTGGTGAATGCGGAAATCCGCCTGCAAGTTCCTGAAGATAGATGGGTATTGTGGACACAGGGGCCGTTGGTCGGGCCGGTGGTTCTGTTCTGGGGCTTGCTGGGCGTGCTGGCCCTGCTGGCGTTGGGGCTGGGGCGCTGGGTTCCTGCACCGCTGGGCGGGCTGTCCTGGTTTTTGTTGTTGGTGGTGCTCAGTGCCCTGAACTGGCTGGCCGTGGCCGTCGTGGTCATCTGGCTGTTGACCCTCGGGGTACGGCCCGGAATTGCGGCCTGGCAGCGGGCCTGGGCCTTCAACCTGGCGCAAGTGGGTCTGGTGGCGCTGAGCTTCCTGGCCTTGCTGACCTTGCTGGTTGCCGTCAAGAGCGCCTTGCTGGACGGCCCGGAAATGCACATTGTCGGCAATGGCTCCAGTGGGCACCTGCTGCGCTGGTACCAGGACCGGGCCGGGCCGGAATTTGCCCAGGCCAGCGTGTTTTCCCTGCCATTGTGGGGTTATCGTTTGCTCACCCTGCTGTGGGCCTTGTGGCTGAGTCTGGCGCTCCTGCACTGGTTGCGCTGGGGCTGGCAGCAGGCAGCAGCGGGTGGTTTATGGCGGCAGGCGCCGGCGCGGCTGCGCAACCGTACCTTGCCCAAACCGGTTTCTGAACAGGAGGGGGTCGATGAGTAGCAAACAAAGTGGGGTTCTGGGCATCGGCCTAGGGCTGGCCCTGTTCTGGGGCGGATTTCCGGTCTTGTTCTGGAATGAGGGCCGGGCGGTACAGACTGCCCAGGCCCTGACCGAAGGGGCCGCCGAAGTCCAGACGGTACCTGGCACGGCAGTAGACCCGGCCTACGAAGGCCGGCTGGTTTATGTGCAGGGCCGTGCCCAGACGGCCGAAATGCTGACCGATACGCAACTGGGGGTGCGCAGTCCGGCGCTGCGCCTCCAGCGGCAGGTCGAGATGTACCAGTGGAAGGAACAGCGGCAGCAGCGCGACAATCAGCCCGATCGGGTCACTTATACCCAGGTCTGGAGCGACCGGTTGCTGGATTCCGGCCATTATCAGGCTGGTCATCAGAATCCGGGGTTGTTGGGGGTCGCGGGTTTTGAACTGAAGGCGGCGCACTGGACGGCTCAGACGGTCACGCTGGACGCTTTCCGGCTCGCAGACGCCCTGGTCCAGCAAATTCCCCTGCAAGCCTTGCGCCTGGAACAGGCGGCCCTGACGGGCCTGCCGCCGGAATTGCGCCGGCGTGGGCAGGTTTTTGATGGCCAGTTTTATTTTGGTGCCACACCGCAGACCCCCGCAGTCGGCGATATGCGGGTCCGTTATCAGTATGCCCCGGCTGCCCTGGAAGTCAGCGTGGTGGCTGGGCAGCGCGGGGCGACTCTGGTGCCGCATCAAACCCAGAATGGTCAGTTGCTGGCCTTCCTGAAGCCGGGTCTGGTGCCTGCCGGCAGCATTTTTGCCGAAGCTCGGACGGCCAATACCGTGCAAACCTGGCTGCTGCGCGGGGCGGGATTTTTCATGCTGATGCTGGGCATTCAACTCATCATCAGCCCGCTGACCGGCTGGCTGGGTCAGATTCCCTGGCTGGGCAGCCTGTTGAATGCCGGCATCAGTCTGGTGGCTGCGGCGCTGGCCGGGATTCTGGCCCTGGGTACGGTAGCAGTGGCCTGGTTTTACTTCCGGCCCTGGCTGGCCCTGGGTCTGGGGGTGCTGGGCGCGGTGCTGATGGCCTGGCTCTATCGCAGGAGTCGCCCGGCATGAAACGCTGGCATTTACTATTGCTCACCGTGCTGGCCCTGGGCGTGGCCAGCAGCGGCATGTTCAGTCTGCCCATTGAAGAACACGAAGCCCTGGTGCTGCGTACGGTGGAAGAAATGTACCAGCGGGGTGACTGGATCACGCCCTACTTCAACGACGAACCACGCCTGAACAAGCCGCCCTTGCCCTATTGGCTGACCGGGTTGGTGGCCGGGGCTGCCGGTAGCCTGGAGGCTGTCCAGGTCTGGCATGGGCGGCTGGTGGTGGTGCTGGCGGGGCTGGCGTGGCTGTATCTGGTCATCTGGCTGGGGAAGCGCCTGTTTGACAACCAGGTGGCCGGGTTGGCCGGCCTGATTCTGGCCACCTCCTGGGGATTCTTTACCTATACCCATAATGCCCGGCCCGAGATGCTGTACACCGCGCTTTGCACCGGGATCATCGTGGCTCTGGTGGCGATCTGGCAGGCAGAACAGCAAAAGCGCCCCAGTTGGCAGGCCAGTTTTGGTCTCTGGGCGCTGGTCGGGCTGGCAACATTAGCCAAGGGGCCCCACCTGCCGCTGCTATTGATCCTGGCGGCAGTGGGTTTTTTCAGGCAGGAAGGCTGGAGCTGGGGCACGCTGGCCCGCCGCCTGAATCCATTCCTGGGCCTGATATTGGCAGCCAGCCTGAGCCTGCCCTGGTGGTGGGCGCTGGATCGTTCCCTGGGCGGGGACGGTTTGGCAGGGAGTCAATTATCGGGCACCCTGTTTGGTCTGAATTTTTGGGGGCCATTGCGCCTGTACTATTTCCACCGGCCCTTGCAGTTGTTCCTGCCCTGGCTGCTGCTGCTGCCCCTGGTACTGGTATGGGTCTGGCGCCAGCGGCACCAACCCGCCGTACGCCTGTTGCTGTGGCTATACCTGTTACCGGCCATCGTGCTCAGCTTTGGCTTCAAACAGCGGATTTTTTACATTCTGCCTGCTGTTGCACCCCTGTTTCTGCTCTACGCGGCAGCGCTGGCCAGCTGGGCACGTCAGCCGCTGATTTCACCGCTGTGGCGCTGGCTGATACCAATACATGCAGTCTTGCTGTTATTGCTCAGCGCGTTGCTGTTGGCCCGGGCCGGCTGGCATTGGGAGTTGGGCCTCCTGGCCGGCATTGTCCTGGGTCTGGCGGCCCTGGGCCTGTCCTGGCGGGTGCGGCGCACGACCGTGTTGGCGCTGCTGGGATTGATGTTTGCGGCCTTGTTGGGCCTGGTGGGACCGGCACCGGTAGGCTGGTGGTCGGATCAGCGTTATGAACAGTACGAATTGAGCCAGGCCGCCCGGCAGGTGCTGCGCCCCGAGGATACCATCGCGGCCTATCACTACAGTGCCCGGGCCTTTGTATATTACCTGCGCCACCCGGTGCGCGAGATTCATAGCCCGGCAGAAGTGCAGGCCCTGGCGCCGGATACGGTGCGGTATCTGATTCTGCCCAAGGTCCATGTCAGCTTGCTGGCTGAATTTCCAAACGCCCAGGTTCTCTACGTCAGCCCCTATGAGGGCAGCATGGCCCTGCGCCTGGTCAAGCTCCCCTGATGCGGTCAGGGGCGCTCAGCCGGTACTGGAGCCATCCCCCGACCGCTGCTTTGCGCAGGGCGCGGGGGCGCAGGTGCATCTGGCGGCCTGTTCTCGCGTCAGTCCCAGGACTGGTTAGCGCACGGCGATGAACAAGGCCGCATCCCCACGCTGAATATTCAGCAGTAGTGACCGTCCCCCCTGTTTCAGGGCCTGACGCAGGGCTTTGAGCGTGTGGATGTCGGTGCGGTTGGCCGAAACGATCACGTCGCCAGGCCGCAGTCCGGTGTGCCAGGCCGGGCTGCCACGTTCCACCCGTGTGACTTCAACCTGGGTGTTACCTTCGTCATTGGGTTGTTCCTGAAACTGGGCGCCTTCCAGTCGCTCGGGCCAGGCTTCGGCTTCAGGGCCCTCCACGTCGGCGAAGGCTTGCAGGTTATTGCCGATGGTGGGTGTCAGGGTCAGGGTTTCGCCCTTGCGCAGGACCTCGATTTTCAGGTTATCACCAATACGTTGCAGACCGATGGCATTACGTAGATCCGCTGCACTGTTGACAGGTTTGTCCCCGACGCGTACCACGACATCCCCGGTTTTGAACCCGGCCTTGTCAGCCGGTGCGCCCTTGACCACTTGGGCAATCAGGGCACCCCGCACGCCTTCCTTCAAGTCCATGGCCTGAGCAATCTCAGGGGTCAGGTCTTGTAGTTGCACGCCGATCTGGCCGCGTTTGACCTCACCGTGGGCGATGAGTTGCTCCATCACGGCTTTGGCCATGTTGGCCGGGATGGCAAAGCCAATGCCGATGTTGCCGCCGCCGGGGGCCAGGATTGCGGTGTTGATCCCGACCAGTTCGCCGCGCAGGTTGACCAGCGGGCCGCCCGAGTGGCCCATGTTGATCGAGGCATCGGTCTGGATGAAATCCTCATAACCCTCAATGCCTAAGTTATTGCGCCCC
>CAYNNN010000055.1:13080-15997 GCA_964398665.1 uncultured Gammaproteobacteria bacterium | reverse complement strand
GTTATGAATCCCCATGAGGGATTATGAGTCGCGTGCGCCGAAGCGCCACTCCAAACCGTCAACCGGTTATGAATCCCCATGAGGGATTATGAGGGCAGATCCACTTTGTTGTTGCGGATCGGAAAGAATGTTATGAATCCCCATGAGGGATTATGAGCCAAGGGCTTGGGCCATGCGGATCGTGTCATCATCCGTTATGAATCCCCATGAGGGATTATGAGTTCCGGCCTTAGTATAAAGCTCTTCAGACATGGGGTGTTATGAATCCCCATGAGGGATTATGAGCCAAAAAACGAGGAGATGAAAAATGATCACGACACAGTTATGAATCCCCATGAGGGATTATGAGCGTAACGGCCACCCTGATGCGTTTGTTTTCTCCAGCGTTATGAATCCCCATGAGGGATTATGAGAGAGACAACAACGAGCGCGTGGTGCGCGAGATCATCGTTATGAATCCCCATGAGGGATTATGAGCTAGGAATGCAAGAGTTTTACACAACTATTTTATGTGTTATGAATCCCCATGAGGGATTATGAGGTTAAAAATTGCCGCCGAGGCAGATGCAGATGAAATGTTATGAATCCCCATGAGGGATTATGAGTCGTGGGCGATGGCTACGTTGAGACACGTCGCCTCGGTTATGAATCCCCATGAGGGATTATGAGTTGAGCGGTTTCCATGCTTTGCCCCACGGATCGCGGGTTATGAATCCCCATGAGGGATTATGAGGCCGAGATCAGCGCCGAATCCCCTGACGATCTGCCAGTTATGAATCCCCATGAGGGATTATGAGATAGGAATGCAAGAGTTTTACACAACTATTTTTATGAGTTATGAATCCCCATGAGGGATTATGAGTGTGTACAGCTTTATTATGCATGATACTGTGTAATCGTTATGAATCCCCATGAGGGATTATGAGAAGGGCATTTCGCGGCATATCCTCAGCCCAGCAAGCGTTATGAATCCCCATGAGGGATTATGAGGGGGGCTGTCGGTGTAGGTGACTGCCTACGCTTTTCGTTATGAATCCCCATGAGGGATTATGAGTTCATGGCGTTTGTCTCTCTGCCCGCTGCCGGGGGCGTTATGAATCCCCATGAGGGATTATGAGAGGCAACCGGTACGGGGAACAATCCGACCAGGTAGAGTTATGAATCCCCATGAGGGATTATGAGTTTACGAGATCACGGCGCCCAACCCCGTCTACGACGGTTATGAATCCCCATGAGGGATTATGAGTCCACCGGAACAGGCTGGAAAGATGGTCAAACAGGCGTTATGAATCCCCATGAGGGATTATGAGCGGATGAGATACTACGCAGCGTTAACTGGTCACGGGCGTTATGAATCCCCATGAGGGATTATGAGGTCAACCACGTGGGGCAGGTCACCGCCATCGTGGGACGTTATGAATCCCCATGAGGGATTATGAGGTCCAGGTCAATTTGGGTGTATCGGCCTATCATGTCGGTTATGAATCCCCATGAGGGATTATGAGGAAACTGCCCGAGGCCACGCTGTCAACGCTGGGCACGTTATGAATCCCCATGAGGGATTATGAGAGCTGGTCAATGGCGATGAGTATGTTGCCGAGGTAGGTTATGAATCCCCATGAGGGATTATGAGATTGGACTGGGTAGGGTCTTGATCAGCGAGGTCTTGGTTATGAATCCCCATGAGGGATTATGAGATTGCTGGCGTTGACAGCGGTCACGGAAGACATAGCGTTATGAATCCCCATGAGGGATTATGAGCGCAGAATTCAACGCCTTGTGCTTGGGCAGACAGGAGTTATGAATCCCCATGAGGGATTATGAGGAGTAGGTATTGCTCGGTATGCCGAATGCCCATGCGGGTTATGAATCCCCATGAGGGATTATGAGCTGAGGGATGGGCACGCCGTCAACGTCAACCAAATCGTTATGAATCCCCATGAGGGATTATGAGGGGCACGTTGACAGGCTGGTTATCCCTGACGGGGCCAGTTATGAATCCCCATGAGGGATTATGAGGAGGTCGTGTCAGCCTACGTCAGGAAGGGCGTGCAGGGTTATGAATCCCCATGAGGGATTATGAGTCGACTGCGGCATAGCTTCCGCCACTCTCTAGGCCGTTATGAATCCCCATGAGGGATTATGAGGCCCAGATTGACGCGGCGGTTGACCGAGCGGCAGCCAGTTATGAATCCCCATGAGGGATTATGAGAGCGGCAACTATACCCGCTACGCCACGATTGAGGATTGTTATGAATCCCCATGAGGGATTATGAGTATTGTATGCCTCGTATGAGGCAGACGAGGTATGGTGTTATGAATCCCCATGAGGGATTATGAGTAATGGAAATAAGCGACCAACCTGCTAGCGTCGAATGTTATGAATCCCCATGAGGGATTATGAGTGATCTCGTCCGGGTAGAGGGTTTGGCCCTCATCGTGTTATGAATCCCCATGAGGGATTATGAGATGGTGTGTATCCTAATCATGCCCGGCACCGCCGGGGTTATGAATCCCCATGAGGGATTATGAGATCTCAAAATCTGCCGCGTCCCGACCCGCGTCAAGGGTTATGAATCCCCATGAGGGATTATGAGTATTGCTGCTTGATTTGTTTCTTTTCTCTGCACATCGTTATGAATCCCCATGAGGGATTATGAGCGGAACTGAACACCCGCTACACCGCGTTAGTCGCGCGTTATGAATCCCCATGAGGGATTATGAGCAGCACAGGCTTTTTATTGCGCGGTCCTTTTCATCCGTTATGAATCCCCATGAGGGATTATGAGTGCGTGCAATCTGTCCTTGTGCGCACTGCGTTTGTTGTTATGAATCCCCATGAGGGATTATGAGACAGGAAACATGGCCGAACAGGCTGGAATTTTACGGGTTATGAATCCCCATGAGGGATTATGAG
>CAYNNN010000055.1:5154-12980 GCA_964398665.1 uncultured Gammaproteobacteria bacterium | reverse complement strand
GTTATGAATCCCCATGAGGGATTATGAGCCATGCTTTCCCTATTATTTGGTTTATTTCGTCATTGTTATGAATCCCCATGAGGGATTATGAGGTGGTTGTTGAGCACACTCAGGATTTGCTGGCGGGCGTTATGAATCCCCATGAGGGATTATGAGCTGTGGTGCCCTGCACCGGCAAACAACTGTATATGGGTTATGAATCCCCATGAGGGATTATGAGCTGCGCACCCAGGCCCGTAACCTAGAGCAAAACCATGTTATGAATCCCCATGAGGGATTATGAGTTTTGTGACTTCTCGGGGAACTTCTAAGGTCTTTAAGTTATGAATCCCCATGAGGGATTATGAGTGATCCGTCTGATCCATCTGTTCTATCGCTTGTCTCGTTATGAATCCCCATGAGGGATTATGAGGGCACCAGCGCTGATAGGCCATATACAGTTGTTTGCCGGTTATGAATCCCCATGAGGGATTATGAGGCGAGCTTACGCGCCTATTCACGCGACGAATTGAGGTTATGAATCCCCATGAGGGATTATGAGTTTTGCACCCCGGCGACGCCTTTGAGTGGGTTGAAGCGTTATGAATCCCCATGAGGGATTATGAGTGGCGCGATTGGGTGCGTATGCCCGAAGTGACGGGCGTTATGAATCCCCATGAGGGATTATGAGATCCTGGCGTCTAGGATCCGCTGAAGTTCTGCCTCAGTTATGAATCCCCATGAGGGATTATGAGCTCGCCGTCAGCGAAGCCGTATTGCTCGATGCGATCGTTATGAATCCCCATGAGGGATTATGAGATCAGGGCGATCCTGTTTTTGATCCTGTTTTTTGCGAGTTATGAATCCCCATGAGGGATTATGAGCAGAAACGCATCCCCGCAGAAAAAATGCTCCACCTCGTTATGAATCCCCATGAGGGATTATGAGGTCCCTGAATTTGGGGATCGTGCCGGGGCAAAGATAGTTATGAATCCCCATGAGGGATTATGAGAGATGGAGCCGGGCAGTCTCCGGGTCAATCTGGCCGGTTATGAATCCCCATGAGGGATTATGAGCATGACGCAAGCCTTCAAGCGCGCCGAGCGCGAGGCGTTATGAATCCCCATGAGGGATTATGAGGCTGGAAGCCGACCTCATCCCCTATGACCATTATGAGTTATGAATCCCCATGAGGGATTATGAGACCGCAGATGACTGCCTGTATATCGCCCAGGCAATGGTTATGAATCCCCATGAGGGATTATGAGGGGGTGTTCTCCCAGCCGGGCTGGCGCCCGATTTTGGTTATGAATCCCCATGAGGGATTATGAGGACTGCTGACGCCGCGCATGAAGTCCTTGCCCCCAAGTTATGAATCCCCATGAGGGATTATGAGTTCAGGTGCGGCACCTGCCGGTCATTGCCAGCGAAGGTTATGAATCCCCATGAGGGATTATGAGGTGAGCAAGACCACCTGGCACGAATGGATAAATCGGGTTATGAATCCCCATGAGGGATTATGAGCTTGGGTATTCCCAACCGGCGCATCGCACCCAACACGTTATGAATCCCCATGAGGGATTATGAGAAAGGCAAAAACCCTGAATGGGGCACACCGGAACCCGGTTATGAATCCCCATGAGGGATTATGAGTCAGCGACAGCATCGCTGATGCGTTGAGCAAGTGCCGTTATGAATCCCCATGAGGGATTATGAGTTTAGCGCCCCAGGCGCTGGCTATTTTGCAGGAACTGGTTATGAATCCCCATGAGGGATTATGAGTTATGCTTACTGCCCCAGGTCCTGCGTGGATTTTAGGTTATGAATCCCCATGAGGGATTATGAGAAACCGCTTTCAGGTGCGGCACCTGCCGGTCATTGCGTTATGAATCCCCATGAGGGATTATGAGTCCAACGCAGAGATCAGTGAACTGGTCAAATCGCTCGTTATGAATCCCCATGAGGGATTATGAGCCGCAGCTTGCGTATCAGCAGTTCGGTGTGCCTGCCCGTTATGAATCCCCATGAGGGATTATGAGTCCGAGCAGCGCGGCATCCGCACCCGACAGGCATGCGTTATGAATCCCCATGAGGGATTATGAGTTCATACTGAAACAGCGGAACGCGGATGCACTGTGGTTATGAATCCCCATGAGGGATTATGAGGTGCTACCCCACGGCCCTTGCCGCGTGCCCCATCCCGTTATGAATCCCCATGAGGGATTATGAGGATTGCATACGCTGGGCGATCTCGTTCTGGCGCTGGGTTATGAATCCCCATGAGGGATTATGAGCTGCACGGGCTGCCGGATCGCTTACTTAACCAACTAGTTATGAATCCCCATGAGGGATTATGAGCCACAGCGTACCGCGATGCGGTGGGTGTGCCGACCAGTTATGAATCCCCATGAGGGATTATGAGTGCATACTATTGTTTTTTATCTCAATTGACATAATTGTTATGAATCCCCATGAGGGATTATGAGACCCCAAATTGCACGAATACAACCAAGAAAACGTCAGTTATGAATCCCCATGAGGGATTATGAGTGCCTGCCGGGTGCAGGCTCAGCGCCAAATTTAACGGTTATGAATCCCCATGAGGGATTATGAGTCGGCAGTCTGGGCTACCGGTCGGGGCTGATTCCAGGTTATGAATCCCCATGAGGGATTATGAGCCTCCTGGGCGCTCCGGCTGCTTCGCTACGCTACGCGTTATGAATCCCCATGAGGGATTATGAGAACGGATCACGCGACCAGGAAACACAGCGCCGGGAAGGTTATGAATCCCCATGAGGGATTATGAGTCAGCCTTGCGCTTTTCGGCCTGTTCAGCCTCAACCGTTATGAATCCCCATGAGGGATTATGAGTCCGCCGTGGCCGCCGTTTCCGCCGTGGCTGCGGCGGGTTATGAATCCCCATGAGGGATTATGAGTCAAGGGAATGTGCCATTTGCTTGTCGAATATCAGCGTTATGAATCCCCATGAGGGATTATGAGCAGATACTGGGCTACATGGCGGCCAAGGACGAGCCGGTTATGAATCCCCATGAGGGATTATGAGTATCGTTTCATCGTGATACACCGCCACTATTTTGCGGTTATGAATCCCCATGAGGGATTATGAGCCGCCCAACCACCACAACTGTCGCAGCAGCGTCATCGTTATGAATCCCCATGAGGGATTATGAGGTGAAGCTCAGCGCGGCGTACAACTCCGGGTGATACGTTATGAATCCCCATGAGGGATTATGAGTGTTGAGCGACAACAGCTTGGGCTTGGTTTTCAGTGGTTATGAATCCCCATGAGGGATTATGAGCTTTTTGTGGCTAACTTATCCTCGTCCTCCAACTTAGTTATGAATCCCCATGAGGGATTATGAGACCCAGCGCCGTGCGCAGGCGGTCAACGATCAGGTCGTTATGAATCCCCATGAGGGATTATGAGTGCATCTGCTCCTCGAGGGTGTCCACGCGCTCGTAATGTTATGAATCCCCATGAGGGATTATGAGAGCAAGCTGGCGGCCAATCTTCTGCTTGCCGGTCGCGTTATGAATCCCCATGAGGGATTATGAGGTGAAGCTCAGCGCGGCGTACAGCTCAGGGTGATACGTTATGAATCCCCATGAGGGATTATGAGGCCGGCAACCAACGGCAGCAGCCCATGCGCTGGCGGGTTATGAATCCCCATGAGGGATTATGAGAGCAAGCTGGCGGCCAATCTTCTGCTTGCCGGTCGCGTTATGAATCCCCATGAGGGA
Source organism: uncultured Gammaproteobacteria bacterium (assembly GCA_964398665.1). Classification (GTDB taxonomy): domain Bacteria; phylum Pseudomonadota; class Gammaproteobacteria; order CAYNNN01; family CAYNNN01; genus CAYNNN01. Next base: position 9,239 of record CAYNNN010000055.1, on the reverse strand, counting down.
TTATGAGGTGAAGCTCAGCGCGGCGTACAGCTCAGGGTGATACGTTATGAATCCCCATGAGGGATTATGAGGCCGGCAACCAACGGCAGCAGCCCATGCGCTGGCGGGTTATGAATCCCCATGAGGGATTATGAGAGGGAACCATGCTGCCCCAGCCTGCTTTGAAGTCCCGGTTATGAATCCCCATGAGGGATTATGAGAGGAGCTGGGCGCTGCGGGACGTGTTCCCAGACGTTGTTATGAATCCCCATGAGGGATTATGAGATGTATCAAGACCAAGGGGATAGGCGACAAATTATCGTTATGAATCCCCATGAGGGATTATGAGATCCCGCGCAAGGAAAACATGATGGAGCTGCTGCAGGTTATGAATCCCCATGAGGGATTATGAGACGCTTATCGGGTTCTCAATCGCAAATTTCGGTATCGTTATGAATCCCCATGAGGGATTATGAGTGCTTGATTGGCGTTCCGTAGTCCGTCTGTAGCGCCCGTTATGAATCCCCATGAGGGATTATGAGTTCTGCTTGCCGGTCGCGCAATAACTCAGCACGCCAGTTATGAATCCCCATGAGGGATTATGAGAACGCAGTTGGCGCATCGGCCACCTTGCGGTTCAGGGTTATGAATCCCCATGAGGGATTATGAGGTAGGCTTGACCGCCAGCCGCCGGATAAGCTCCAGCGTTATGAATCCCCATGAGGGATTATGAGGATCCGGCTCAATCGCAATATCACCCGGCTCGTAGGTTATGAATCCCCATGAGGGATTATGAGTCAGAGCGCAGAATCAGGACAGGCTGGCCAGCGGCGGTTATGAATCCCCATGAGGGATTATGAGCGCTTCGCTGTTGGCCTGGCCTGCATAGACCAGTGCACGTTATGAATCCCCATGAGGGATTATGAGAATAACAGGAGAGTGCAACATGACCATCTCTTTTAGGTTATGAATCCCCATGAGGGATTATGAGCAGCCTCGCTCTTTGATTTTGATCATTTTCCAGCTCGTTATGAATCCCCATGAGGGATTATGAGAACAGCGCGTTGGCGAGCTGGTCTATTGCGATCAGGGTTATGAATCCCCATGAGGGATTATGAGTGCCTGCCGCATTGCAGTATATCGCGCTACACTCAGGTTATGAATCCCCATGAGGGATTATGAGACAACATCGGCACCGGAGCATTCTGCCGATCCACACGTTATGAATCCCCATGAGGGATTATGAGTGGGTGTGTGCGAAAACCTGCACTTCGGTATTGGGAGTTATGAATCCCCATGAGGGATTATGAGTTGAGCGGCTTCCAGGCATTGCCCCACGGGTCGTGGGTTATGAATCCCCATGAGGGATTATGAGCCAGACGCGCCAGCCAGCAGGATTGGCGCGGGATTGGTTATGAATCCCCATGAGGGATTATGAGTGCCGCATCTGCTGCTCAACGTCTCGTCCGGATCGCGTTATGAATCCCCATGAGGGATTATGAGCTTAAACGTTTGTTTTTTATAAGCCATGAGTTACCTGTTATGAATCCCCATGAGGGATTATGAGACGTGCATATTGCTGCGTGCTGGACGACCGGCACCAGTTATGAATCCCCATGAGGGATTATGAGGCAGACGCGGCCTTCCCACTCGGAGCCTGAGCGCTTGTTATGAATCCCCATGAGGGATTATGAGGAGGGCGTCCATGTTCCTGGCTACAGCATCAATCGCGTTATGAATCCCCATGAGGGATTATGAGATGCGCTGGGATGGGAATCGCTTGTGCCAATACTCGGTTATGAATCCCCATGAGGGATTATGAGAGTTCGGTCATGCAAGCTCCGATCCGACGGTGCAATGTTATGAATCCCCATGAGGGATTATGAGAAGCCGGACACCGTGAACGCACGCGCCCTGGCACTCGTTATGAATCCCCATGAGGGATTATGAGTCGATGTCGGCTGATATGCCGACCGATAGCTGCCAAGTTATGAATCCCCATGAGGGATTATGAGCATGCCTTGCACGGGGAAAGTCGCGCCCCTGCTGGGGTTATGAATCCCCATGAGGGATTATGAGAGCGAGAGGTTCCCGGTGCGCCGCCAACGCCGAGGGGTTATGAATCCCCATGAGGGATTATGAGCTTGTCAATGCCGTCGAGTCCATCCCCCGGTATCCGCGTTATGAATCCCCATGAGGGATTATGAGGCGTCACAGGCGCGGGCGATTGTCTCGATTAAGACTGTTATGAATCCCCATGAGGGATTATGAGTTGCGGTTCAGGGGGTAGCGTGGCTCAGGCAATCGTGTTATGAATCCCCATGAGGGATTATGAGAGCCGACATCGAGGAAACCAAACGCAGGCCGATGAGGTTATGAATCCCCAGGAGGGATTATGAGCCAATGATACATGAGTTATCGCGACAATTTCACGTCGTTATGAATCCCCATGAGGGATTATGAGCATGTCGAGGTAAGCGCCTGTGGTGCCCGCAACTCGGTTATGAATCCCCATGAGGGATTATGAGTGACCTACGAGCAGGCAGTCAAGCGCGGCTATCGTGGTTATGAATCCCCATGAGGGATTATGAGGATGGAGTCCCGATGCTGGAGCTTCGGGACGGCGCTGTTATGAATCCCCATGAGGGATTATGAGAAATCTTAGCGGCAAAATTGGAGTAATGACAATGAAGTTATGAATCCCCATGAGGGATTATGAGACCAACAACCCCCGCACGGCGGAGCTTTCCGAGACCGGTTATGAATCCCCATGAGGGATTATGAGACGACGGACTACAGCTTCAGCCCCATCGGCATCATCGTTATGAATCCCCATGAGGGATTATGAGACGGTAGCCATCGCTGGCGGGTCTGCTGGCAACCTCGTTATGAATCCCCATGAGGGATTATGAGAAACGGTGAACCGTGCAAGCGGGATGCAGAGGGGTGGTTATGAATCCCCATGAGGGATTATGAGGTGCCCGTCAGGGTTACGGTGTCGGTGTATATCGGGGTTATGAATCCCCATGAGGGATTATGAGAATGGCCCGCGTTTTCGACCCGCCAAGGCCGCCAGTGTTATGAATCCCCATGAGGGATTATGAGTTGCGGTTTAGGGGGTAGCGTGGCAACTGCAATAGTGTTATGAATCCCCATGAGGGATTATGAGTGCCATCCTCAATGGTCTTCATATTGTCGATCAGAAGTTATGAATCCCCATGAGGGATTATGAGGTGGGCCACACCAGGCTCAAGGCCGCGCAGAAGCTTGGTTATGAATCCCCATGAGGGATTATGAGGCAAGCACGCCAACGGCTGCGGGATGACCTGACAGGGGTTATGAATCCCCATGAGGGATTATGAGTTATTATACAACCATCGACCAAGGCAATACCGCCGAGGTTATGAATCCCCATGAGGGATTATGAGTCGGATTGCGGGCGTAGGGGATGATCCGGTCAACCTGGGTTATGAATCCCCATGAGGGATTATGAGCCTGAAATCCAGGTCGGCTATTCCAGCCAGACGCTGGGTTATGAATCCCCATGAGGGATTATGAGGGGCGCCGCTTCGGCAAGTCCCTGCTTGCAACGGAGGGTTATGAATCCCCATGAGGGATTATGAGGAGCCGGTTGTCGGCGATGCGGTAAGCCTTGCGCTGGGTTATGAATCCCCATGAGGGATTATGAGACGAGCTATTACTCCCTCGCCTTGCTGGAATGGGCCGGTTATGAATCCCCATGAGGGATTATGAGAAGCTGGCGTTGTAGCTCCTTGCGCAGCGCGGCGTCGGTTATGAATCCCCATGAGGGATTATGAGAAGCGCGGCTATCGTGGCACTGATGGCCAGGTGCCGGGTTATGAATCCCCATGAGGGATTATGAGATGAAGCGGTTCAAGATCAATTGCCTTGATATGACCGGGTTATGAATCCCCATGAGGGATTATGAGTCGCAACGGCGCTGAGGTATTGACCCTGTTCCCCCGGGTTATGAATCCCCATGAGGGATTATGAGTGTCCTGGGTCACGGATCAGGAAGTGGAGGAGCTGGGGTTATGAATCCCCATGAGGGATTATGAGCAATTGCGCTTGCTTCAGCTTCAGCC
>CAYNNN010000055.1:0-5054 GCA_964398665.1 uncultured Gammaproteobacteria bacterium | reverse complement strand
GGTTATGAATCCCCATGAGGGATTATGAGCAATTGCGCTTGCTTCAGCTTCAGCCTCTTGTAGCGGGTTATGAATCCCCATGAGGGATTATGAGACGGTGACTTGGGTTTCTTGCGTATTCATTTCTATTGGTTATGAATCCCCATGAGGGATTATGAGCAATTGCGCTTGCTTCAGCTTCAGCCTCTTGTAGCGGGTTATGAATCCCCATGAGGGATTATGAGCTGTTTCCGCAGCTATAATGTTAGTCAATAAAGCGTGGTTATGAATCCCCATGAGGGATTATGAGCCACGCTGAAGGTGCTGGCCGCTGCTGACAAAGCGAGGTTATGAATCCCCATGAGGGATTATGAGTGGCGCGATGTCAAGCAGCTATCCCCAGAGCGAGCGGGTTATGAATCCCCATGAGGGATTATGAGATCGGCGCAGCCCTGAATCGCGCCCGCAGCGCTGAAGGTTATGAATCCCCATGAGGGATTATGAGGACGAGATACGGCTGGGATTTCGCGGCAGCCACGACGGTTATGAATCCCCATGAGGGATTATGAGGCGCTGTTCAAGCCTTCTGACTTAACGATGGCATTAGTTATGAATCCCCATGAGGGATTATGAGGGGAATTATGTCGGGTGAAACCGGCTCGAGCCGCTAGTTATGAATCCCCATGAGGGATTATGAGCATTTCCACCCGCACCGGGAATTATGTCGGGTGAAAGTTATGAATCCCCATGAGGGATTATGAGTGTTCATACCTAGCACTAATGGCGCCACGCTGTAGCGTTATGAATCCCCATGAGGGATTATGAGACCTGGAGCTTGCGCAGGCGCTTGGTGACGGCGAGGGTTATGAATCCCCATGAGGGATTATGAGCCGATCTGCGCGTAGCTTGGCAACGCCAGCGTGTCGCGTTATGAATCCCCATGAGGGATTATGAGCGGCAGATAGCAGTCCAGACGTGCTAAGCACGTCCAGGTTATGAATCCCCATGAGGGATTATGAGAAAGGTTAAGCGCATGACGGCATTGATCCTGACTCCGTTATGAATCCCCATGAGGGATTATGAGTTATCATTCTTAAAGCAAGTAAGAATTCGTAACCTTTGTTATGAATCCCCATGAGGGATTATGAGTTATCCCCGACCCTAACCCCAGCGGCCTATGCCTTGGTTATGAATCCCCATGAGGGATTATGAGACGGTAGCGATCGATGCAAGGCGAAGGTAAGCCCGAGCCAGAACAATGGCACGGTTCCGCCCACGGCCCAGAGGACTGTAAACACGACTGCCGACCCCCCCCCTCACCTACCAATGGTCTTCGGCAAATCGGCGGGAAGCCGATTTGGACATGCGCAGTGCGCCCGGAGCCTTGGTGCCAAAGTCAGGTCAGGCCGCATTGCAGGCATTGGAGATACTGGATCAGGCCAGGCAAAGGACATGGCTGAACTGGCCAAGACCGAGCAGCCCAGATACAGGCGGCGTTCAAGTGGGTGTGGCTGGCGCCGGATAATGTCGAGGAGAGCGCCAGGGCCATCCAGCAACCGATCGGGCTGTTGTTGCTACTGTTCTCGTCAAGCATCCGCTACCGGATGACTGGAACGTGCGGCGGGGCGTGATTGGCGTGGTGGCAACCTGAAATGGCCGAGCGCAAGCCCAGGCTCTGAATGATGGTGGAGCCGAGGGGGATCGAACCCCTGACCTCGACAGTGCGATTGTCGCGCTCTCCCAGCTGAGCTACGGCCCCAAGCGGTTGCGGATTATAACGGCCCGTCGGCAGCTTGGCCAGCACTTTTTGTCAGAATCGTGACTCAGAATACGGGCAGATAATGATCCACAAACAGCGCAGCAAACAGCGCGAACAGGTAGGCGATGGAATAGCCAAAAGTCAACATCGGCCAGCGTGGATCGGTGCTGAAGGTCAGACGCAGCGCATAGTATAAGAATCCCCCGTTCAGCATCAGGGCTGCGCCCAGATAACCCCAGCCACTCATGCCCGTGGCAAAGGGCAGCAGGGTCGCTGCCGCAAGCAGCAGGGTGTAGAGCAGAATCTGCATGCGGGTGAATTCGACCCCATGCGTGACGGGCAACATGGGAATATCGGCCTTGGCATAATCATCCCGGCGGTGGATGGCCAGCGCCCAAAAATGCGGCGGCGTCCAGACAAAAATGATTAAGAATAATAACAGAGCATGGGGATGCAGCTCGCCGGTCACGGCTGTCCAGCCCAGTACGGGCGGAGCCGCCCCCGCTGCACCACCGATCACAATGTTCTGCGGGGTGGCACGTTTCAGATAGAGGGTATAAATCACGGCATAGCCGATCAAGGACACGAAAGTCAGCGCCGCTGTCAGCAGGTTGATCAGTACAACCAACAGGCCCAGGCCAATGGCGCCCAGACCCAGCGCAAAGATCAGCACCTGACGCTCGTCCAGTGCGCCGGTGGGCAGGGGTCGGTTCTGGGTCCGCCGCATCAGGGCATCCGCATGTTGATCCGCCAGATGATTGAGTGCAGCGGCGGAGGCTGAAGCCAGAGCAATGCCCAGACCACCCCACACCACCGGTGGCCAGGGTGGCAGGCCGGGCACGGCCAGGAACATCCCGACCAAGGCGGTAAACACGATCAGGGCGACTACGCGAGGCTTGCACAGCTCCCAATAAGCCCGCCAGGGCCAGCCGGTGTATGACATGTTCAACCCGTCCTCGACCATTTCAGTAAATGGCGCAAATCTTTCAGCACCCCCCGAGGCTCGGCGTACAGGGGATAGGTCATCATCAGATTACCCAGCGGATCGACCAGGTAAAAGGCTTCCAGCGGCGCGCCCGGCAGCCCGGCCAGGCGTTCGGTCAGTTGTTGCAACTGGGCGGCTGTTTGTCCAGTCAGGATCTGTAAGCCGGGATCGGCCTGCCGGAGCGCGGCCAGTTGGGTTTCCGGCCAAGGCTGCATCAGGATCAGGACTCGCCGTAACCGGTCATGATCCTTGTTCAGCAGGGTATGCTCCTGTCGGGTGTAGAACAAGGCTTGCTGGCAGGCCGGCGGGCAGTCGGTAGCCACATGCAGCAGTGTCCACTGTGGTTCTGTGCGACTGACGCCCGCAGGGCCTGCCGTCTGCCAGTGCGCCAACTCCAGCGGGCGCAAAGGCTGTACGAGCGTGCCGTAGTTGCTGCGGGCGGCCTGAGGCGGCAGGAAATAAAACCAGGTGTAGGACAGAATCACAGGCGCACTGAAGGCCAGGATGATCAGCCACAGTTGCCAATACGTGGCTTTTGCTTCTACGCGCATGTTTGCTTGCGGCCCTCTTGCGATGGGGTAAAGGGCGGGATTCTAGCAGTGTGTGCTGTCGCGGGATAGCGCCCTCAAGGCGGACCGTCCAAAGCTGCGGGCGGCGCAGCAGGGGGATGACGAGGTGGATGGGGGTTGCGTTCAGCGTGGCCCCCGCTGAACGGGTCTGCTGTGTGGAAATTGTCCTGCGCAGGTGATTTTGGTAGTGTGCGCATTTTCCAAAGTAGGCGGGCATGGCCAAATTCGTCTTTATCACCGGCGGTGTCGTTTCCTCACTGGGCAAGGGCATTGCGGCGGCTTCCCTGGGCGCGCTGTTAGAAGCGCGGGGTTTGCGGGTGAGCCTGATCAAGCTCGACCCGTACATCAATGTTGATGCCGGGACGATGAATCCATTTCAGCACGGAGAGGTTTTTGTTACGGAAGATGGGGCCGAGACCGACCTGGATCTGGGGCACTACGAGCGCTTTGTGCCGGTCCTGATGCGACGGCATAATAATTGCACGACAGGCCAGATTTATGCCAATGTCATCCGCAAGGAACGGCAGGGCGATTATCTGGGGGCTACGGTGCAGGTCATTCCCCATATCACCGACGAAATCAAACGCTCTATCCGGGTGGGTGCCGGGGATGCCGAAGTGACACTGGTAGAAATCGGCGGGACGGTCGGCGATATCGAAGCCATGCCCTTTCTGGAGGCCATCCGGCAGTTGCGCATGGAGCTGGGACGCCAGGATTGTGTATTCATGCACCTGACGCTGGTGCCTTATATCCCCTCTGCCAACGAGATCAAAACCAAACCCACACAGCATTCGGTCAAGGAACTGCGTTCCATCGGCATTCAGCCGGACGTATTGCTCTGCCGGGTGCAGCATCCCTTGCCACAGGCCGAGCGACGCAAAATCGCCCTGTTTACCAATGTGGAAGAACGGGCAGTCATTTCGGCCGTGGATGTCGAGCACATCTATCGCATCCCGCTGCTGCTCCAGCAAGAAGGGCTGGACAGCACCGTGCTGGAAAAGCTGGGCTTAAGTGCCCCGCCCGCCGCGATGGAGGCCTGGCGGCAACTGGATGCCCGCCGCAATGCCCGCCAGGGCCAGGTCGTGGTGGCGATGGTAGGGAAATATGTCCATCTGCGCGACGCCTATAAATCGCTGAACGAGGCACTGGCCCATGCGGGCCTGCACCAAGGCGTGCAGGTGGAAATTCGCTATGTGGACTCGGAAAGCCTGGAAGCGGGTGATCTGGGCGCCTTGCAGACAGCGGACGCGATCTTGGTGCCCGGCGGGTTTGGGAGCCGAGGCATTGAAGGTAAAATCAATGCAGTGCGCCATGCCCGCGAACAGCGGATCCCCTATCTGGGAATCTGCCTGGGCATGCAGATTGCCGTGATTGAGTTTGCCCGCCACCAAGCCCAGTTGCAGAGTGCCCATAGTACTGAGTTTCAGCGCGCCAGCCCCTATCCTGTGGTTGCGCTGATGCAGGAATGGGTCAGCGCCGAAGGTCAGCTCGAACGGCGGGAAGCCGATGTGCCGCTGGGTGGCAGCATGCGGCTGGGTGCCCAGCCTTGCGCCCTGACGCCAGGCAGCCTGGCGCACCGCCTGTATCAGCGGCTGGAGATTGCCGAACGGCACCGGCATCGTTACGAAGTCAATCCGCATTATCTGCCGCTGCTGGAACAGCAAGGGCTGAAGGTAACGGCGCGGGCCAGCGGTACGGGCCTGGTTGAGATCATCGAATTGCCGGATCACCCGTGGTTTCTGGCCTGCCAGTTCCATCCGGA
>CAYNNN010000054.1:0-16560 GCA_964398665.1 uncultured Gammaproteobacteria bacterium | reverse complement strand
AATTCCATCAGGCTGAGCAAAAAGCCCCCGGATTTCAGGGTCGGGATTTCGGTCAGCGCCGGAGGCCGCACCTTGAACACGACATCTGCCGCCCAGGCCACTGCATCCGCGACGATCTCGGCGCCGACGGCCTCATAATCAGCATCCGGGTAACGTGCCGCGTCGCCCGCACCACGGGCCACACTGACGCTAACGCCCTTGGCGACCAATTTTTTCACCGTTTCCGGTGTCGCCGCCACGCGGCGCTCTCCCGCAGCGGTCTCTTTGACTATCCCGATTTGCATACGCCCCGGTTATGATTGCCCTAAAAGGGCGCATTATGCGAACTCGGCCTCACCAATACAACTGGGCAGCGCACAATAGGGCGTGGCTCTGTGGCCGCACCTGCACGACGATGGTTCCCCACCCTGCCGCAGGCGCCATGACAGGGCGCCAGACGTACCACGTTGGGTCTCACGGCAACCCGCCGGCGACGCTATGCCCAGTTTCCCAAGTCAGGCGGGCTTTCGGCCAGGTGCCCGCCCCAAGTGCGGAATCTGGTCAGGCAGTTTCGGGGGTATCACGCTCACGCAGGCCCTGGATGACCTCGATCATCTTCAGGCCCTCTTCTTCCATTTCAAGCAGCAGGCTCTCCACCTGCCCCCGGAAATGGCGATAAAACAACAAGGCCGGAATGGCAATCAGCAGCCCCGCTGCGGTAGTGATCAGGGCTTCGGCAATACCGCCGGCCAGGCGGCTGGGGTCGGTCACCGCTTCAGCGGTCATGGTATTGAACACCCGAATCATCCCCAGCACCGTGCCCAGCAGGCCCAGCAGCGGGCTGATGGCCGCGATGGTACCCAGCGTATTGAGGTAGCGCTCCAGTTGATGGGCGACCTGCTGGCCGACATCTTCAAGGCTTTCCTTGATGATGCTGACCGGATGCGCACGATTGAGAATGCCCGCGCTCAGAATTCGGCCCACGGGAGAGGCATGACGCAATGCCTTGAACTCGGCAGCGCCAATCTTGGGTTGGCGACAGAGCTTCCAGGCCAGCCGGATATCCCGCTGCGGCACAACCCGACTCCGACGCAAATGCCAGAGCCGGTCAAGAATGATGGTCAGGGCCGCTACAGAACACAGGATCAGGGGCAGCATGACCCAGCCCCCGGCTACAATGATCGCCCACATCAGCGCCAGACCCAGATAATTTGCCCTACAAGCCCCACGTCAACTCCACTTAGAACTGGGTACAACTGCCCGGTGTCGTACCGCTGGGGGTAAAGCGCGCAAAGGTGAACTCGTCCAGATCCACCGTGCCCACGGTTCCGACCTGGTGACTACCGGGATTGAACATCCCGGTAAAGACATGATTCACCGCCGCATTCGCCTGACCAGCCACGGGGGTGTCGAACATCTGGGTTCTGGCCGTCGTGGCAGTACCGTTGCTGTAGTTAGTCCGCCACATCTGCAAGCGACCCGGATTACCTGCATTCCATTCAAAATCGATCAGCACCTCGTTAAAGGCCGTGCTATTGGGCAGGGCAAAAAAGCCGTTGCAGGTAAAGACGAAATTGCTTGCAATGCTGCTGTAGTTCCAGACCGTGATGAACCAGTTCTTGGTCGTGGCGTCCTTATGCAGGAAGAAAATCAGCGGGATACTGGAATTATCAACAAAATCCTTGTAGAACAGCATCATCTGGAAGTGGTTGGTGGTGGTCTGACTGTCGTCCATGGCCAGATTTTGGGGATTGATGAAAAATGAACCCTTGAGAGCGGTTTCATTGTTCAGTCCCTTGTCCGGCCCTAGTTGCACGTAGGCCTGAGTCGGGGTGACCGTCGCCGGGTTATCCAGGCTCAACCGCAAACCGCAAGGTCCCGGCTGGCTATCCCCCGTACAATTGGCACTGGCAGTGGAATTGCCCATGGCTGCCGTGCTGGTGACGGCCAGGCTGTTGGCTGCCTGGGCTGCCGTGATGCCCAAACAACATAACCCGAATACCCGCATGACAATGCTGCGCATAACGCCTCCGAATCGGTAGTGACGTGAGAAAAACGGTCCGAATACCGGTCGGTCAGGGTTGACTCCAGGTACCGGGATACAGGTATCAATGCTGCTGAAAGTATGGCACACGCTCAAGGGTGGCCGCAATTGCGCGCTGTGCCTGCGCCGGGGAAAAACGCTGGTTCAGCAGGGCCGCCCCGGCTTGGCGCAGTTGCTGCCACAGACCTTCATCCTGATACAGGCGCACTACAGCACGCGCAAAATCTGCCGGGCCATCCGCCAGCAGCGCCTCCACACCATCGCGCAGGGTCATGCCTTCGGCACCCACGGCAGTTGTGACCACAGGCACACCGAAACTCAGGCTGGTATTGATTTTTCCTTTGACTCCGGAACCATAGCGCAGCGGTGCCACAAACACCCGCAGCGCAGCAAAGCAGGGTTCCAGGTCAGGTAGGTAACCGGTCACGATCACATCTTCCCGGGCCTGGGCCAGAATTGCAGCGGTGGGATGACTGCCCAGGATATAGCATACGACGCCCGGCAGTTGTTCTCTGACCAGCGGATGGATTTCCTGTAAATAATATAACACCGCGTCTACATTGGGCTGGTGCCAGTACCCCCCCAGGAAGGCAATGCCGCTGCGGGCCGCAAAGGGTAGTGGCGTCAGGGCGGGCAGCACGATATTGGAGACCACTTCGGTCTGGATGGTCGTATCTTGGGCTAGTAATTGCGCCCGATCCGCTTCACTCACCACCCAAGTGACATCTGCAAAGCGGGCGGTGGCCACTTCCACCAGGCGGCGCCGGTGTTCTTCAAAACCGGGCGCCTGCCCGCGCAGATGGGCCGCGCGGGCTTCGCGCACAAAATAAAGATCCACGGTATCGAAAATGAGCAATGCCTGGGGAAAGCGCCGCCGGATCAGCCCCAGATACAGTTCTGCCACCGGCGCACGGCTCAGGATGGCAACATCAAACTGCACCGCCGACTGATGCAGCCAGGCACTCAAATCCGGGGCATTCTGCTGATGCAGGCATTGAATGCCTAGCTGTTCCAGGCGTTCGGTATAGGGACCAGGCAGCACCGGCTTATGGGCCGCCCAGGTCACCTGACAGTCCAGGGCACGCAGAATTTTCAGGATCTCCCAGGCTCGTAATGAACCGGAATCCCGGTCGGGCATAGGGATATATTCGTCAATGACCAAAACCCGCAACGCGGTGCGCGGCACGGGTGGCGGACCGGCTACAGGCGCCTGTTCCACCATGGGCGGTGACGGTGCAACAGGCAGTCCTGCCGCCGGCGTCGGCCGGACGTCCACAGGAGCAGCTTCAGCGCCAGACCGGTTGCCGGCTTCAGGCATCCTCAGGCGCGCTGGTGTCAGCCAGCGTCGCAACCGATTGCCCAGCACCTGCCGGTACCAGGTGATCAGGCGCCAGGCCTTGCTGCCTTGCAGGCACTGCAATTCCTGACGATAGTGTTCGGCCTGGGCCTGATTCTGCCGAGCTTCCAACCGCAGGCGGGTATGCTCCTGCTGATGCCAGGTCAATGTTGCGGCCACATCACCGAATTGCCGGCTCCAGTGACCGTTGATCCGGGTCAGCTCCTGCTGGAGGGCCGTTTGCGTGTGTTGCTGGGCGACCAGGGCCGCATGCAGCCGTTCAATCTGTTGTTCCGCACCCTGCACCGTGTGCAGGCTGGTATTCAGCGCCAGGCGCAGGGCATGCAGCCAATGGTGTTGGGCCACATCCGTCTGCTGGCGCTGGTGTTGCAGGGAAACCAGGGTCTGGGTATGCGTTTCCTGCAAGGTAGCCAGGGTTTGCTGAAGCTGAGCTTGTTCCATCTGCTGGGCCTGCGCACTGGTCAGGACGTAATAATCACCAACATAGCGATCATAGAGTGCTTGAGCCTGCACCAGCGGCGCGGTCAGTGATTCCCAGGATGCAGGGTCAAGGTCACCTCCGTCTTGCGCGATCGAGGCCAGATGGTCGTACAGGGCGGTCAGCCAGGCAGGCAGCACCAGCGGCAAGTCAGCGGGCAAAACCGCTTCCAGACCCGCTGTCACCGGCTGCCATAAACCCGGTGGCCAGCCCAGGCGGCTGGCAAGCATCGGCAGATAGCGTGCGGGATCGGCGCAAAATGCGTCCAGCGGCAGGAGGATGCGCGGCCAGACCCGACTGTGGCGCTCGGTTTCCAGCATCTCGGCCAGCCAGAATAATGCGGCCTGGTTCGGCGTCAGACGCCAGCGCTGCATAACCTCGCCCAGATAAGCCTGAGGGTCTGGCAACAACCACAGGCACCCCCAGTTCAGGGGCAAATCGGTCAGGGCTTCGCGCCACAATGGCAGGAAGCGCCCCAGACCCTGGGCCTGCACGCCCCACAGCGGCACCGACAACAGCTCCAGTTCGGCCAGACGCCGCAGCGCATTGCGCTGGGGTGCCAGCACCGCCTGACGCGCCCAGTCTTCTGGCCAGCACCGCACATCCTGAAGTGGCCGATGCAGATGCTGACTGATCCCCTGCTGAAGCTGTGCGGTCAGGCTATAAGGATTCAGGGCTTCGGCCAAGGGCGTGTGGGCCGGGTCAAAACAGATACCCGCCTGAGCCAGCAGCTTGACCGCCGGCGTCGCCTGCACCGGCCCAACTCCCAAAACCATTAGCCCTGTCGTCAGCATGTTCTGCCTCTGTTGATTTTCAGCCCGCCAACTAAGCACAAGCGGGCAACCGGCGCAAGCAGCTTGCGTTCAAACGGCCGTCAGCAGCCGTTCCAGCCGGGTGAGGGCCTGTTGCAACTGGGCCCGAGGCAAGGCGAAATTCAGCCGGGCATGACCATTGCCACCGGTACCGAAGCTGGAGCCGGGGTTCAGCGCCAGCCTGGCTTCCTGTACCAGACGTTGCTGCAAACGGGCATCGTCCCAGCCGTAAGCCTGGAAATCGAGCCAAAGCAGATAGGTCGCTTCAGGCACGGTGACGCCCAGGGCAGGAACCTGATCAGCCAGGGTCTGGCAGGCCAAGGCTCGATTCCCCGCCAGATACTGATTCAGGGCTGCAAGCCAGGGGGCGCCGTGCTGATAGGCCGCGACCAGCGCTGCTACCCCAAATGGCTGAGGCACATGCAAATGCAGTTGTTGCAATACCTGCACCACCGGCGTGCGCCAACGCGCCTCGGATGCAATCAGATAAGCCGTGTTCAGGGCAGCCGTCTGAAAGCTTTTACCCGGCGCGCTGACGGTCAGGGTCAGTTCCGGGACCAGACTGGCAAACGGGATAAACGGCGCACCATAGGTAATATCCGCATGAATTTCATCAGAAACAACCAAGACCCCGTAGCGCCGGGCCAGCTCGGCAATGGCCTGCAAAGTCTCCAGAGGCCACAGCCGACCGACCGGATTATGCGGGTGGCACAGCAAGAGCAGGCGCGCACCCTGCTGAAAACACGCTTCCAGATGTTCCAGATCCATCTCCCAATGCGTGCCGTTCTTGCGGAGTGGATTTTCCAGCGTGCGCCGACCCACACCGGGGGCCAGGTGCAGAAAGGGCGGATAGACCGGCGGTTGCACTATAACCGCATCGCCGGGGGCGGTATGGGTCTGGATACTGAGCGCCAGGGCAGTCAGGACACCTGGCACCGGCTGCACCCAGCCAGGCTGCACGGCCCACCCGTGACGGGTCCACATCCAGGCTGCCACGGCCTCGGCAAAGGCCGCTGGCGTGAGCCGGTAGCCCCAATCCCGATGGGCCAGTTCCGCTTCCAGCGCCGTCACGATGCAATCCGGGGTCGGGAAATCCAGATCAGCCACCCACAAAGGCAACAGATCGGCACGGCCAAAACGGGCCTTCCGGGCGTCCCACTTCAGCGCGCCGTAGCCTTGTCGATCCTGCCCGGTGGCAAAGTCATAATCACTCACCAATCCCACTCCAGTTGCAACCAGGTGCTGCGGCCAGGAAAGTCGAAAACCAGCGTATCGCCGGGAATGGTCAGGGGGTAACGAATGTCCGCATCGAACAGATTTTTAACCCCCGCCCGCAGCGTCAGCCCCCGATATAGGACGCTGGCGGTCAGATCCAGCGTGGTTTGCGCAGACACCCCAGCGCTGGCATCGTTGATTGCGCTGGCATGTGCCAGGCGTCCGGTCAGCAGCCAGCGCGGCGCGGGCTTGAACCAGGCAGCCAGCGAAGCCAGCCAGTCCGAAGCGCTGGGTTCCGGTGTCAGAACACCTGCCACATTGCGGCTGGTTTGGGCATCGACATAGGCCAGATGCGCCTGCCATTTGAAGTCCGGGGTCACTTGCTGTTCCCATTCCAGCTCCATCCCGTAGGCCCGACCCTGCGCGATATTGCCAAATCCCCCGCTGCGGGCAAAGATCATGTCCTCCAGCCGGGAATCAAACAGGGTCACCCGACCGACCCAGTCGGCCCGGCGGTAGATATAGCTCAGCTCGGTAGTCCCCACCGTTTCCAGATCGAGGTCATGTTGCTGACCGGCAGGAGTCAGCAACTCAAAAAAGGTCGGCGCCCGAAAACCTTCGGCGTACTGGGCTTTTAGGGTATGACCCTGCGCCAGATTCCAGACCGCTGCCAACCGAGGTGTCAGGCGCTCTTTGCCCAAATCTTCCCGGTGGTCGTAACGTAACCCCAACGTCAGGGCCAGGGCATCAGAGACGTTGAACGAATCCTGAACATTCAGGCTGGCATGGCGCCGGTCACTCGCTGGAAAGGTGAATTCCCGCAGGCCACCGGGCACGGGCAAGGGAAATACCGCGCCCTCGGCGATCTGTTCCTGGGTATAACTGGCACCCAGCAGCCAGGTATGACGCGGGCTGGCCTGCCAGCGCCATTGCAAGCCCGCTTCCTGAGTCGTGCTCCGTATCGCACGCCGAGCGCCCAACTGCGGTATAACGCCCACTGCATCCGCTATCTGGGTATCATCCGTGGTCAGGCTGAGGCGTGCCTGCCATTCGGTGTCCGGGGTGGGTGTCAGCCGATAACGCAGATCCAGGGCATGATGGCTGTCATCCCCGCCGGGCGGACCGTCCGTTTCCATTTCCCAGTCCACGCTTTGCCAATGCAACTGCCAGCCGCCCCAGTTCAGGGCCAAAATCCCGGTGTAATAGCGCTCTTCCGGGTCGGACAGATTGCGCTCGGCATAGGCGGTGCCTTGACGGGTGGCCAGATTCAGGTCCAGGTGCAGCATCTGATCGCCCACGCCCCTGTGGGCTGTCTGGCGTACCTGCGCTTCGTAATTACCGGTATCGGTCAGACTCACGGTCAAGCCCTGTTCGGCCTGACGCGTGATGATGTTGACCACGCCCATGAAGGCAAAATCGCCGTATAACACCGAAGCCGGACCGCGCACCACTTCGATGCGATCGACCTGACTGATGGGCATGAGCAGCACGCTGCTATTGTTGCCGGCACTTTCCCGATTCATCGAAATGGAATTCACCAACACCTTGACATTGCCGGAGCTGAAGGGAAAGCCGATACCGCGCACTTCCAGAATGGGTTCGCCAATACCCTTGCGGTTGGCGCGCAGACCCGGCACCAGGCTCAGCGCTTCCCAGACGGTGCGCATACCCAGCGTTTCCAGCTCCCGGCCCTGCAGGACGGTGACGATGCCGGGCACAAAATCGGCGTTCATCCGGCTGGTGGTCGCCAGTTCCGTGCCTTCTTCCATCACCTGCATCAGCTCAGCCTGTAGGGCCGCATCATCCGGCGGGGCGGCCAGACAGCCGACCGCCCCCCAGATTCCTGCCATCAACATCCACCCATGCAGGGGTCTCACGCTCGCCCCCGGTTATAGCCTGACGTCTGCATTTATGTGCCTGCTATTTGCGTACCACATGATTTGGATCAATACCGCACGGTCCGGCTGACTCTAAACTGCGCCCATATTCCATGAACAACCACCCAACTCCGGAGCTACCCATGTACTCATCCACTCGCCTGTCCCTCCTCACTGCCAGTCTGCTGAGCACCCTCGCCCTTGCCCCTGCGGCCCAGGCGCTGGAAGCCGGCGATTTTCTGGTTTATCTGCGTCTGATCAACATTGATCCCACGGGTGGCGGCGAGAATGTCACGTCCTCCGCCGTCGGGGGCACCGTGCCCAACACCCAGACCGAGGTCAAGGACGATACCACGCTGGACATCAGCTTCACCTACATGCTGACCCGCAACGTCGGGATCGGGGTGCTAGGCGACATCACCTCCAAGCATGATGTGTATTCAGAGGGTAGCACGCTGCAAGCCCTGGCGCCGGGCAAGATCATCAGTTCCCGGGTGCTGCCCCCGGCAGTCTTCCTGAGTTATCACTTTGCCCCGCAGGCTGCGGTGCGGCCCTATGCAGCCCTGGGCGTCAACTATGCGCATTTTTACAACGAAAGCGCAACGGACTCGCTGGAAAACGGCCTGGGCGGCATCAGCAATCTGGATATTGACGACTCCTGGGGTCTGGCGGCCCAAGTCGGGCTGGATGTAGACCTGGGTAATAACTGGTCGCTGAACTTCGACCTGAAATACATGGATATTGAAACCACCGCCTCGTTTGATTCCGGTGCCCTGGGTCATGTCAAGACCGACGTAGAAATCAATCCCGTGGTGTATGGCATCGGGATCGGAAAGCGCTTCTAACCGCGATTCGACTCTACCTGCCAGCTTGGGCGGCGCTACACACGCCGCCATTTTTTCTGCGTTTCCACCGACTTTCGTCTACGCCCGGTGTTGCGGGCATCCCCCCGATCAGTTAAGGTAACAGCGGTTATCACGATGATGTTGAAAAGGAGTCATCATGCCGCCCGTCCTGCTCTGGTTTTTGCTGCTGGCCGTTCTGGTCTGGCTGCCCCTGCCGCTGGGCAGCAATCGCCCGTGGTCCAGCGCCCTGCTTGCAACCTTGGGCCTGGGTCTGCTCAGTCTGTGGCTGGTGCGTCAGGCGTTGGCCCCCTACCGGCTGCCGCCAGCCCTGGCTGCCGCCCGTTTTGCCCTGGGGTGGGGCCTGGCCTGGGTTGCGTATAACGGCCTGCAAACCCTGCGCCTGCCCAGCGCCTGGGTAGCCTGGCTCAATCCACAGGCTTACCAGCTTTACCAGCAAGCCCACGCTGCCTTGCAATTGCCCTTGCCAGACTGGCTACCCCTCAGCGTCAATGCAACCGCCACCCTGCTGGCCACGGCTCAGGCCGCAGCGGGCCTGAGCCTGTTTTTTCTGGTGCTGGTCCTGGTTCATAATGCCAGGCGCCTGCAGGTACTGGCCCTGACCCTGTTGAGCGTGGCCGCCATCAATGCGGCTTATGGCCTGCTGGTGGCTTTCGAGGGGGCCGAAAGCAGCTTGCGGATCACGCCCTACCTGGGGCATTCGATGGTCAGTGGCACCTATGTCAATCGCAATCACTTTGCCGGACTGATGATTTTAACCTTGCCCCTGGGTCTGGCCTTGCTGCGCTGGCACACCCACATGCTGCCCCCTGCGGCACATTGGCGCAACCAACTGGCCAATGGCCTGCAATTTGGCCTCGGTGCTGGCGGCCGGATCTTCATCCTGGTATTGCTCATCCTGCTGGGTCTGGTTTTCAGCAATTCACGCGGGGGCTTGTTGGCCCTGGGCCTGGCCCTGCCATTCCTGGCCCTGCGCCTGCGCCACCAGGCCCGGATGCACACGGCCCTGCCCTGGCTGGGTGGCTTGGCATTTCTGGGCTTGCTCCTGTGGCTGGGGGACGGGGGCTTGGGCGCCCGGTTGGGGCAGCAGGGTTTCAGCGACAGCCAACGCCCGCAGTTGTGGCTGGATACCCTGCATTACAGCCAGGATTTCTGGCTGACCGGTAGCGGCGCAGGCACTTTTGTAGACGTATTCCCGGCCTACAAATCCGCTGGCCTCGGCTCGGCTTTATTTGAACATGCCCATAACGATTATCTGGAAACCCTGGCCGAAAGCGGCCTGATCGGCAGCTTGCTGCTGGCCGGATTTTTATTCAGTGCATGCCGATTATTATTTCACCCTTGTCGTCACCCGGCCCTGGGCCATCATCTGGCCCTGGGTAGTCTGACCGGGGCCGGCGCCCTGTTACTACAGGGTCTGGTGGATTTCAACCTGCGCATTCCCGCCAATGCAGCCTATTTCTATGTGGTATTAGGCCTCGGGGTTGCTGCTGCGCACCTGCCGCACCGTCACGCGCCTGACTGAGTTATCTGTTAAACTCCAAGCCCAGGGCGGACCAGGCGCCGGTCTTGCCCCACCCGGCCCCCAACCTGAGAACCGACGAACAGGACTTAGCCGATGCGTTTATTTTTTCTCTTGTTATTAATAGGACTTTCCTTTATGGCCCATGCAGCCAATCCCCGCGTCCAGTTTGAAACCAGCCTGGGCAATGTCGTCATTGAACTGGATGCCGAACGGGCGCCCAAATCGGTGGCCAACTTCCTCAGCTATGTGGACAGCGGTTTTTACGACGGTACCATTTTCCACCGCGTCATTCCCGGCTTCATGGCCCAGGGCGGTGGCTTCACGCCCGACATGCAGCAGAAGCGCACCCAGGCCCCCATTACCAACGAGGCCAACAACGGCCTGAAGAACCAGCGGGGCACCCTGGCCATGGCACGCACTTCCGACCCACACTCGGCGACTGCCCAATTTTTCATCAACTTCGTGGATAACGTCTTTCTCGATTTCAAGGCCCCCAATGTGCAGGGTTGGGGCTACGCGGTCTTTGGCCGGGTCGTGGAAGGCATGAACGCGGTGGATGCCATGGCCAAAGTCCCGACGGGCACGGCACGCGGCATGGGTGATGTCCCCAAGGAAACCATTACCCTGATCAAGGCGACCCGGCTTCCGGAAACCCAGGCCGTCACCCCCTGACGCCGTGGCCACTGCGCCCAGCTATCTGCTGGCCGATGTGCACTTAAGCGAGCAGTACCCGGCCCGCACGGCACTGCTGCTGGAATTTTTCCAGACCCAGGCCGTGCACAGCGCAGCGGTGTACTTGCTGGGCGATATTTTTGATATCTGGCTGGGGGATGATGATCCCCGGCCTCTGGCCGTTGCAGTCAGCGCCGCGTTACAGACGCTGGCTGCCCGGCATGTGCCGGTGTTCTGGCTGGCGGGGAACCGGGATTTCCTGCTCGGCCCGCGGTTCGCCACCCGCACCGGGGTGCAGTTGCTCCCTGAGCTGGTGGCCCTGAACCTGCACGGGGTTCCGACCCTGCTCAGTCATGGGGATCAATTTTGTACTGACGACCCGGCCTATCAGGATTTTCGCCGCAAGGTGCGCAATCCGGCCTGGCAGCAGGAATTCCTGGCCAAATCACTGGCAGAACGCCAAAGCATCGCTCAGGGCTACCGGGCTGACAGTCAGCATGAACAAACCTTGAAGCCCGAGGCCATTCTGGATGTCAACCCTGCTGCCATCGCAGCCTTGTGGCAACAGTATCCGGCCCGACGCCTGATCCACGGCCACACCCACCGTCCGGCCCTGCATCTGCACGCCCTGGCCGATGGCACGCGGGCCACCCGCTATGTCCTGCCCGCCTGGGAAGCGACACGGGGTTATGTGCTGGCCGTGGATGCCGAGCATGTCCATCTGGAAACACTCGTAGGCGCACATTAAGCAGCGTGCGGTACTGTCACAAACCTCCACGCGAAACTGACCAATCCACCAACAAAGCTTCAGCCTGCTGCAATACCGTCTGCACGGCGGCGTCTTGCAAATCGGGCGGGTAGCCGTATTTGCGCAGGATGCGCTTGACCAGCACGCGCATCCGGGCGCGGGCCGAATCGCGGTGCGCCCAGTCCACCGACACGTTGCCCTTCAAGCTGACCAGCAGCTCGTGGGCGATGACTTTGAGCTTGTCGTCGCCCATGGCTCGCACCGCCGATTCGTTCTCTGCCAGCGCATCGTAGAAAGCGATTTCCTCGTCGGACAAGCCAGATTCCTCGCCACGCTGCCGCGCCGCGCGGATGTCCTTCGCCAACTGGATCAGTTCCTGCAGTACCTCGGCGGTAGTGATGGCGTTGGCGTGGTAGCGCGCCACGGCATCCTCCAGCCGTTCGGAAAACGCCCGCGTCTCGACGATGTTAGCCTTGCTGCGCGATCGGATGCCATCGTTGATGAGCTTGCGCAACGCCTCCAGCGCCAGATTCTTTTTCTGCATCTGCTGCACTTCGGCGAGGAACTCGTCGGACAGAATGGAAATATCCGGGCTCTGAATGCCTGCGGCTTTCAGGATATCCACGATCTCGGTCGAAACCACCGCGCGGCTGACGATCTGCTGGATGGCGAAGTCGCGTTCCTGCGAGGTGACGCCGGAGCCGGTGGCCGACTTGACCAGCGCGGCACGGATGGCCTGGAAGAAGCCCACTTCCTCGCGGATGCCGCGCGCCTCGTCCGAGGCCGACGTCAGCGAATACGCCTTCGACAAGGCCAGCACCGCATCCTGATAACGACGCTGCGCGCGCTTCTTGCCTTCGTTGGTGACTTCCGCCGCCGCCCATTGCTGCTGCCGGTCCAAAATCCACTCGATGGCCCCCGCCATCATCGCCAGCCGCTGCGGCGGCGTGCCGTTTAGCGCGGTGGCATAGTCGAAGCCGTAGTACATGTCGCGTACCACTTCGTACTTCTCCAGCAAGACCGCAACAGCTTCGGCCTCGTCAACGCCCGTGGTTTCCTGATCCCGAGCTGAATATTGGGCCAGCGCCGACTTGAGGCTCTGCGCGATACCGATGTAATCGACGATCAGGCCGGCGGGCTTGTCCCGAAACACGCGGTTCACACGGGCAATGGCCTGCATCAGGCCGTGGCCCTGCATCGGCTTGTCCACGTACATGGTGTGCATGGACGGCGCATCGAAGCCGGTCAGCCACATATCGCGCACGATTACCAGCCTGAGCGGGTCTTTTGCATCACGGGCGCGCTTGGCGAGCAAGTCGCACCGTGCCTTGTTGCCGATGTGCTGCTGCCATTCGGGCGGGTCGCTGGCCGCGCCGGTCATCACGATCTTGATCGCCCCGGTGCTGTCGTCCGCGCTGTGCCAATCCGGGCGCAGCTGTACGATTTCGTTGTACAGCGCCACGCAGATGCGGCGGCTCATGCACACCACCATCGCCTTACCATCCAGCGCCGCAAGGCGATCTTCGAAATGCGCCACCAAGTCCTGCGCCACCAGCGTGAGGCGTTTTTCGCTGCCGATCAGTTTTTCGACCGTCGCCCATTTCGCCTTCAGCTTTTCCTGTTCGGTGACGGCCTCGTCCTCCGTCAGCGACTCCACCTCGGCGTCGAGCTTCGGCTTTTCGTCCTCGTCCAGTTCGATGCGTGCCAGTCGCGATTCGTAGTAGATCGGCACCGTTGCGCCGTCTTCCACCGCGCGGCTGATGTCGTACACGTCGATGTAATTGCCGAACACCGCCGGGGTGTTGACGTCCGCCGCCTCGATGGGCGTGCCGGTAAAGCCGATGAACGAGGCATTGGGCAAGGCATCGCGCAGGTACTTGGCGAAGCCGTAGGACACCTCGCCCGTCTTGGCGTCCACCTTGGCCCGGAAGCCGTACTGCGAACGGTGCGCTTCGTCGGCGATCACCACCACGTTACGCCGCGTGGTCAGCGGCTCGGCCCTGCCATCCAGACGCGCGCCAAACTTCTGCAAGGTGGTGAATATCACGCCGCCCGAAGCCCGCGCCAGCAGTTGCTGCAAATGCTCGCGGCCTTCGGCCTGCACGGGCGTCTGGCGGATCAGGTCGCGGCACATCGAGAAGGTAGCGAACAACTGGTCGTCCAGGTCGTTACGGTCGGTCAGCACCACCAGCGTCGGGTTCTCCATCGCCGGGTGCTTCACCAGCCGTCCGGCGTAGAAGGCCATCAGCAGGCTCTTGCCGGAACCCTGCGTGTGCCAGATCACGCCCGCGCGCCGGTCACCTGGTTTCTGGTAGCGCACAGAGGGCAGGCCGTAGTTCGCCGGTTCCTCGGCCACGCCTTGGCGTGGGTCGGCGGCGCGAATCGTGGAATCGATGGCGCGGTTGACCGCGTGGTACTGGTGATAGCCTGCCACGATCTTCGCCAAGCCGCTGCCGGTTTCACTGAAAACAGTGAAGTGGCGCAGCAGGTCGAGGAACCTTTGTTTCTCGAACACGCCTTCGATCAGGGTTTTCAGTTCCGGCGAACCCTTGGGGGCAATCGTCTTGCCATCCGTGGTGCGCCACGGCATGAAGCGCTCCAGATCGGCAGACAACGACCCCACGCGCGCGGCAATGCCGTCCGAGGTGACCAGCAGCGCATTGGTGTGGAACAGCGCCGGAATCTGCTGCTTGTAGGTTTGCAACTGGTTGAACGCCCCGGCCAGATGCGCGCCCGCGCTGCCCGGCGCCTTCAGTTCGATCACTGTCAGCGGCAGGCCGTTGACGAACAGCACCACGTCCGGCCGGCGGTTGGCCTGCCCGTTGATGACCACGAACTGCTGCACCGCCAGCCAGTCGTTGCGCTGCGGCTGCTCGAAGTCCAGCAGCGCCACCTTGCCCGCCGTCAACACACCCAAACTCGCGCCATCCTCGCCGTGGTATTCGACCTCCACGCCTTCGGTCAGCAGGGCGTGGATGCGGCGGTTTTCTTCCAACAGCGCGGGGAAGACGGATTGGGTCAGTTTGGCGATAGCATCCGCCCACGCTTCCGGCGGCAGGTTCGGGTTGAGCCGCAGCACGGCATCTTCCAACCGCTTCTTGAGCACAACCTCATCGTGACTCTCGCGCTCTGGTCGGTGGCCATCGGGACCGATGTTTTCTTCGCGCTCGATGGCGTAGCCGAGCGTGCGCAACTGATCCAGCAACGCTTGCTCCACGGCGGCCTCGGATAAAAACGCCATCGCCTACGCCCCCTTGCCGACTGGCAAAGCCAGCATGTTCTCGATCAGGCGGATCATCACCTCCTTGGCCTTGGCATCGGACTCAGCCACCAAGAGCACCAGTGCCGCCAGTCCTACCTCATTGATAACTGGCTCACCATCGCGGATCAGCCGACCATTGCGCGCCAGAAAATCCACGAACAGGAAGGCACCGCTGCGCTTGTTGCCGTCCGAAAATGGATGGTTCTTGATGACGAAATACAGCAGGTGCGCGGCTTTGGTCTCGATGGTCGGATAAGCCGGCTCGCCAAACACCGACTGCTCCAGATTGCCCAGCAAGGCGGCGAAGGCATCGTCGCGCTCGCGCCCGAACAAATCGGACGCCTCGCCGCGTGCCATCAGGCCGGCCTTGAGCCGGGCGATGGCGGCGCGCGCCTCGGTCAGTGATGGCAAGGCACCGCCCGGACTGCCGGCGGGCTCAGCAAGCAGCCCCTCGTCATAGCGTTGCAGCCACAAAAAGGTTTGCGTGTAACGGGCGATGACATCGACCAACCCCCGCCCCTGATCGGCCGTCAGCGCCTCACCCGCTGCGGCCTTCTTCACCAGCAACAGCGCAGCGTCCAACTCGGCGGCGTTCTGCTCGAAACGCTGGCGGTTCAGGGTGTAGCCACGGGTGAGGTGCTCGCGCAGCACGCCGGTGGCCCACTGGCGAAAACGGGTGGCGCGGGTGGAATTGACGCGGTAACCCACGGAAATGATGGCGTCGAGATTGAAATGCTCGACCTGCCGCGTGATGTGTCGCTGCCCCTCAGTTTGAACTGTTTCCAAAATGGAAACAGTTGCCGCCCGATCCAACTCATCACTGGCAAAAATGTTTTTCAAGTGTTTGGAAATGGCCGCTTTCTGTACACCGAAAACATCAGCCATCTGTGCCTGGGTCAGCCAAAGTGTTTCCCCTTCCAGGCGCACCTGCACAGGTTGGTTGGCGGCTTCAAAAATGATGAGTTGGCTTGTTGGGTTCAAAAAATCCTCTCCTTCAGAAACGCCTCGGCATTCTGGATGCGCAGTTTTCCGGAGATAAGGCGCGACAGCAGCGTGTCGCGCAGGGCAGCGAGGGTGGCGGCCTGCATCTCGTTGGCGAACAGGGCTTTTTGCAGTGGCTCAATGAACGCGGCAAAGGCTCTGGCAGTTGCTTCATCCGGCATGGCGAGCTTGAATTTGTGAAGCTGGCTGACTTCAACGCGCTGGCGACCGCTGGTTCCACTCATGGCGCGAATGGCGTGCTCACGAAAGTCTACGCGCCGCGCAAGCAAGTAGCCGAAGAACGGTGGCAGCGGCGGCTTTGGGCGTAAGACGATGAATTCGGTTGAACCCCAACCGACTTGGCCTTCCGCGAGAAAATCCACGAACGCGGTTTTGCCGTTTTCAAGGCAAGGCGTGATGCGGGCGAGCAGTGTGTCGCCATTGGTGAACTTCGTGCCGGATGAGAATTCACGCATCACAGGCATATCCGGCACTGCGCTAGCAGTCGGCAGACTTGCCATATCGAGATACGGCGCAACCGTGCCTTTCTTCAATTCGCGCCTCGGGTTTATCTCGAACGCCTCGGCGAGCGTCCCAACCCACCACCCCTTCGGAATCAAGCCCAGTTCCGATTCCTGCATGTCCTCCGGCGGCACGCCGTCAAAGTCCACGAACCACGACTTGAACAGCGCCCGCGCCATCGCCTCCAGCGTTTCGTTTTGCTTGCGGTTGAGATCAATCTTATCA
>CAYNNN010000053.1:0-16886 GCA_964398665.1 uncultured Gammaproteobacteria bacterium | reverse complement strand
GTTCAGAAAAACCGGTGGCGACGACCCGCCCGCCTGCGAGCGTGGATGGTCGGGCGGTCACGGTGCCCCCCGCAGGGGTTTTGCCCCCCGCAGGGGTGCTGACCTATCTGCATCCCGACCATCTGGGCACGCCAAGACTGGCTACTGACAGCGCCAAGCGGGTGATCTGGCGTTGGGATTCTGCACCCTTTGGGGATAGCCTGCCGCAGACAGACCCGGATGGCGATGGGGTAGCCTTCACCCTCAACCTGCGCTTCCCAGGACAATACTTCGATGCCGAGACAGGATTGCACTATAACTACTTCCGCGATTATGATCCGGTCACCGGGCGCTATCTGGAAAGCGATCCGATTGGGCTACGGGGTGGGGTGAATACGTATGGGTATGTGGAAAATAGGCCGCTGGTGGGGATTGATCCGGAGGGGTTGCTAGGATTTATGGGCTGGGGGTCTGGGCCGGTCATTCCGCCAGGGCAACCCGTGGTGTGTTGCCAAACTTTTGGTGGAAGTCCGCCTGTTTCTCAAATTATCAAGGCGCGGCACTGCCTCTTGATGGATGAAAATGGGGATATTTTTGAGTTATTGCCTAAAAGAAAGAAAGGGATACCGCAGAAACCTAATCGCCGTGAGCCAGATGGTAGGTGGAGGTGCTCCCCGTGTAAGGCAAAAGGTGGGGCAGGGTCTGCTGGAAGAACGTGCGAGAGACCTAGTGAGTGCTTGAAAAGGGCGATGAAAAGTTATCCAAAAGGGGATTATGACGCCAGTTCTGGGCCGAATAGTAATACCTATGCTCATACGCTATTTAAGTCGTGTTGTGAGGGAAACTGGCCTAATTTAGGTTGGACCCCTGGGAGTGATGCACGCCCCCCACAGAAGCATTAGGAGTTTTTCTGATGTGCTGCCGATTATGCTTCCTGTGTGTTGTGGCGATGTTGTTTTTTATGTACCGAGAAAGTTCTCCCTGGGTGCCTATAAGTTGGAGGTACTTGCCCCAGGCGTCACATTACCCCGTGGGCGATGCGTTCCCTCAAGATATCGTTATGCTTTTAATGTGGCTTACTGATGGATCAGCTCACACCAACGACTTGATTGACCTTGGAGGGGTAGAATTAAGCAAAAGGGGTGAAAGTAGCGTATTGATCACACATGCGTATGGAGGCCTATACCTTTTTGGTTTGGCGATCAGGAGTAAAGCAGTGGCCATTGCAGATATGAGTCACGGCAACTTTTTAGATGAGTTTGCAAAGATTGAATATGAGGATCACATTCAACCTAACGTGGGAGCTAACCATGATGCGCTCCTGGATGCGCTTTCCAACCTTGAGTTTTTACTTAGAGTGAATGATTCTTGTGGGGGCATAATGCTAGAAAAAACAATCAAAGGTAGTGAGTTCAAGGATAAAAATGGCAATTTTGATACTTTGCCAGGAGAAAATGAATACCCTTATGCAGTGGAACTTTTTCTGCCAACCATTAAAGAATCTTTGTGGATGTTACATAGTAACTGTATCTACAGGGTAGATATTGAAATTCTTAGTCCTACGAAAAACCTGCCTTCAGGTGTCCAGGCAAATTTTATCGCTGGGCTGCCTGGATGGTACCAGCTTAGTCTGAAAAGTCTCGTTCACCATTTGCGCTATGAGCGCAACTAGCTAAGGTCATAGCTACTCTATGAGAAAGGGCTACTGTGGCAGGTTACTGGCTGTCGGGCGAGAATTTCAGTCTCGTCTCAACTACCCGCCAGCACTGCGTCCAACCCCTCCGCCGTCAGCACGCGCTCGGCCCAGGTTTCAAACTGTGCGCTGTTGGCGGTGGTGAGTTTGGCTTCAGCCCAATCGGGTAGAGAGCCAAATTTCAGGGTCAGCAGCTTACGCAGCAGGCGCAACTGACCTTCGGTTTTGCCCCTTGCTTCGCCTCTGGCCTCACCTCTGGCCTCACCCTCCGCCAAGCCCTCGGCCCTTCCCTCATCGCGTGCGGTGTCCACCACGTTCTTGAGGTCGCGGTAATACTTCAGGCTATCCTCATAGGCTTGCCGTTCTACCGGATTAAACTGGGCAATCTGGGCGGCTTCAAACAGGCGCTGAAAGATCCGCGCTTGCAGCTTGGCAGGCAGCTCGGTCAGTTCATGTAAATGCCGAAACACGTAGAACCACTGCTCTTGCAGACTCTCCAGCTCATCTAACGTTTCGCGGAAATTCGGCAGGGTCAGATACTAAGCGTATAGAAAGTAGAGTCATAGTTATGATAAAATGGCCACATGAGATGCAAACGAAATTCAGATGGCCGAAGTATTGATCACCAGTCATTGCAGGTGATGCGGCAGCAGGCGGTAAAAGCGGTTGGGAATGGCGAATCGGTGACCCGCGTAGCGAAGGCGTTTGGCGTGAATGTGCGCAGCGTATTTCGGTGGTTGGCTGATTTCGCATCGGGTGGACAGAAGGCATTGCAAGCGAAGCCGATTCCCGGCCGTCCGCAGAAGGTGTCACCGGACGAAATGCGCTGGTTGGCGAAGACCATCCGGGACGAGACGCCCCAGCAGTTCAAGTTTGAGTATGCACTTTGGACATTGGCATTGGTGGGCGAAGTTCTGGCGCGGCAGTTCGGCAAGCGATTGTCCAAGGGGTCGGTGAGTCGGTTGCTGCGGATTCTTGGCTTTACGGTGCAAAGACCGCTGTATCGGGCCTGGCAGCAGGATGCGGAACGGGTGAAGCAATGGCAGGCAGAGGATTTTCCGGCCATACGGGCGGAGGCCAAGGCCGCTGGAGCGGTGCTCTACTTTGGAGATGAAGCGGGCATGCGTTCGGACCACCACGCCGGCACGACCTGGGCACCCGAGGGACAGACGCCGATCGTCACGGCCACCGGTCGCCGCTTCTCGCTGAACATGATTTCGGCGGTGAGCGGGCGGGGCGACCTTCGTTTCATGGTTCATGAGGGCACGGTGGATGCCTCGGTGTTCCGCGACTTTCTCAAGCGCCTATTGGTAGGGGCGACCCAACCGGTCTTCTTGGTAGTGGACGGTCATCCGATCCACAAGGCCAAGTTGGTCCGGAATTTCGTTGCCCAACAGAAAGGAAAGTTGAAGCTGTTCTACCTGCCTCCCTATTCCCCGCAGTTGAATCCGGACGAACAGGTTTGGGGCAACGTGAAACGGCGGGTTGCCAAGAAAACGCCGCAGAACAAGCTTGAATTGAAACAGATGCTTTCCGGCGCACTGCGACGACTGCAGATGATGCCTGCCATCGTTCGCAGCTTCTTCTGCCACCCAGATTGTCGCTATGCGGCTATATGACTCTACTTTTTATACCATTAGTAAATAAAAGTAAGCTTGTCGTAAAACACCTGATGGTGTTGGTTCTTGAGCTGCACGGTATGCACCACTTCGGTAGAACCGTGGTCTTCGTCAAAGCAGAAGTCCAGAATCCCCACCGTATACACGGCACTGAGTTTATAATCCCATTCCCCGCGCTGGGCTTGTTCCTGAATCGGGAAAGTCGCGTAATACAAGCTTCTATCTTTGAAGTAGTTCTGCTTGGCCTTTTGCAGCTCGACGATGAAGCGTTCCCCGCTGCTGCTCGTGCAGTTCAGGTCAAAGATGGCCTTGCGGTCCAGGGCTGATTCACCCTGATACTCCTGTTTGGCATACTGCAACGCCGCGATCTGGTGCCGCTCAGGCAACAAGGTATTCAGAAAACTGATCAGCAACTCCTTGCGCGGCTCTTCGCCGAAGATCTTCTTGAAGCCGAAGTCGGTGAACAGATTGACGTACACATCGCGCAGCATGGCGGTGGTGAGACTGTGGAGTTGCGGTCAGTGTAGCATGGCTGGCCGTTTGGCCGGGGGTGCGCTGGGTTGTCGGGATTCAGCAGCTGGGCGCCTGGGCCAATGCGCCTGCGGTTTATGGGTAACGGGGTGTTGCAGGTGCGATCCAGGGCAAACGTAACAGGGCGGCCACGACCTGATGCTGACCATCAGCCCGCTCGACCCGCAAGCTCGCCAGATGCGTCACGCCCGATGGCAGTGCTTGTGGTTCCAGCAGCGCCTGCAAGGCTGGGCCGTAGGTTGCGGAGCGCACGACCAGCAGATAACGGGCTTGCGGATAGGTTTGTTGCAGTTGCAGCAGTGTTTGTTGTTGCAAGGCGGTTTCCAGGCGCTGCCAGCGTATCACATCCTGGGCGGTCAAAATGAAATTGTTGGCTACGGTAGCACACTGGGTATAAAACAAAATGTGGTTGCCCAGGTTGTGGTCGGCCACGACCAGGCCGGGGGCTTGCCGACATTGCTGTGCCAGCGGCTGCATCAAGGGACGCAGCAGGGCAAATTCTCTATCCAGACCAATAGCCGGGGGTTGCCAGAGCTTGAGCCAGCCATAAGGCCAGTGGGCCGCAGTCAGGAGCACGCCCAGGCCCAATAATCCTGCCAGCCGTGTGGGCCGGTTGGGCCAGCGGACGGCATTGGCCGCCCACAGCAAGGGCAGATAGAGCGTAAACGAGCCGTAATAGTGCAGGCGAAATTGCTGCAACAGCAGGACGCCGCCCAACACGGTCAATAGGGCAAACGCATGGTGCTGGGCGGAAAGTGCCGGGCGGCCCAGTGCCCACAATGCCCACAGCAGGGTCAAGGGCAACAGCCAGAGCAGGTGGGTATAAAACGCCATGCGGGTTGGGGCATTCAGGGCACCTGCCGGCGTGTGGCCGAAAATGGATTGCAGCTCGCCGATTTGGGCGTAACCCGGCGCGTCTATGGTTGAAGCCATGAAGCCATAGCCATGCTGTAGTTCCGGTCCCAGGGGTGCAATCAGCACCACGGCCAGCGCACCCAGTTGCAGGCCAGTGCGCAGGCTGGGGCCGGGGCTGTGGCTGAACCAGAGTGCCACCAGCGCCGTGGCTGCGGTCAGATACAGGTGGAAATAGGAAAACAGGTAAAAGTGAAAAAAACCTGCGGCCGCGCTGGCCGAGCCGCTCAGCCACAGCCCACCGCTGAACATCAGGGCCAGGCCAAACCAGGCAACCGCTGTGGGGGCGGGGCGTTGTGCCTGATACAGCCAACGCACACCCAACCAGGCCAGCACGGGGATTTGCAGGATGAACAGGCCATTGTGGAAGGCCGGGGCACTCCCCAGGACTAGGCCCAGGCCCAGGGCCGTCCGGGTCTGATCGGGGTGTGCCGCCCAGCGCAGGGTGAGCCACAAGGTCGCCAGGACAAAGGAATATTCCACATAGTGATGATCGATGACACCGACACCGTGGGCATACTGCGTCAGGGGTGAAGCGGCAAAGCAGAGGACCAGCAAGAGCCGTAACCCCAGGCCAAGCCCCAAGGCACCGCCTGCCGCCAGCAGTAAGGCAGCATTGACGTAACTCCAGGCAGGTGCCAGATAACTCAGGATGGCCAGGGGGGGTGCCCCGGTCAGAAGCTGTATGGCCTGTACCAGGCGTCCAGCCAGATAATCATAAGCCCAGGGCCAGGGCACCCACAGCCCGGCAGGCGGGTCAATGCGCGGGTCGTGTTCGTAAAACAGATCGCGCTCAGCCAGATCCAGAATGCGGTGGGCATGGTAGTGGGAGTCGTTGCCCATGGGCACGAACGCGCCGTCCACATAGGCCCCCGGCAGCCAGTGCAGGGCAAAAATCAGCCCCAGCGTGCCACCGAGTAGCCAGATCAGGGTCAGCTTGAAGCGGTCACTCACCGTTTATGCTTGCAACCAGTCATTAATTCGGGCGATGTCTTCCAGCGTCAGTTCACCCCCGGCGCGCTCCAGCCGCAGCAGGCCGAGCAGGTAGTTGTAGCGTTCCTTGGCCAAATCGCGTTTGGCCCGGAATAAATCCCGCTGCACGTTCAACACGTCCACCAGCGTCCGGGTGCCGGCGTCAAAACCCACCTGGCTGGCCGCCAGCGCACTTTCCCCTGACCGCACCGCCTGTTCCAAGGCACGCACCCGATTGCTGGCGGTGGTGATGCTGCGGTAGCTATCACTGATGCTCCGTAGTACGCTGCGCCGACTTTGCTCCAGGGTTTCCTGCGCATTGTCAAGCTGGAAGCGGGCCTGACGGGTGCGGGCTTCGGTCAGGCCGCCCTGATAGAGCGGAACGCTCAACTGCACGCCGATGCTATGATTGAACGCATCATCGCCCCGGTCGCTGCTGCTGGCCGCATAGCCGTGGCTGGCCACGGCGTCCACGCTGGCGGCCTTGCCCGCCTGCTGGAGTTTGATTTCTTCCTTGGCGGTGGCGACTGCGTACTGGGCTGCCTGCACGGCAGGGTTGTGTTGCAGGCCCCGCGTGGTCAGTTGCTCTAGGCTTGTGGACGGCGTTTGCAGTTCCAATGGGGTTTTCAGGCGCGCCAAGGGCGGCTGCAATGGCCCCACGGTTTCCTGCAAGGCTTCTAGCGCCTGGGCAATGCTATTTTCAGCCGCGATCACGGCAGCCTGAGCCAGGTCATGACTGGCCTGCGCTTCATTCACATCCGTGATGGGACTCATCCCGACCTTGAAGCGCTGTTGGGCCTGTTCCAGTTGCTGCACCAGCGCCTTGCGCTCAGCTTCTGCGAAGCTGAAGTCGTCCTGAGCACCCAGCACGGCAAAATAACGTTCCGCCACCTGTAAGATCAGATCCTGTTCAGCCGCTTGATAATTGGCTTCGGCCTGGGCAATCTGCGTGTCGGTCTGGCGCAAGCGGGCCTCCCGATCGGGGTGGTACAGGGGCTGGACCAGGCTGACGCTATAGCCATGGCGGGTAAAACGGTCGTCGCCGGCCGTATCGGCCTGCTGGGCGGCTGCGCTGGCTTCGGCACTGAAGGTGACGTTGGGGCGCCGGGCGCTGGCTTGTGCCTGAGGCCGGGTTTCACGGGTGGCGTTGACGGTGGCCTGTGCTGCCCGCAGCGTAGGGCTCTGGGCCAGGGCCTGCCGGGTCAACGTCTGCAAATCGGCGGCGGCGGCTACCCAACAGGTGAGCAGCAGACTCCCGGCAACCAGAGGCCGGGCGATTGAATCGGGTGATGGCATGAGGCAGCACTCAAGGGCGGGAGCCTGATTATACCGCCGGACCCCGGCACCTCAAACCAGTCGAATTAATTCACCCGACGATACTTGACTTCGTTGTCCCGATCACCCGTTTGCGAAGTCACAAAACCGTCGCGGGTTTGATCCACATCAAAGGTCGCGGTACCGAAATGCAGCTTTTCGTCATTGACATAACCCTTCAGGCTCAGATCGCCAACTGTACCGGACACTTCGCCATCGCCGTCTATGGTCAGGGTGACTTCCTTGCCATACATCCCGTTATAACCCCGGAAGGTGCCACGCATCCACCTGGGAACGTGAGAAGAATGTCGTGACCCCTGGTAGGTATCATCGTTATAGCGATGATCTTTGTTGTAGCGGTGATCGTCGGCATGGCTGGCCTCATGCGCCAGCGCACCCAACAAGGCCAAACCTACAACAGCCCCGGCGACTTTGGCACCGGTTTTGTCATGGGCGCCGTGTGAGCGAGTGTCGACGGTGAATTCAGCCGCACAGCCATCATCTACCCAAACTTCACGACCGTTGAAATCCCAAGTGCGGCCCTTATCACAGGCGGTGCTGGAAATCTGGCGCTTGAGTCTGACTTTGCCCGATTCGGACAAGCGACAGGTTTTATATTTGTAATCGTGGCTTTCGCACGTGACGTCGTAATCGGCTTGAGCCAGGGTTGGCAGCGCAAACGCTGCACTGATGCTGAGAATAATCAGGGAACGCATGTAATACTCCATAGTCGAGAATAATGATGACCCTCTGAGTCCAGGAGACAGCCCAAGGAGCTGCTGGCATGGCGGGAGGATCACCCCGCCATTTTAATTTGATCAGCAGGCTAGCTAGTCTTGCACAACATCCACCGCCCGGTACATCAGCGCGCCGACGATACCACCGACGATGGGCGCGACCCAGAATAGCCAAAGCTGTTGCATAGCCCAACCGCCAACATAGACGGCCACACCGGTGCTGCGTGCCGGGTTGACCGAGGTATTGGTCACCGGGATGCTAATGAGGTGAATCAGGGTGAGTGCCAAACCGATGGCTAGACCGGCCATCATCGGGTGGGCATTTTTATGCGTCGCCCCCATGATGATAAATAGGAAAATGGCCGTCATCACCACTTCGGTGATCAATGCTGCCAACAGGGAGTATTGGCCAGGCGAATGCGCACCATAACCGTTGGACGCAAAACCTGCATTCACATCAAAGCCGACCTTGCCACTGGCAATCAGGTAGAGCACGCCGCCTGCTATTACGGCGCCGACAACTTGCGCGATGATGTAAGGCGCAACCTGCATAAGCGGAAAACGTCCGCCGGCCCATAACCCGATGGAAATGGCCGGGTTGAGATGGCAACCGGAAATAGGGCCCAGGGTATAGGCCATCGTGACCACCGTGAGCCCAAAGGCCAAGGAGACCCCCAGCAGGCCGATGCCGACTTCTGGGAATGCCGCAGCGAGCACCGCGCTGCCACACCCACCCAACACCAACCAGAAAGTGCCGATCATTTCGGCCAGACACGCTTTAGTCATCAAGTGAATCTCCAAAATTTTGCATCATCGGCAACCAGACACTGGTCGCCCCAACCCCTGCACGAGCCGTACGGGGCGATTCTCCCAGAGTGGCTGCAATACCACAAGGCTTGTCGGGCATGAATCTTTTATGGCAGGATGAAACTTGGGCGCTGAATCAGGTTCGTTTCCTCGGATTGCGCCATTTCGCCCTGCCCGTTCGTCGGCCCCTGTTCTTAAAGGAGATTATGTCAAGCGCCATGAAAACCCATGTCCTGATGACCTTTGGCCTTGCTCTAGCCATCCAGAATTCCGCTTATGCCATTGACGCCCACTATCGGCAAATGTTGGAGCGATCCGGTTGTACCCAGGTGACCGAAATGCAAGGATGCGATATTCATAAAACCAAGGCAGAGAACGCGCAAGCCGGGTTTGCTACGCAAACATCCTCCCCGCATGGTAACGCCAAGGGCAAAACGCCGTATGCCGGGCAATGGGTCGCGGTTGGCCCCAGCGGCAAAACAGTCGCCACCATTCGGATCAACGACAAGGAACAAGTGTGGGTGAACGGCAAGCGGGTCTCCGCCAAGCGCAGCGACGGTGCGCTGGTGTTTAAGGAAGGATTTGTCACCTATACCCTCCAGGGTGATCGCCGCTTGCAGGGCGAAGATGTCTGGATGGACGCCGATGCCGGCACCAAAGGATCAATCGTGGCTGAATAGAGGTGCTACCTGTAGCGCTCTGTTCCACCGCATCAACCCACTGACTGGAGCTAGATTTATGACCTATCCTGATATCCGCCGCAGTCGCCTGCCTGTGGCCCGATTGGCTGCTCTGCTTACCACCGCTAGCGTCTTGGCGATGTCGTCAGTGTCGTCAGTACAGGCTGGCACCTACCCCGCCGATGTGCCGGCGCTGGGCTATGCGCCGCAAAACATGGACAGGACAATCGATCCGCGCCAGGATTTTTATCACTATGCCGCAGGCACTTGGCTCAAGCAGACCGAGATTGCGCCCAGCGACCCGGATGTCGGCGGCTTTGTGTTGTTGGGACACAATCTGGACAAGCAACTGCTGACCCTGATCACGGAGGCTTCCAAAGTAAGTGACGCGCCCAAGGGCAGTCCCCATCAGCAAGTGGGTGACTTCTACAAGGCGGCCCTAGACAACGCACGCCGTGACGCCCTCGGCCTCAAGCCGCTGGAGGCCGATTTGCAGCGTATCGCCGCAGCGGGCGGCACGCCGGCCGACTATGGCCGCCTTGCCGGTCGGCTACAGGGTGCCGTTGGCGGCTCGCCGCTGATCATGGTCGGTGCCATGCCGGATGCCAAGGACAGCAGCACCGGCGTCATGGTGCTGGCACCCGGCGCGCAACTGCTCGAACAGGACGAGTACGCCCGACCTGAGCACCAGAAATTGCGCGATACCTACCGCAAATACATCGTCTCAATGCTGAACGGCCTCGGCGAG
This sequence comes from uncultured Gammaproteobacteria bacterium, assembly GCA_964398665.1. Taxonomy (GTDB): domain Bacteria; phylum Pseudomonadota; class Gammaproteobacteria; order CAYNNN01; family CAYNNN01; genus CAYNNN01. The sequence goes on along the minus strand of CAYNNN010000053.1, from coordinate 6,894 downwards.
CCGGGCGATACCGCTCAAACCCAGGCGGCCAACATCCTGGTCATGGAAGCGCAAGCGGCAGCCGCGATGATGACGCCGCTGCAGATGCGCGACCCGGCCAATACCTACAACATCATGACGCTGGATCAGGCGCAGGCGCTGGTGCCGGCGCTCGACCTGCGCACCTTCCTGGCCGAGCTGGGTGTCGCCGTGCCCGCACGGGTACAGGTGGTGGATATCAACGCCATGAAGGCGCTTCAGAAAATGCTGACCGAGCGTTCGGTCGATGAGGTGAAACTGCTGCTGCGCTGGTTCTTGGTGGCCGGCCGCGCCTCGGAACTGGGCCAGCCGTATCGCGCGCTGGAAGAAGCGTTCACGACGGCGCGCAAGGGCCTGAAGGCCGCGCCCGAACAGACGCGCGTCGTCACCCAGCAGATCGGGGCGCTGCTGTATCACCCGCTATCGCAGTTGTATGTGCAAGCCTATTTCCCGGATACCACCCGGCACGACATCACCGAGATGGTCGGGCACATCAAGGATGAGTTCGCCACTCGCCTGCGCAGCAATGCCTGGCTGGACGAGGCGACCCGCAGCGCCGCGCTGGAAAAACTGGGCAAGATCGACATCCAGGTCGGCTACCCCAAAGCGTGGATCGATTTCAGCCCGCTCGACATCCGCCCCGACGATCACTTTGGCAACGTGCAGCGCGCCAGTCGCTTCGCGTTCCAGCGGGAGATCACGCAAGTCGGCAAGCCCGTGCTCAACAACCGCTTCGCCGTCGCCACCAAAACCACGCCGATTGCGGTGAACTCCGCCTACAACTTCACCACCAACACCATCGACATCACGGCGGCCATCCTGCAGCCGCCGTTCTACAAACCCGGTGCCGACGCCGCCGTCAACTATTGCGCCATCGGCGCGGTGATCGGCCACGAGATCACCCACGGTTTCGACAGCCTGGGACGCCAGTACGACCCGCAAGGCAACCTGCGCAACTGGTGGACGCCCGCTGCCGACGGCCAGTTCAAGCAGCGTACCGACGTGCTGGTCGATCAGTACAACCATTACGAAATCCTGCCCGGCCTGATGCACAACGGCGCCATGACGGTGACGGAAAACACCGCCGACCTGGGCGGCATCACACTCGCCCACGCTGCCCTGCAACGCTACCTGGCGAAAAACCCGGAGTCGGCCAAGGTGGACGAGCTTACCGCCGACCAGCGCTGTTTCGTGGCCTGGACGCAGATGTGGGCCTACAAGGGGCGCTCGGAGCGGCTGCGCCTTCTGGTGTCGGTCGACGTGCACGCCATCTCCTCGGTGCGCGCCGTCGCGCCGCTGCTGCATCTCGACGCCTTCCACCAGGCGTTCGGCACGCGGCCGGGCGACCCGATGTGGCGCGATCCCAAAGATCGCATGGTGATCTGGTGATCGGTACACTGATCCACGGGTTCCGCTGGCACGCCGGGGCGGCGCTGGTAGCGGGCGCGATGGGCGCGGCGGGTTGCGCGAGCATGGCCGCAAGGGCGGGCGACAAGCCGCCGGAAATCGAACGCGCCAGGGCCGAACCCGCGCAGGTGCAGGTCCAGGGCGACACGGTCTACTACACCGGCAACCTGTCGAAGGCGAGTTCCAAGGTCTTCGACGCAGCAGTGGCCGGCATCGCACGCGGCCAGGTCACCCGCATGGTCATCAGCTCCGGCGGCGGGGACACGGTCGAGGGCCGCCACGTCGGCCGCTGGGTCAGGGACATGGGCGTGATCGTCGAAGTCGATGTGATCTGCTTCTCGTCCTGCGCCGATTACATCTTCCCCGCTGGACGGGCGCGGGTGATCCGCGCCGATGCCTTTGTCGGCTGGCACGGCAACGAGCGGACGTTCCATGTGCAGGCCGCACGCGCTGGCAAGCGCCTGGAAGACCTGTTGGCTCCCTATGTCCCCAAAGACGCATCGCCCGAACAACGGGCCGCCTTCTTTAAGGATTTTGCCGAAACGACGAAGGTGACCCAGAAGGACGAGGCGGACTTCTACGCGAAACTGGGGCTCAACGACGCCTTTGCTGTCTGTGCAGTCGGTGACGTTCTGGAAAAACGTCCTGACTACGCCGGCCAAATCGGCTGGGGGTTTTCCCTCGCCGACATGGCGCGCTTCGGCCTGACCCATACCGTGTACCTGGGCGACGGCGTTTACGAAAAAGACTCCGCCCGTTTCCGGCAGTACCTCGTGCCCATCAGCGCCGACGAATGCCTGGCCATGCTCAAATGAATTCCTTTCAACTCGTGGAAAGCGCTCTGCCATGACAACACCCCCAGCTTCTAGCCCAGTTGCCCCATCGAATCGGCTTTCGCGGCTGGAAGATCCCGGCAGCGATTTTCCCTTCTACAACGGAACGCCCACGTCCATATCGAACCGGCAATGGCTGTTCGTCATGGCGATGGTGGTCGTTGGTTTTCTGGTGCTGGCTTCGCCCATCGACTGGCCGGACGGGGGCTTCTGGCAGTTCATCCCGGCGGTGTTGATGCCGGGCATACCGCTGCTGGCGCTGGCCTACGTCGCACCGAATCACTGGACCGCCATTTTCGGCAAGGTGCGTGGGCGCGAAATCAGGCTGATGTTTGGTTTCGCTCTGCTCAACATCGTCGTCAGCATGGGCATCGGTGCCATCGTCTTCGCCTTGACCGAAACCACACCCAACGGCAACGCGGCGCAGCTGGGCGATCTCGACACGGCAGGGCGCGTCGCCTTCTTCGCCAAGACGCTTCCACAACTGCTCGGCGAGGAAGTCATCACGCTGCTGCCCTTCCTGGCGTTGCTGCAATGGTTCACCAAAAGCCTCGGCGTCGGGCGCAAGGGCGCGATCATCGCGGCATGGCTGTTGACCTCCCTTGCGTTCGGCCTCATCCACCTGCCGACCTACGACTGGAACTGGATCCAGTGCATCGTCGCGATCGGCTCGGCGCGCATGATGCTGACGCTGCCGTGGATCCTGACCAAGAACCTCTGGGTCTCCACCGGGGCGCACATCGTCAACGACTGGCTGCTGTTTACCATGATCCTGTTGGGTGCGAGCCTGAACGGCGGCAGCCCTGGCGGCTAACGGCCTGACTGGGATAAATGCTACGATCGCTAGGTCGTCCGCACCTGGAACCACGCTTGTGAACCCTACAACAGCGATTGATCCTTTAGGCTATACCTTGGCAATAAGTGCCGGGCTTCTGTTGTTCCTGCCCCTGGGCCACAAGCTAGGCAGCTACTGGAACCGAAGTAATGCCGAAGGCATCAGTGCCCTCAATGGAATTGTTTATGCCCTGCTGGGATTGCTGCTGGGATTTGCTTTTTTTGGTGCGGCTACCCGCTTTGACGAGCGCCGGGCACTGATTCTGGCCGAGTCCAATGCAATCGGCACCGCTTATCTGCGCCTTGACCTACTGCCATCCGAAGCACAGCCCGCATTACGCGAACTGTTTCGCGCTTATGTGCAGGCGCGCCTGGACACCTACCGCGATTTAGGCTCGACGGCATCGGAAACGGCCTATCAGCACAGTCTCAAGCTCCAGCAGCAAATCTGGCAGCAAGCTACCAACGCTGCCCGAGCCGCGCACCATCCAGGGGTGCTGCCCTTGATGGCCGCTGCACTCAACGAGATGATCGACATTACCACAAGCCGGCTGGCCGCCACCCGCAACCATCCCCCGATGGTCATTTATCTGATGCTCTATGGACTGGCCATGGTGTCGGCTTTACTGGCGGGCATCAGTGCAGCGGACAAGCCCTTGCCCTGGCCCCAAAGCCTGCTGTTTATTGCTGCCTTGGCCTTGGCACTCTACGTCATCATTGACTTGGAATATCCGCGCCACGGCCTGATTCGCGTTGATGCCAGCGATTTACTCCTGCGCGAAACCCTAAACGCCATGCAGCCTGTATCCCGCCTGCCCTGAGCGCCGAAAAATCCGGCGTTGTAGAACAACCGCTATCGTCTTGCGTTACAACCAGACGGCTAGGCGGGCGGTGCTCAGCTCAGGGACTGGCGGATGCGATCCACAAATTGCTTGACCCCGTCCAGCCAGGAATGGGCCTGCGGATTGTGGTGTTGCTGGCCGCCCTCGCAGACCGCCTGATCAAACCGGCACAGCAAATCACGCTGTTCTGCGGTCAGTTTGACCGGCGTTTCCACCTTGACCCGGCAGATTAAATCCCCCGTCAGCCCGCCGCGATCCCGTAGGGACTTGACACCTTTGCCCCGGAGCCGGAATGCCGTGCCGGTTTGCGTGCCTTCGGGGAGCTTGAGCAGAGCCTTGCCGTCCAGGGTCGGTACTTCCAGCTCACCGCCCAGGGCCGCCAGGACCATGCTGACGGGCACCTCACAGTGCAGATCATTCCCTTCCCGGGTAAAAATCGCGTGCTTGCGCAGGTGAAATTCTACATATAAATCCCCGGCTGGCGTTCCTGATGGCCCGGCTTCACCCTCGCCGGTCATGCGTATGCGGTCGCCACTGTCCACCCCGGCAGGAACCTTCACGCTCAGGGTGCGGGTGCGACGCACCCGGCCCTGACCCTGACAGCTATTGCAGGGATCGGTGATCAGGACGCCCCGGCCATGACAGTGGGGACAGGTCTGCTGGACCGAAAAAAAGCCCTGTTGCAGCCGCACCTGGCCCGCCCCACCGCAGGTCGGGCAGGTCTTGGGCTTGCTGCCCTTGCGGCTGCCGGTGCCCCCACAGGTGTCGCAGACTTCATGGCGCGGGATGCGGATTTCCACCGTGGCGCCGCTGACGGCTTCTTCCAGATCGATTTCCAGCTCATAGCGCAAGTCCACGCCTCGGGCGCTGCGCCCGCTGCCCCCGCGTCCGCCCATGCCGAAGATATCGCCGAATACCTCATTCAGGACATCATGCATGGAAGCGCCGCCGCCCCCGCGTGCTGACCCGGCCCCGCCCTCCAGCCCGGCATGGCCAAACTGGTCGTAGGCCGCACGCTTGCGCGCATCGGACAGCACTTCATAGGCTTCTTTGGCAGCCTTGAAATGCTCCTCGGCATTTTTATCATCCGGATTGCGATCCGGATGATATTTCATGGCCAGCCGGCGATACGCCTGCTTGATTTCCGCCTCGCTGGCATTTTTGGCGACCTGGAGTGTTTCGTAATAATCGGGCTTGGACATGATGGCTCGCTACAAAAGCCACACCGCCACCAGCCCTTGCCGGGCCAGTCGCGGTGGGGATAAGGCTAGGGAAGGGGGTGGCGTTAGCGTTTCTTGATATCCTCAAACTCCGCATCCACCACGTCATCGCCGCCGCCGCCAGCCGACCCGCCCGGTGCCGCTGTATCGCCCGCCTGGCCCTGCTGGGCGGCCTGCTGCATCAGCTTGCCGGAGATTTCCCCCAGGGCGCGCAGCTTGGCCTCGATGGTGTCCTTCTGGTCGCCCTTCATCGCGGCCTTGAGATCATTCATGGCGGTCTCTACCGCATGCCGGTCGCTGCCACTGACCTTGTCTCCCAGATCTTTCAATGATTTATCAACACCATGCAGCAAGTTGTCCGCCTGATTGCGCACCGTTACCAGTTCGTGGAACTTGCGGTCTTCCTCGCGGTGGGCTTCGGCATCCTCCATCATCTTGCGAATTTCCGCCTCGCTCAGCCCGGAAGAAGCCGTGATGCGGATGGATTGCGCCTTGCCGGTAGCCTTGTCCTTGGCCGAAACATGCAGGATGCCATTGGCATCAATGTCGAAGGTCACTTCGATCTGGGGCGCGCCCCGCGGCGCGGGCGGAATGTCGCTCAAATCAAACTTGCCCAGCGACTTGTTGTGGGTAGCCTGTTCCCGTTCGCCCTGCAACACATGCACCGTGACCGCCGTCTGGTAGTCATCGGCAGTGGAAAATACCTGCGTCTGCTTAGTGGGGATCGTGGTGTTCTTTTCGATGAGCTTGGTCATCACCCCGCCCAGGGTTTCAATCCCCAGCGACAGCGGCGTCACGTCCAGAAGCAGCACGTCCTTGACCGAACCTGACAGCACTGCGCCCTGAATCGCCGCCCCGACGGCCACGGCTTCATCCGGGTTGACATCTTTGCGCGGTTCCTTGCCAAAGAAATCCCGCACCACCTGCTGCACCTTGGGCATCCGGGTCTGGCCGCCGACCAGAATGATCTCGTCAATATCGCCAGTCGCCACTTGGGCGTCCTTCAGTGCCGTCTTGCATGGCCCTACAGTCCGCTGGATCAGGTCGTCCACCAGCGATTCCAGTTTGGCACGGGTGATCTTGACGTTCAGATGCTTGGGGCCGGTCTTGTCAGCCGTGATGTACGGCAGATTGATTTCGGTTTGCTGGCTGGACGAGAGTTCGATCTTGGCCTTTTCCGCCGCTTCCTTCAGGCGCTGTTTGGCCAGCGGGTCGGTGCGCAGGTCCATCCCATTGGAACGTTCAAATTCTCCGGCCAGAAAATCAATGATCCGGTTATCAAAGTCTTCCCCACCCAGGAAGGTGTCGCCGTTGGTGGACAGCACTTCAAACTGCTTTTCCCCGTCCACATCGGCAATTTCGATGATCGACACGTCAAACGTGCCCCCGCCCAGGTCATAAACCGCGATCTTCGCGCGTCGTGAGCTACGGACACTAGACGGTCGACGGGCGGTCTCGGCGTCGCTGCCTAACGAATGAAGTTCAGCGGCGAGCGAAGCGAGTCCGCTGCAACGCCGGGTTAGGCGGCGCTTCGCATGCGGTCGGCGTGAGCCAGATTCGTGGTACGTAGAAGAGCCTTGGAAAGTCTGCCCATGGGTAGAGAAAGCCTGTGAGGATCTCTGGATTCTGCAAGTCTGGCGCTACATTGGCTGTGATGCCCTCGAACCAGCCCCGATACCACGTGATTGTCAGGGAACCCTTCGGCCCGGGTTGATAGAAGGAGAGGAAGTCGGATACCGG
>CAYNNN010000052.1:0-16957 GCA_964398665.1 uncultured Gammaproteobacteria bacterium | reverse complement strand
CGGCATCATTCCCTGCGCGGCGAGGTCGTTACCGTTTGAGTAGCCTGATCAGCCAGACCTTACAGCTCAGTCCCGAGCATTCTGACCGGTTGCTGCGCTTGTGTGGGGTGCAAAACCGCCATTTGCGCCAGATCGAACAGCGCCTGGGCATTGAGATCAATCAGCGCGGGTTTCATTTTCAGCTCATCGGGACTGCATCCAGCGTCAAGGCGGCGGAAAAATTGCTGGAAGCGCTGTACGAGGCCAGCGCCCGTACTGACCTGACTCCTAACAAGATTCACCTGCAATTGCAACAATCCCACTTGAGCCAGTTGGCCACCGAACCCGCGCTAGAGCCGGAGACCCTGAAGACCCGACACCGCAGCCTGAGCATCCAGGGCGCCAATCAGCGCGACTATGTGCAAGGCATTCGCCGCTGTGACCTCAGCTTTGGGGTGGGGCCAGCTGGGACAGGCAAAACCTATCTGGCTGTGGCCTGTGCGGTCGAAGCGCTGGAGCAGCAGCGGGTGCGCCGCCTGGTGCTGACCCGACCTGCGGTGGAAGCCGGGGAGCGGCTGGGTTTTCTCCCTGGCGATTTGACGCAAAAGATCGATCCTTATGTCCGGCCACTCTATGATGCCCTGTATGAATTGATGGGCTTCGAGCAGGTGGGTAAACTCATTGAACGCAACATCATTGAAGTGGCTCCATTGGCCTACATGCGTGGGCGCACCCTGAATGATGCCTTCATCATCCTGGACGAGGGCCAGAACACCACACAGGAGCAAATGAAAATGTTCCTGACCCGACTGGGTTTTGGTTCCGTCGCCGTAGTCACCGGCGACATTACCCAGATTGATTTGCCGCGTGAGCAGACTTCGGGCCTGCGCCAGGCCATCGAGATTCTGCGCGGGGTCGAAGGGGTACACTTCACGTTATTTGACACCTGTGATGTCTTGCGTCATGCCCTGGTCCAGCGCATCGTCAGCGCTTATGCCGAACATGTGCCCAACACCCGTCGCTAGGCATCCCTTGACCCCGTTGCGGGTGCAAACCCAATATCAGCTGCGCGGACGGGATTTGCCCACGCGCCAGCAGGTGCAACGCTGGCTGGGCAGCGTGCTGCCGGCACGTACGGCCGGGGCCAGCGTCCTGGTGCGGTTCACCGATGCCGCAGAGAGTGCCGCGCTGAACGGTGCGTATCGCGGCAAGCACTATCCCACCAACGTGCTGTCGTTTCCAGCCCCGCCCCTGCCTGCCGGGGTGCGTCTGCGCCCCAGCCTGGGCGATCTGGTGCTGTGCGTCGCAGTCGTGCGTCAGGAAGCGCAGGCTCAGGGCAAGTCACTGGAAGCGCACTGGGCACATCTGCTCCTGCACGGTCTGCTGCATCTGCTAGGCTATGATCATGAAACACCACAGGATGCGGCTGTCATGGAAGCGCTGGAACAAGCCTGTCTGGCCCGCTGGGGCTATCCGAATCCCTATGCCGACGAGTAGTGATAATCCCTATGAGTAAAGACCGACCTAGATCTGCCTCCAGTTCCCGCTCCTGGCTGGAATGGCTGGGGCAAACCTTGTTGGGTGAAATTAGCGACCGTACGCAGCTGGCCTTGCTGTTGCGCGATGCCCACCAGCGCGAGGTTCTGGGGCAGGATATCCTGAACATGATGGAAGGTGCCCTGCATATTGCGGAAAAGCAGGCTGCCGACATCATGGTACCCTGGTCCCAGGTGGTTGCCATCCGGCACGATGAACCATTGGCAGAATTTCTGCCACGCCTGCTGGCCGCCGAACATTCCCGCTATCCGGTGCTGGGCGCCAGAGATCAAGTCGTCGGGATTCTGCTGGTCAAGGATTTGCTCTGCCACTGTTTCAGCCCGCAGTCGGGTCGTACCTTTGCGTTGGCCGAATTGCAGCGCAAGCCGATTTTCGTCGCCGAGAGTACCCGCCTGCTGGCCCTGCTGGAAAAGCTGAGAACCACGCGCAACCACATGGCCATCGTGCTGGGCGAATATGGGGCTACGGGTCTGGTCACGATTGAAGACATTCTGGAGGAGATTGTCGGTGAGATTGAAGATGAACATGATGAAACCCAAAAAGATTACATCTTCAAGGGTGACAACGAACGCGGCTATGCCGTCAAGGCATTGGCACCCATCGAGGTCTTCAACAAACATTTTCATGCTCAGCTTTCAAACGCTGAAGTGGACACCATTGGCGGTCTGGTCATCAATCATTTTGGCCATCTGCCGCAGCAGGGTGAACAGATTCAGATCGGTGAATTTTTATTCACGGTTGTCCATGCCGAGGCCCGCCAGGTGCATTTGCTGCATGTGGAGCGCCTGACGCCGCAGGATGCTGGAGCAACCTGACCGTTACCACCTGCCGGGCTGGTTGCTGGCCGGTCTGCTGGGTCTGGCCTGGCCTTTGGGTTTTGCCCCCCTGGCCTGGTTCTGGTTGCCGCCGCTACTGTTGGCCGGTCTGTTGGCCCTGACGGAGGCCCAGCCTGTCCGCACTGCCTTCCAGCGTGGTTATTGGTTCGGTCTGGGGGCATTTGGGGCCGGGGTGTCCTGGGTGCAGATCAGTCTGGCCGATTTTGGGGGGATGAATCAGACCCTGGCCGCCGGGGCCACCGGGTTGTTCGTGGCTTATCTGGCGCTCTATCCGGCCTTGGCGCTGAGTGCGCTGCATTACCCCGGCCTGCCCGCAGTCACCCGGCGCTTGCTGCTGTTTCCCGTCACCTGGGTCTTGCTGGCCGAAGTGGCCCGGAGCTGGTTTTTCAGCGGCTTTCCTTGGCTGTTGGCAGGGCAGGGTCAGGCGACAGCCCCGCTGGGCGGACTGGCGCCATTGGTCGGTGGTGTCGGGATCAGTGTTGCCGTGGCCCTGTCTGCCGGCTTGCTCTGGCACGCCTTGGCCAGTCGGCAGGTGTGGCCGATCGGGGGTCTGTTGCTGCTCTGGCTGGGGGCTGCGGGCCTGGGCCAGCGAGCCTGGACGGAACCGGCCGGGCCCGCCCTGAGCGTGGCACTGGTTCAGGGTAATATCCCTCAACCAATCAAATGGTTGCCCGAGTTACGCCAGGCCACGTTGCAAAAATATGCCCAGCTGACCCGACAGCATTGGGATGCGCAAGTGGTGGTCTGGCCAGAAACAGCCGTACCGGATTTTCTCCACCGTGCTTGGGCGGAACATATCGCGCCGCTAGAGGCCGAAGCCATCCAACACCAAAGCGCGTTGCTGGTAGGGGCGCCGGTATTACATCTGGGCACCAACCATTATTTTAATGGCCTGCTGAGTCTGGGAACCACACGCCACGCCTATTACAAACGCCATTTGGTGCCGCTGGGTGAATATCTACCCCTCAAGCCGTTGGTACAGCCGGTGCTGGGGTTTTTGCAAGTGCCGATGTCGGATTTTACTCCAGGGCCAGCGCATCAGCCGTCATTTCCCATCCATCATACCTGGCTCGGGGCCTTCATCTGCTACGAAACGGCGTACCCGGCCCAAGCGCTCGCCACGCTGCCTCAAGCGGAAGTGCTGGTCACGGTCAGCAACGACGCCTGGTTTGGTGACTCGCTGGCCCCGCACCAGCATTTGCAATTGGCTCAGTTACGCGCCCGGGAAGCCGGACGCCCATTACTGCGGGCGACCAATACCGGCATTTCGGCATTCATTGGCCCCGATGGCCGGATTCAGGCGCAGACGGTGCAGTTTGTCACCACGGTCCTGCGCGGCAGGGTCATCCCGCACCGGGGCCAGACGCCCTATCAGCGGTGGGGGGATGATGGCGTGGTTCTGGTTCTGCTGATCCTGTGGTGCAGTCTATTCCTCCCAGGCAGGTTCCGCAGCCGTGCTGAGCGGTTATAGTGATCCCTGGCTGCGAGGCCGGCCGGTATGTTCGCTTACCTCCCTGTGACTGGAACCCATCATGCGTGTCCCTGACCTTCAGGCGGTTGCTGCCCATGTGGTGGCCGCTGCCCGTGCCGAAATCATGCCGCGTTTTTTACAGGTGCAGCGCACCCACAAAGCGGATGGCAGTGTCCTGACCGAAGCCGACCTGGCAATGCAGCGGGCCTTGCAAGCTGCGCTGGCGGCAGATTGGCCCGAATTTGGCTTCCTGGGTGAAGAGATGACGCCCGAAGCCCAGGCAAGGGCCTTTGCGCATCCTGTGGGTATCTGGTGTCTGGACCCGCTCGACGGCACGGGCAATTTTGCTTCCGGCATGCCCTTGTTCAGCGTGTCGCTGGCACTGCTGGTGGCTGGTCAGCCCGCCCTGGGTGTGGTTTACGACCCGGCCCGTGATGAACTGTTTACTGCAAAGGCAGGGGGCGGAGCATTCTGCAATGGCCAACCGCTGCGGCTGACCCCCAGCGGTCTGAACCTGAATCAGGCCCTGGCGGTTGTGGATTTCAAGCGGTTGACCTTGCCGCTGCGCATCAAGGTGTGTACCCAGTCTCTCTATCGCTCCCAGCGCAATCTGGGTACTTGTGCGCTGGAGTGGTGCTGGCTGGCCGCCGGGCGGTTTCAGGTGTATCTGCATGGCGGGCAGAATTTGTGGGATTACGCTGCAGGTTGCCTGATTTTGGCTGAAGCGGGTGGCTACGCCCAAACTTTGGAAGGAACGCCTTTCAATCGGCTGCCGCTGACGCCGGCCTCAGTCATTGCGGCTGGGGATGCGGCCTTGTTTGCGGCCTGGCAGGCCGTGGTGCTGGAGTAGCCCCGCTGGTACGGGCGCATAAAAAAGCCGCTGCGGGCAGCGGCTTGATGCTCAGTCCTGCGCTAGGCAGGCGCCGAGTTATTTATACATCGACTTCTTGAACATGCGGTCGATTTTTTCGTTGGTATCCGTGCAGCAGCTCTTGGCGTCCTGCGCGGCCGCTTCAGCGCGTGCAGCCGAGGCTTTGGCGCTGCTGGCGTCAGACTGCGCCGTGGTGGCCGTTTGTTGGGCGCGATCGGCCGCGTCCCGCGCTGCCTTGGCTTCCGCCGAGACTTTTTCCAGATCAGCCGTGGTCACACAACCACCCAGCAGCGCAACGCTCGCTGCCAGAATCAGCAATTTCATGGGCATGGGGTTTCCTCACAGAACATCAGTACCGGCTTATAGTTTAATTGATGCGTAAAACAAACGCAATGTAGTTTTTTTGCAATGCCCCCATAAAATTTTGGCATGGGCGGCTTACGTGTCACTGTGTCCGGCGTAGAGCTGTGCCACTTCGGTGGCGTAGCGTTCCAGAATGAATTTGCGCCGGGGTTTGAGGGTAGCGGTCAGCAGACCGTTTTCCACGGTCCAGCTTTCTGCCAGGATGGCGAGCTTGCGTACTTTGGCATAGCCTGGAAAGTCACGCAGTTGCTGATTGAGTGCCTGCATCACTTGCCGATGGGCGGCGCCTGCATCCGGGGCATCCGGGCAGATTTTCAATGCCGCTGCCTGAGCGGGGTTGAGCACGACCAAGGCGGCCAGATAAGGTTTGGCCTCACCCAGAATCAGGGCCTGGTCAAAGAGCGGGTTGAGCAGGATGGCCAATTCCATATCTACCGGCGGGACTTTCTCACCGTTGGCCATCACAATGATTTCCTTTATCCTTCCGGTGATGTACAGCTGACCTTCCTGCACACGGGCCTGGTCACCGGTATGCAGGAAGCCGTCGGTGTCCAGGGCCGCTGCGCTGGCTTCAGGGTTGCGCCAATAACCCTGCATCACGCTTGGGCCGCGCACCAACAGCTCGTCCTGCGCCCCGATCCGCACTTCCACGCCTGGCAAGGGCAGGCCCACACTGGCAGGCACGTGCTGCCGGGCGCGGAATACGCTGACTACCGGGCCGCTTTCGGTCATGCCATAACCCTGGCCCAGGGGAATATCCAGGCTGAGAAAGGTCTTGGCAATTTCAGGTGCCAGGGCCGCCCCGCCGCAGACGGCCAGGCGCAGCCGTCCGCCCAGTTGAGCCAGCAGGGGCGTTCGGAGTCGGCGCACCAGCGGGCGGCCCAGTGCCGCCAGCAAGGCACTCCCCCATGCCCCACGGCCCTGCTGATGTAAAAAATGCTGCCAGCCCAGATACAGGCCCCAGCTAAATAGGGTGCGGCGCCAAGCGGGTTGGCGCGTCAGGGTATCGTTGAGTTTGGTATAAAAGCGCTCGAAAACCCGGGGCACGCTGATCAGCACCGTAGGCTGGCGGGTTTTCAGATCGTCAGCCAACTGAGCCGCAGAGCGGGCATAAACCACTTCGGCCCCCGCCATCAGGGCCAGGTAATAGCCGACCGTGCGCTCGAACATGTGCGACAGGGGCAGGAAGGACAGGAACCTGTCTTCGGGATAAACTTCAAATGCCTGTAGCCCGGCAGCTGCATTGCTCAGGATATTCTGATGACTGAGCATCACGCCTTTGGGTTTGCCCGTGGTGCCCGAGGTATAGACGATGGTGGCCAGGGCATCGGCGGCCAGCGTGCTGGCTTGAAAAGGGGCGTTTTCAGCGGTCGGCAGCCAGTCGGCCAGGGCTTGCACCCGCGCATCAGCCGGGGTCTCGGTTGGTGTCTGGAGCAGGATGACCCGACGCAGGGTGGGCAGGGTCAACCCGAGTTTTTCCAGTGCCAGCCAGTCCTTCAGGCTGTCCAGCAACAAGACGCGGGACTCGGTATGTTCGAGAATGTAGAGGGCATTATCGGCCCGGTCGCCGACATAGATCGGTACCACGACCAAGCCCAGGCCCAGGGCTGCCTGGTCAAGATAGACCCATTCGCGGGAGTTTTTCAGCATGATGGCCACCCGCTCGCCAGGCGTCAGCCACTCCTGCTGCAAGCCCGCCTGCCAGCGGGCTGCCTGCTGGGCAATTTCACCCCAGCCAAGCGTATCCCAGGCTTTACGGGTGGACGAAAACTGGGTGTAGGCAGGTGCCTGAGGACTGCGCTGGGCGCGTTGCACCAGCAGCGCGGCAAGATTGCTGCCCGGTGTCAGATAGTCAGTTCGGGCCATCGGGCTGGATCGCTATCCGCAAGGTTACTTCTTGCCTCCCAGCAAGGCAGCGATCTTGGCCTGTAGTTCGGCTTCCACCACCGGTTTGGTCAGATACGCCTTGGCACCCTGACGCAACCCCCAGACCTCGTCGGTTTGCTGGTTCTTGGTGGTCACCAGAATGACAGGGATACTCGCAGTTTCCTGGGTATGGGTAATCTGGCGGGTGGCTTTGAAGCCGCCCATGCCCGGCATGACCACGTCCATCAGGATCAGGTCGGGGCGGTCTTTGAGTGCCGCTTGTACCCCTTCCTCGCCGCTGTTGGCCGTCATCACGGTGTGCCCCATTTTTTCCACGATCTTGCGTAACGTGAAAATCTGCGTAGGAGAATCATCAACAATTAAAATGCGTGCCATGTCTCCGCCGGTCATGCTGCAATAGTCAATGCGGCCTAGTATAGAACAACTTTGTGCCCGCAGCAGACATTTTTTCTCCGCTGACGGCTTGTTATAATCCCCGGTTTTCAAGGGTGGGCCATAGCTGTGGAACTGATTTTGACGGGTGAATTCGAGCGGATCCGCGACCTGATGCAGCGTGCCGCAGCATTACGGGGGTATCTTTGACTACGAAACCAAGCAGGAGCGCCTGACTGAAATTCTGCGCGAGCTGGAGGACCCTGGCGTCTGGAACCAGCCGGAACGTGCGCAGGCCCTGGGTCGGGAACGGGCTACCCTGGAGCGGATAGTCGAGCCGCTGACCTCGCTGGATACGCAGTTGGCCGAAGCGGAAATGCTGTTGGAATTGGCTGAAGCCGAGGCCGACGCCGCAGGTGTGCAGACGGTGCTGGCCGATGTGAATCAGGCCGAGGCCCGGATCAGCGCCCTGGAATTTCAGCGCATGTTTGCCGGTGAAATGGACCCTCACGCTGCCTTTCTGGACATTCAGTCCGGTTCGGGCGGTACCGAAGCCCAGGACTGGGCGGAAATGCTCCTGCGCATGTACCTGCGCTGGACGCAGGCGCGGGGGTTCACCGTTGAAATGACCGAATGCTCCCCCGGCGAAGTGGCCGGCATCAAGAGTGCGACATTATATGTGCAGGGTGAGTATGCGTTCGGCTGGCTGCGCACCGAAACCGGGGTCCATCGCCTGGTGCGCAAGTCGCCCTTTGATTCCGGCAACCGTCGCCATACCTCTTTTGCGGCGGTGTTTGTGGCGCCGGAAATTGATGATGATGTGGCCATTGCCATCAACCCGGCCGATTTGCGTATTGATGTGTACCGGGCCTCGGGTGCGGGTGGCCAGCATGTCAACCGCACGGAGTCGGCCGTGCGGATTACCCACCTGCCCAGCGGCATTGTCGTACAGTGCCAGAATGATCGCTCCCAGCATCGCAACCGTGATACGGCCATGAAACAGCTCAAGGCCAAGCTCTACGAGCGTGAAATTCAGCAACGCAACAGCCAGCAGCAGCAACTGGAAGACAGCAAGACCGATATCAGCTGGGGGCACCAGATTCGCTCTTATGTGCTTGATCAATCGCGGATCAAGGATCTGCGCACCGGCATCGAGCGTACCGATACCCAAAAGGTGCTGGATGGTGATCTGGATACTTTTGTAACTGCTAGCCTCAAGAGTGGTTTATGACTGACCTTGATGAATTGATCGCCCAGCGTCGGGCCAAGCTTCAGCAATTGCGCACCCAGGGTAATGCGTTCCCCAACGATTTTCGCCGGGACAGTCTGGCCGGTGCCTTGCATGAGGCGTATGACGCCCAGGCACCTGAAGCGCTGGAGGCTCAGGCTCAGCGGGTGCAGGTGGCCGGACGGCTTCTGGCCAAGCGGGTCATGGGCAAAGCCAGTTTCTTTCAGATTCAGGACAGTTCCGGCAAAATCCAGCTGTTTTTACAGCAGGAAGCGCTGGGCAGCGAGGTGTATGCAGCCTGCAAGACCTGGGATCTGGGGGATATTTTGGGGGTTACCGGCACGCTGTTCAAGACCAAAACCGGTGAGCTGTCGGTGCGTGCTGAAACGGTGCGCTTGCTGACCAAGGCCCTGCACCCGCTCCCAGAGAAATTCCACGGTTTGAATGACGCTGAACTGCGTTACCGGCGCCGTTATGTGGATTTGATCGTCAACCCAGAAGTACGGCAAATTTTCCATACCCGCGCCCGGCTGGTGGATGGGATTCGCCAATTTCTCAACACGCGGGGTTTTCTGGAAGTCGAAACCCCGATGATGCAGGCCATCCCCGGTGGTGCCACGGCCCGCCCATTTACCACCCATCACAACGCCCTGGACATGCCACTGTTCCTGCGGATTGCCCCGGAGTTGTATCTGAAGCGCCTGGTGGTGGGTGGCCTGGAACAGGTTTATGAAATCAATCGTAATTTCCGTAACGAAGGCGTGTCAACCCGGCATAACCCCGAGTTCACCATGCTGGAGTTTTACCAAGCCCATGCCGATTATCACGATCTGATGGACCTGGTGGAAACGCTGCTGCGGACTTTGGCCGTACAGGTGCTGGGCAGCGCCCAGTTCCATTATCAGGGCCAGGCGCTGGATTTTAGTCAGCCGTTCACCCGCCTGACCCTCAAGGAAGCCATTGTGCATCATAACCCCGGCCTGAATCCGGCAGTGCTGGAGCAACTGGCGTCAGCCCGTGCGCTGGCCGGCCATCTGGGTTGTCCTGTACCGCAAGGCGCTGGTCTGGGCGGCGTGCAGTTGGCGATTTTTGAGCACACGGTGGAGAGCCGCTTGCAGGCCCCGACTTTCATCACGGCTTATCCGACCGAAGTCTCCCCCTTGGCCCGACGCAATGACGCAAACCCTGATGTAACTGACCGCTTCGAGTTTTTCATCGCCGGGCGTGAGCTGGCCAATGGCTTCTCGGAACTTAATGATGCCGAAGATCAGGCCGAGCGCTTTCTGGCCCAGGCCCGTGCCAAGGAAGCGGGCGATGCCGAGGCAATGTATTACGACGCCGATTATATTCGGGCGCTGGAATATGGTTTGCCTCCCACTGCGGGTTGTGGTATCGGCATTGATCGATTGGTCATGCTGTTTACCGATGCTGCTTCCATTCGTGAGGTCTTGCTATTTCCGCTGCTGCGCCCCGAAGTTTGAGCGTCTGGCAGGCCCAGCTACCGGCTGATCCTGCGCAAGATAGCCTCCGCCTGTGTTGTCTGGCCGCCGACGAACAGGCCCGTTATCGCCGCATGGGCGCGCCCCTGCGTCAGCGTCAGTTCCTGTGGGGACGCATCTTGCTGCGTCAGGCCCTGGCACAGGCTACGGGCCTGATGCCCCAACACCTGCGGCTGGCCTGTCGGGCGGATGGCAAACTCTATCTGGTGGATGCGCCTCAGTGGCATTTCAGCCTCAGCCATGCCGGGCAGCAGCTCTGGGCTGCTGTGGACACCTTGCCGGTGGGGGTGGATGGCGAGTACCTGCGCCCTGGTCGGGATGTGCTGGCTGTCGCCCGCCGGACCTGGCCAGCGGGTGAGCGGGCAATGCTGGCAGCGACACCGCCCGATGCCCGCCTGTTGCGCTTTTACACGCTATGGACGCGCAAGGAGGCGCTGGCCAAGGCCAGCGGGACGGGCCTGATGGCAACACTGGCGCTGGATGTGACTCAGGACCAGGTGACCTGGGGGGGGCAGACGTGGCATTTTCACAGCCTGGCCACTCCGGAAGCCTATGTCGCAACAGTGGCATGCGCTGCGCCTGGCTGCATGGCCCTCTATCAGGATAACTGGCCCGCCCCGCCGCCGTCCTGATAGCCTCCCAATGCGGTATCAGCCTTGGGCCAGACCGAAGGCTTCGTGCAGGGTGCGCACGCCCAGTTCCAGGTATTTTTCGTCCACCACGACTGAAATCTTGATTTCCGAAGTCGAAATCATGCGGATGTTGATGCCCTCGCGGGCCAGGGCACTGAACATCTGACTGGCAATACCCGCATGTGAGCGCATACCTACCCCGACGACGGAGATTTTAACAATCCGATCATCGCCTTCGACGGAGCGTGCGCCCAGCGTCTGTGCGCTGGTTTGTAATAGCTGCAAGGCTCGGGCATAGTCATTGCGATGCACGGTGAAGGTGAAATCGGTCGTGCCGTCATGGCCGATATTCTGGACGATCATGTCCACTTCGATATTGGCGGCAGCAATGGGCCCCAGAATGCGATAGGCCACGCCCGGCTGGTCAGGTACGCCAGACAGGGTCAGTTTGGCTTCGTCGCGGTTGAAGGCAATCCCGGAAATCAGCGGTTGTTCCATGGCGGTATCCTCATAAGTGATCAGCGTGCCCGGCCCTTCTTCAAATGAGGACAACACGCGCAGGGGGACGTTGTATTTGCCGGCAAACTCGACCGAGCGGATCTGCAGTACCTTGGACCCCAGGCTGGCCAGCTCCAGCATTTCCTCAAAGGTGATGCGTTCCAGACGTCGGGCGCGGGGTTCGACCCGCGGGTCAGTGGTATAAACGCCATCCACGTCAGTAAATATCTGGCATTCATCGGCTTTGAATGCCGCCGCCAGAGCGACGGCAGTGGTGTCCGACCCACCCCGACCCAGGGTCGTGATATTGCCGGCCTCATCCACGCCCTGAAAGCCGGCCACCACGACCACTCGCCCGGCGGCCAGATCCGCCTGAATGGGGGCGCAGTCAATTTCCCGAATCCGGGCTTTGGTGTAGGCGCTATCGGTCAGAATGCGTACCTGGGCACCGGTATAGGAGCGGGCGGGGACGCCCCGCTTCATCAGCGCAATGGCCAGCAGGGCGATGGTGACCTGCTCGCCGGTGGCCATCAGTACGTCCAGCTCCCGAGGGTCGGAATGGGCGGTGATTTGCTTGGCCAGCTTGATCAGCTTGTTGGTTTCGCCACTCATGGCCGAGACTGCCACGATCAGCTGCTGCCCGGCGGCGTGCGCCTGGGCTACCTTGATGGCGACCTGTTCGATACGATCGATGTTGCCGACGGAAGTGCCGCCGTACTTTTGCACAATTAAGGGCATGATGAATCCAGTGGGATTGAAAACTATCTCAGGCCGGGGCGGACACTGGCCACTTGCCACGCACCCACTCGGGAACCGCAGCGAGGGCCACGTGCAGATTGGCGGGTTGATTTCCCCCTGCCTGGGCCAGATCGGGGCGTCCGCCCCCCTTGCCGCCCACCTGCTGGGCAACAAAATTGACCAGATCACCGGCCTTGAGTGTGCGGCTTTCAGCTTTGGTCACACCGGCCACCAGGTTGACCCGCCCTTCCTGCACACAGGCCAGGACGATGGCAGCGGCCTGCAATTTGGCCTTGAACTGATCCACCAGGGGCAACAGGGTCTTGGAATCGACATCGGCGACTTCGACCGCCAGCACACGCAAGCCATTGATATCAATGGCTTGCGCCAGGAGGCGTTCACCTTGTTGTGCAGCCAGCCTGGCCTGTAGGTGTTCCAGCTCCCGCTCCAGCTGACGGCCACGCTGCAACAATTGCTCGACGCGGTGTTCCAGATCCTCGCGCCCTGCCTTGACCAGCCCACCCAGCCGATTGAGGCGCTGTTCAGTTTCGGTCATCCATTGTAGGGCAGCGGCACCCGTGACGGCCTCGATGCGACGGACCCCGGCAGCCACCCCGCTTTCGGCCAGGATTTTGCACAAGCCAATGTCGCCTGCGCGGCTGACGTGCGTACCACCGCACAGCTCGGTGGAAAAATCCCCCAGGCGCAGGACGCGTACCGACTCGCCGTACTTTTCGCCAAACAGCGCCATGGCCCCGGAGGCCAGGGCTGCCTGAATCGGCATCTGCCGGGTTTCGGCCTCGGCATTGGCGCGAATCTGGGCATTGACCAACGCCTCGATTTCAGCCAGTTGCTCAGGCGTCACCGGGGCAAAATGGGTGAAGTCGAAGCGCAGGCGGTCGGGCGCCACCAGAGAGCCTTTCTGGGTGACGTGGGGGCCCAGCACCTGCCGCAGGGCTGCATGGAGCAAGTGCGTGGCCGAATGATTCAGGCGGATGGCCTGGCGGCGTGAGGCATCAATCTGGGCCGTGACGCGCAGGCCAGGTTGTAATGCCCCGGTCTGCACCGTCCCGCTGTGTACGTGGTGATCCCCCTGTTTTTGCGTGTCCTGCACCACAAACAGGGTATCGCCTGCCACCAACTGGCCCTGGTCGCCGACCTGACCACCTGACTCGGCATAAAATGGGCTGCGATCCAGAATGATCTGCCCCGTCTGGCCCGCCTCCAGCCGTGCAACTGCCTGGCCATCGGCATATAGGGCCACGATGCTGGCGGAGGCAGCCGTTTCGGTATAACCCAAAAATTCCGTTGCCCCGGCAAGATCGCCAATCGTGTTGAAGTCCGTGTCAAACTGGCTGGCAGCCCGAGACCGATCCCGCTGAACCTGCATTCGGGCTTCAAACCCGGCCCAATCCACCGTCAACCCGCGCTCCCGGGCCACATCAGCGGTCAGGTCAGCAGGAAAACCATGTCGATCATAGAGGCTGAACACCACCTGGCCATCCAGGGTGGCCTGCGGCGCAGCGGCAAGCGCCTGCTCCAGCAGTTTCATGCCATGCTCCAGGGTTTCGGCAAAGCGCTCTTCCTCGTGACGCAGCACTTCAGTCACTTGTGCCTGGGCAGCGACCAGTTCAGGGTAGGCTGCTCCCATCTCCGTGACCAGCGGGGCAACCAGCTGGTGAAAAAATGGCGGCTGCAGACCCAGTTTGTGGCCGTGGCGTACCGCTCGGCGGATGATGCGCCGCAGCACGTAGCCCCGACCCTCGTTGGAGGGCAGGACCCCATCCACCAGCAGGAAGCTGCAAGCCCGGATATGATCCGCCAGCACCCGCAGCGAGCTGTGGGCCAGGGCTTCATGGGCCGGAATGCCGGCCAGAACTGCTGCCGCCCGTAACAGGGCCTGGAAACTGTCGGTTTCATAGTTGCTGTGTACGCCCTGGACGACGGCTGCCAGCCGTTCCAGACCCATCCCGGTATCCACGGATGGTTTGGGCAGCGGGTGCAGGACACCTTCGGCGTCGCGGTTGTACTGCATGAACACCAGATTCCAGATTTCGATGTAGCGGTCGCCGTCTTCTTCGGGACTCCCGGGGGGGCCACCCGGAATCTCGGGGCCGTGGTCGTAGAAGATCTCCGAGCAAGGGCCACAGGGGCCGGTATCGCCCATTGCCCAGAAGTTATCGCTTTCGTAGCGTTTTTTGCCGGGTTTGTCGCCAATGCGGGAAAACCGGGCCGGGTCCACTTTCAGTACATCCAGCCAGATGGCCGCTGCTTCGGTATCCTCGGCATAAACCGTGACCCAGAGACGTTCGGGCGGCAGGTGCAGGGTCTGGGTGAGAAACGCCCAGGCATACTGGATGGCCTCGTGCTTGAAGTAATCGCCAAAGCTGAAATTTCCCAGCATTTCAAAGAAGGTGTGATGCCGGGCCGTATAGCCGACATTTTCCAGGTCGTTGTGCTTGCCTCCGGCGCGCACACAGCGCTGACAGGACGCGGCCCGCACATAGGGCCGGGTTTCGCGGCCCAGAAACACGTCCTTGAAGGGTACCATTCCGGCGTTGGTAAACAGCAAGGTGGGATCCTGGGCCGGAATCAGGCCGCTGCTGGGCACACGCGCATGCCCGTGGGCAGCAAAGAACGCCAAAAACTGCTCGCGCAATGCTGCGCTGCTCATCACCTGCCTATTCATCACCACCCGCTCGCTCATCGCTTTCTGTCCACCGGCTCAAGGCAGCCCGTACTACGGCGCCTGCAAAGCCTCGTTGATACAAAAAACGGGCCGTCTGTGCAAGCACGGCCCGCGTCTGACCCGGCACGCGCCGCCGTAGGGCACGCCGGAGTGCTGCATCCCAGTCTCCGCTGGCCACGGCCTGCGTCACCTGCGTCGGGGTCAGGCCTCGCTGACGTAGTTCAGCCGTCACCTTGAGCGGGCCGTAACCTTGTTGTACCCGGTGGCGCACAAACGCCTCGGCAAACTGGTCTTCGTCCAGCCAGCCTTCTGCCTGGAGACGCCCGACCACCCCTTCGGCCAGCGCAGGTTCGACGCCACGACGGGACAACTTGTACCGCAACTCGTGGGCTGAATGTGCCCGCAGGGCGAGCAGGCCCAGCGCACACTGGTAAGCAGCCTGCGCCGGGTCGTCGGGCGCCTGGCTCAGGCTTCTGACTCGTCTGTAGCTTCAGCTGGCGTGGCAACGGCCGGTTGTGCCCGTTCCCGCAGCCTGGTTTCCAGTTGTTTGGCCAATTCGGGGTGTGTTTCCAGATAGGCCCGGACGTTTTCCTTGCCCTGACCGATCCGTTCACCATTGCAACTGTACCAGGCCCCGGACTTGTCAATCAGGCCTGCCGGCACGGCCATCTCGATGATTTCTCCTTCACGGGAAATGCCTTTGCCGTAGAGGATTTCAAAATCGGCCTGACGAAAGGGCGGTGCCATCTTGTTTTTCACAACCTTGACCCGGGTTTCCGAGCCGACGATGTCTTCGCCTTTCTTGATCTGGCCCACTCGGCGAATGTCCAGGCGTACCGAGGCGTAAAACTTCAGTGCATTGCCACCGGTAGTGGTTTCCGGGCTCCCAAACATGACGCCGATCTTCATGCGGATCTGGTTGATGAAGATCACCAGGGTCTTGGAGCGGTGAATATTGGCGGTCAGCTTGCGCAGGGCCTGCGACATCAGCCGCGCCTGCAAGCCCACATGGGAGTCACCCATTTCACCTTCGATTTCAGCCTTGGGTGTCAGGGCGGCCACCGAGTCAATCACGACGACATCCACTGCCCCCGAGCGCACCAGCATGTCCGCAATTTCCAGAGCCTGTTCCCCGGTATCTGGTTGAGAAACCAGCAAGTCGGCTACCTGGACGCCGAGTTTTTCTGCATAGCCCGGATCCAGGGCATGCTCAGCATCAATGAATGCGGCAGTACCGCCCTGTTTTTGAATTTCTGCCACAACATGGAGCGTCAGTGTGGTTTTCCCGGAAGATTCCGGGCCAAAGATCTCGACGATGCGGCCCCGGGGCAAGCCACCGATACCCAGCGCCAGGTCCAGTCCCAGCGATCCGGTGGATACGGTTTCCACATCCTGTATCTTGCGGCTGTCGCCCAAGCGCATGATGGCACCCTTGCCAAATTGCCGCTCAGCCTGTTGCAAGGCGGCTCCCAACGCTTTACGTTTTGCTTCGTCCATACCTTAGCCCTGAAAAAAGCCCATTATTCCATAATCCGGGGCTGGAAGGTATGCTTCCCGGTACGAGTGCCAGCGTTCTCCATCCGTGATGCGCACCGGGCAATCGCCCATGGATGCGGTCGAAGTCTTACGGCGGTTCATGGCTTCTGGCCTTGCTGTGACCATAGCCGGGCGCTGCATTCTACCCAGCTATTTTCCTTGAAGGATTCCGTGCGCAAGCGCAGTAATTCGGTCTTGGTGACTGAACCGGCTTGCAGACCTGCCTGCCACCGATCCAGCTCGGCAGTCAGGTTGTTGCTGATGCCATGCACGAGTCCGGCCATTTGGGCTGCGTGGGCATCCAGCCGGTCGCCACGAAGCAGATAGGGCCAGGCGCCCGGCCCTAACTGCTGGTGCAATACCGCCAGGGTCAGGGGTAAGGTTTGTCCAGCCAGGTTGGCTTCACCCCAGCCGTAGCCGCTGTCCGGACTGGCCAATCTCAGATCACAGCAGGCGGCCAGCGCGGTTGCGCAACCACGCACCTCGCCTTCCAGCAGCGCTACCGTAGGCACGCTGAGCTGTCGCAGCAGGCGCAGCAGCGCGGCCAGGGGGGCTAAAGCGCTGGCAGGCAGTTCGGGGTCCAGGCCCTGACCAAACTGGCCGGCCGTGCTGCCCAGAACCAGCAGGCGTGCGCTGCGGTGGTTTTCCAGAACGGACAGATGGTGTAGCAAGGCGGTGATCAGACCTTCATTCAGGGTCGGACGCTGCAGACGCAAGGTCACGATGCCGGCGTGTTGGGTATGGGTCAGACTGGGCATATGTGTTTAACGGGGCAGCGGTTCGGGGGCATGGATGGCGTAG
>CAYNNN010000051.1:0-17129 GCA_964398665.1 uncultured Gammaproteobacteria bacterium | reverse complement strand
GTGGACGATACGCATGCCCCGGCCCCGCGCCGGGTCACGCTGGGGCTGGAACAGCACCGGGTGGCCATGCTGCTGGGGGTGCGGCACCGCCACGGCGGGGTGCCGATGATGGGGCAGGATGTCTTTGTCAATGTGGTCGGTGGGGTACGCATCAGCGAGACGGCAGCGGATCTGGCGGTCTTGTTGGCAGTGCTCTCCAGTTTTCGGGACAAGCTTATCCCCGCCGACTGGGCCATGTTTGGCGAAGTGGGCCTGGCGGGGGAAATCCGCCCGGTGCCACACGGGCTGGAGCGGCTGCGGGCAGCAGCCAAGCACGGCTTTCGTTATGTCATCACCCCCAAGGCCAATATTCCCAAGGAAGGCGTGCCGGGGTTGGAGATCCTGCCCGTCAGCCGTCTGAGCGAGGCGCTGGCCCTGCTCAGCCGTTGAAGGGTGGGCTGGCCAGCGCCCATGGCGGCGCCAGGCAGCACGGGCGCAACGCCCCATTGCCGGCCCCGTAACCGGGTGAGGGTCACGGGCCCCAGGCATGGACGCCCGCAGACGGCGGCAGAACTGCGTGGCTGGTGTGGGTCCGGCAATTACGGCACAATGGCGCCTCTTGCGTCAGGGAGTCACAACATGCCCAGTTTAGCAGTCATCGGTGGTACCGGCCTCACCCACCTGGAAGGGCTGGAAATCGTGCGTCGCGAAGTCATCAACACGCCCTACGGTGAGCCGTCCGGTGCATTGACCTATGGCCATTTTGCCGGACAGGAAGTGGTTTTTCTCGCCCGCCACGGCCACGGCCACACTCTGCCTCCCCATCGGGTCAACTATCGCGCCAATCTATGGGCACTCAAGCAAGTGGGTGTGACCCAGGTACTGGCCGTGGCGGCAGTCGGCGGGATTCATCTGGCGATGGGACCGGGACGCATCGTGATTCCTGACCAGATCATTGATTACACCTATGGCCGTCCCCAGACTTTTTTCGAGCCAGAGCATGGCCCCGTGCGGCACATTGATTTTACGGAACCCTACTGCGAGTCACTGCGGCATAGCCTGCATCGGGCGGGTCAGGCTGCCGGTATCAGCCCTTATCTGGGCGGAGTCTATGGGGCCACGCAAGGCCCGCGTCTGGAAACTGCCGCCGAAATCCGTCGCATGACCCGTGATGGTTGCGATCTCGTGGGGATGACGGGCATGCCGGAAGCAGCCTTGGCGCGGGAACTGGAATTGTGCTACGCCCACTGTGCGGTCGTGGCCAATTGGGCCGCAGGCTGTGGCGGCACGCATAGCATCAGTCTGGCGGAAATCGAACAGACCCTGACGACCGGCATGTTGCAGCTGCGGCGCTTGCTGCATGTCTGGCTCAGCGAGGGTTTGCCGCGCCAGGGCGCAACATCGTCGTAGCAATACGGTCCGGAAGTCGGGGCACGGCATTGAGCGGCCAAAATGAGGCGGTCATGAATTACTGGCTCCTGAAATCCGAACCGGCCGTGTTCAGCCTGGATGACCTGGCCCAGCGGCCCCAGCAGAGGGCTGTCTGGGATGGCGTACGCAATTATCAGGCGCGCAATTTCTTGCGCAGCATGCAGTGTGGGGATCTGGCGCTGTTTTATCATTCCAGTTGTACCAGTCCGGCGGCAGTCGGCATTGTGCAGGTGGTGCATGCCGCTTATCCTGACCCTACAGCCCGCGACCCCGCTCACCCCGCCTTTGATCCGCGCACCGCACGCGACCCTGACCGCTGGAGCTGCGTGGAGGTGCAGCTTGTGCGGCGCCTGCCGGTGCCGTACACCCTGGCACAGATGCGCACGCACCCGATGCTGGCTGATTTCGCCTTGCTCAGACGGGGCAACCGGCTTTCGGTGTTGCCGGTCACACCCGCGCAATGGGAAAGGCTGATTACCCCTCCCGAACAACCCTGATCCGGCGGTGTGCCGTCAGCACGGCAAGACACGCCAGCGTCAGGTCTGGGTCAGGGCCTGGAATGACCCGTGGTCAGCCGATGGCAAAGCTGTCATAGATGATCTGCTTGTACCAATTTTCGGCATATGCGGCTTCCCAGTTCCGGCTGATTTTTTCGCTGCTGACGCCACCGGATCCCCCGATGGCGTAGATCGCGTTGTCCCTGATTTTATAAAGACCGACGACGGAAATGCCATAGTGGGGGTCGATCAGGCTATAGCAGGTATTCACCCAGTGTGGCTCCGGGGGTGGGGCACCGCGCAGCAGGCTGGCCAAAGCGGCTGCACACACTTTGCCTTCTGCATTGGCAGCATGGGCAGATTTGGGCATCGGATCGGCCTTGGCCGCATCGCCCACCACATGGACGTTGGGAACGCGTGTGGATTCAAAAGTAGTGGCCTGCACCGGGCAAAAGCCCGTGTCGTCCGTCAGGCCCAACGTTTGGGCCAGGGTTCCGGCCTGTTGGGGCGGGATCACGTTCAGGACATCGGCATTGAAGGCGTCCGCCTCACCATACGCAGTCTTTTGCCTGGCATCTATCCGGACAATTTTCCCGCCCTTGCTGGCCGGAACCCATTCGATCAGACTGTTGGGCGTGCCATACCCATAACGTTCCGTCCAGCCCCGAATAAAGGCTGCCTGCTTGGCAAACTGTTCTTTGGCATCCAGGATGAGGAGCTTGGATTTAGGCTTGTTGTTCTGGAGATAGTGTGCAATCAGGCTGGCACGTTCATAAGGCCCCGGCGGGCAACGATAGGGCAGGGCGGGCACTGTGATGGCCACCACCCCGCCATCGGGCATGGCTTCCAGTTGCCGACGCAGCAGCAGGGTCTGTTCGCCGGCCAGCCACGCATGGGGCGCCAGCTTTTCAGTCCGGGGATTGTTGCCCTCGATGACATTCCAGCGGAAGCTGATGCCGGGTGCGACGACCAGACGGTCGTAGGTGATCAGCTTGCCACCCACACTCACTTGCCGCTTGTCCGCGTTCAAGCGCGTGGCACTTGCGTGCAGCACGTCCACCCCGGCAGCCTTCAAGCCCTCATAGTTCTGCTCCAGATCTTTAAGCGTCCGTTGTCCACCGAGCACCCAGTTGGAGGTGGGGCAGGTCAGATAGATTTTTTGTGGCTCCACCAGCGTGACCTGGATTTCTGGCGCGATTTTTTTCAGATGCAGGGCTGTAGTGGCGCCCGCAAATCCCCCCCCTACCACGACCACCTGGGCCTTTTGCGCGGCTGCCCGCGCCGGCAGGACCGGCAGCACCAGCAACCCAGCACCCAATCCAATGAAGTTGCGCCGTGTCAACATGTCGTTATTCCTTTGCCTTGCCTAGAGACTCAATATAAACAGCCACTGCCTGGATCTCAGTATCGCTATAGGCCGTGACGATGCGGTCCATGAGGGTCGCTTCACGCTGACCCGCCTTGAACTCGGCAAAAGCCGTCACGATCTCGGTGGCCGTCTTGCCTTTCAGGCTGGGCGGCACCAGTTTGGGGGTGCCCTTATCCATGTCGTGACAGGTCGAACAGGTACGAGCAATCACCGCACCACTGAGTTCCGCCTGGGCACTGCTCCAGGCCAACAGGACCAGTAAGCCCCAGATGATTCTTGTCAAAGGCACAGTACCCCCCAACGACTGAAAATGAGACGGTTGTAATGAACGTAGGTTATAGTCGATTACTGACCGATTTCCAACGCGGTCCCCCGGAATTTGCCCTGATTTTAGGCGCGACCTGCCGGAATGACTGGAGTCGGTGGGTGGACATCGGCATTCTGGGCACGCTGGCGCAGGGCATGATCCATGAGTACCAGGGCCAGCATGGCCTCGGCAATGGGTGTGGCCCGAATGCCTACGCAAGGGTCATGGCGGCCTTTGGTCACGATAGTGGTGGCCTGACCCTGCATATCCACCGTTTGGCCGGGTAGGCGCAAGCTCGCAGTAGGTTTAAGTGCCAGACTCACGCGCACGATTTGTCCGCTGCTGATGCCGCCTAAAATCCCACCGGCATGGTTGCTCAAAAAACCATCGGGTGTGATTTCATCACGGTGCTCTGTGCCTTTCTGGGTGACACAGGCAAAACCATCGCCGATCTCCACGCCTTTCACTGCATTGATGGACATCATGGCATAAGCCAGTTCTGCATCCAGCCGGTCATAGACCGGTTCACCCCAGCCGGGCGGCACGCCTTCGGCCATGACCGTGATCCGTGCCCCGATGGAATCGCCCGCCTTGCGCAAGGCGTCCATGTAAGCTTCCAGCTCGGGTACCAACTCGGCATCCGGGCAGAAAAAGGCATTTTCAGGCACGGCATTCCAGTCAAACTGGCGTGGCACCAGCGGCCCCAACTGGGCCAGATAACCCCGAATCCGGATGCCGTAATGTTCAGCCAGATATTTTTTCGCAATGGCTCCGGCCGCCACCCGCACTGCTGTTTCCCGGGCCGAGGAACGCCCCCCCCCTCGGGGGTCACGGCGCCCGTATTTCTGGATATAGGTATAATCGGCATGGCCCGGTCGGAAACTGGTACTGATTTCACTGTAATCCTTCGAACGGGCATCCACATTTTCAATCAGCAGGGCGATGGGTGTGCCAGTGGTATAGCCTTCGTAAACCCCGGATAGAATCCGCACCGTATCCGGTTCCCGACGCTGGGTCGTGTGTCGGCTCTGGCCTGGCTTGCGGCGATCGAGTTCCACCTGGATGTCGGCTTCACATAATGCCAATCCCGGCGGGCAGCCATCCACCACACAGCCAATCGCCGGGCCATGACTCTCGCCAAAGGAGGTCACACAGAACAACAAACCCAGAGTATTCCCAGACACCGCTTACCTACCGAAGATTGCCAACACCTTGCACGACCAGTCCTAGGGCTGCTCATTGCCCAAGGCAACCTGCGCAGCGATGAACAAAGGCCGTAATTCATGAACCTGCTGACCTGTCAGCAGAAATACGCCATCACCACCCCGTTCAAATTCCAGCCAGGTAAAGGGCACCTGGGGTAGCCGCTGACTCAGGCGTGCTGCACTGGCACCGACCTCGACGACCAGGACGCCGTCGCGGGCCAGGAAACGCCAACTTTCTGCCAGAATCCGCAGTACCAGTGCCAAGCCCTCCTTGCCACCGTTCAGGGCCATTGACGGCTCGTGCCGATATTCTTCCGGCAAGGCCGCGATCTCTTCCGGGCTGACATAGGGTGGATTGCTGATAATCAGATCGTAAGGGGATGATGAATCAAGATTCTCATATAAGTCACTCTGATAAAGCGAGACACGTGTTTCCAGACCATGCTGGGCCACGTTGTGTGCAGCCACAGCCAGCGCTTCGGCCGAAATATCGCTCGCATCCACCTGGGCCTCAGGGAAGGCGTGCGCACAGGCAATCGCGATGCAGCCACTCCCGGTACCCAATTCCAGGATGCGCCCCACCCGGCCAAACTCCAGCCAGGGATGAAAATGTTGCTCAATCAGCTCAGCCAGTGGGGAACGCGGGATCAACACCCTGGAATCCACGTAAAATGTGTGTCCGGCAAACCGCGCCTCGTTCACCAGATATGCAGCGGGGAGCCGTTCGCTGATACGCCGGTGCAGCAGGGCAAATATGCCGTCTTTTTCGGCACTGGTCAGGCGGGCATCCAGGTAGGTGCTGGGCAATTCCATATGCAGATACACGCCGTGCAACACCAGCGCGGCAGCCTCGTCCAGCGCGTTGTCCGTGCCGTGCCCAAAACTCAGGCCTGCCTCGGCAAACCGACTGGCACTCCAGCGAATGACGTCACGCAGGGTATGGAGCAAGGTGCGTGCTTCATTCCAATCTGACAGATTCATGGCGTGCCCTCATGCGGAAAGTCCGAGTATAGCCAAAGCGGACGCCCTGGGGCTAGGGCCGTCGGCTGCAGGAACAATGTTAGAATGGAGCCCCTTTCCTGCGAGATTTGACATGAACACACATCCGTTCAAACCCTGGCTGCTGGCCAGTGCGGTGGTAGGCAGCCTGGGGCTGGCGCCCTATGTCCATGCAGAAGCCCTGCCTGAAGTCACTGGTCCGGGTGCTATCGTCGGAACTCTGGATATTGATTTTGCGACGCGCCGCAACCTGGATCGGAGTGGCAAATTGGCTGATGGTTCACCGGCTGAAGGCAGCAAGGACCGTTATACCCTGGCCCTCACCGTTGCCAACACGACCGAGTTCAGCGGGTCGGTAGAGCGCAGCCCACGCCTGGTCAGCAAGTTGCTCCAGCGCGACATACAGCCTGCGGGCCTACAGTATGACCTGACCCTCTCAGTGCGTAACCCGTCAAATCTGCAACAGAAACGAGCTGTTGGAAAGTGGGTGGGCGCAGTGCCGATCGATGCCCAGGGTGTGTATCTGCTGGACGGCGGGGCCGCCAGTGGCAGCCCCTTGCGCATGGCTATTGACAGCGTGGGGACAGCAGAGGGCTTTACCGACACCTTTGCCGGGCGCCTGGTAGGCAGACAGCCCACGCGGAAAAGTCTGGTGCCCTTGACCCTGAAGCGTCTGGTGGGTAAGCGCGAAGTCAAGATCGAGGCGCAGAAGATCGACCCGATGAGCTTTGAAAATGTGGTGCTGGCCGCCGGTCCGGCCAAAATCTATCCGCGCACCACGGTGAACGGGCGGATGGTTTTCGACTATGAGACCGGGAACTGGTACCTGGATGGGTTGAGTTTCCGCTACAGCTTGAATGGCCAGGATTATGAAGATCGGGCCACGGGTTCGATCAAGTGGGTGGAAGATGCCAACCGCGCCCAGAATGGCAAGGGCCGTTATGAGTTCAACGTCCGCTTCAATGAGGACAAGGTCCAGCCCCCTACGGGTGAAGCTGCCGCCTTCAGCCAGACCTTGAGCGATGAAGATGCGTTTTTCGCGGTGGATGCCAGCGTCCCCGCTTTGACGGGTAATGCGGAATTTGTGGACCAGCTTGTTCCTGGCAAAGACGCGCCGGTGACCAGCAAGATTAGCTATAATCTGGCGGCCAACCGTTTGACAAAACAACAAATCGTAAACTTCTTCAAGTTGTGGCTGCTGGCCATTGGCCCGACCAACGACGAATAAGTGCCCATAAAAAAGGCGCTCTTGCGAGCGCCTTGCGGCTGTGCCGATGCGGCCTTACAGCCAATAGACAAATATAAACAGACCCAGCCAGACTACGTCCACAAAGTGCCAGTACCAGGCAGCTGCTTCAAAGGCAAAATGCTCCTGCGCGTTGAAGTGCCCCCGCACGCTGCGCAGCAGGATTACGGTGAGCATGATGGCGCCAATGGTGACGTGCATCCCGTGAAACCCGGTCAGCATGAAAAAGGTCGAGCCGTAGATGCCTGCGCCCAGGGTCAGGTTCAGGTGGGTATAGGCTTCCCAATATTCATACGCTTGGAGGGCCACGAAGATGAAGCCCAGCGTCACGGTGGCCAGCAGGCCCAGCATCAGTTGCAGACGGTTATTTTTCAGCAAGCCCCAGTGTGCCCAGGTGATCGTGCCGCCGCTAGTCAGCAGGATGGCGGTATTCAGGGCTGGTATGCCCCAGGCCGCCATCGGCTCGAAGTGACCGCCGACATTGGCTGGACCGTTGGTAGGCCAGATGCCTTCAAAGGTGGACCAGAGCAGCCGGTGGGTTTCCACGCTGTCATCGGCACCGGCCAGCCAAGGCACCGAAAACATCCGTGCGTAGAATAAGGCGCCAAAAAAGGCCGCAAAAAACATGACTTCCGAGAAAATGAACCAGCCCATACCCCAACGGAAGGAGTGATCGACCTGAAGGTTGTACTGTCCTCCCACGCTTTCCCTGACCACGGTGCCAAACCAGCCAAACATCATGAACAGGACGATAGCCAGTCCAGCCAGGATCAGGCTGCTACCATCACCGCCATTGAGCCAGGTCGAAACGCCGACCAGCAAGGTGGTCAAGCCAATCGAACCCACGATAGGCCAGTGACTCCCGTGCGGGACGTAGTATTTTTCCGGGTGTTTGCCGCTTGCGGCATGAGCATGCGCGTGCGCCATGTAATCTCCTCAGCTATGGTTAGATCTTGAAAAATGTGTAGGAAAGCGTCACCGTATGGATGTGCTTGGGCAGGTGTGGGTCCAGATAGAACCGCACCGGCAACTCCCTGGGTTGGTCAGGCAGAAACGCCTGGGGCGTAAAGCAGAAGCATTCGGTTTTCTTGAAATGCTCGGCCGCCACGCCTGGTGCCACGCTTGGTACCGCCTGACCATTGAGGGTGACACCCAGACGGTTTCTAGCCGTGTAGCTGGCGGTGTAAAGCTGGCCGGGATGAACCTTGATTTCATGCACTTCAGGCACAAAATCCAGGGGCAGGCTTTCGTTGACACTGGCCACGAACTGCACGGTGACCCAGCGCGAGGTATCCACCAGCTGTGCGCTCGGGGCTGCAACGGCCATGCCGCTGGTTTTGCCATTAATACCCAGAATCTGGCACATGACGTTGTAGGCCGGTGCCAGGGCAAAGCCGAAGCCGAACATGCCAAGCGTGATCAGGACCAGAAAAATCACCTGACGTCGGGTCGTCCCGCTCATGCCGAACTCACGGTCAGCCAGACAAAGGTCAAAAACCAGGCCACTGCCACCGCACCCAGCAGCAGGGCCAACCGCCGGTTGGCCCGGCGGTTTACCCGATCCGGCGTGGTGGAACCCACGGCCAGCCTATTTGACGACAGGGGCATCGGTGAAGCTGTGATAGGGCGGGGGTGAAGGCAGCGTCCACTCCAGGCCTTCCGGATTTTCCCAGACCTTGGCAGTCGCCTTTGTGCCTGCACCGTGCATGACCTGCCACACGATATAGACAAAGATCAGCTGCGAGAAGCCAAAACCGAAGGCCCCGATGCTGGAGACCATGTTCCAGTCGGTGAACTGTACGGCATAGTCCGGGATACGCCGGGGCATGCCGGCCAGACCCAGGAAATGTTGCGGGAAGAACAGCACGTTCACAAAAATCGTGGACAGCCAGAAGTGCCATTTGCCCAGCGTCTCGTTATACATCCGGCCACTCCATTTCGGCATCCAGTAGTAGGCTGCCGCGATGATGGAATACACCGCACCCGTCACCAGCACATAGTGGAAATGGGCCACTACAAAGTAGGTATCGTGGTATTGAAAATCCGCCGGAGCAATGGCCAGCATCAGGCCCGAGAACCCGCCGATGGTGAACATGACGATGAAACCCAGGGAAAACAGCATCGGGGTTTCAAAGGTCATGGCCCCCTGCCACATCGTGGCCACCCAGTTGAACACCTTTACACCTGTAGGCACTGCGATCATCATGGTTGCGAACATGAAGAACAGCTCGGCAGCCAGCGGCATGCCGACCGTGAACATGTGGTGTGCCCAGACGATGAAGCTCAGGAAGGCAATCGAGGCTGTGGCATAAACCATCGAGCTGTAGCCAAACAGCGGTTTGCGGGCAAAAGTCGGCACGATGGTCGAAACGATGCCGAACGCGGGCAGGATCAGGATGTACACTTCCGGATGGCCAAAGAACCAGAAGATGTGCTGGTACATGACCGGGTCACCACCGCCGGCTGCCGAGAAGAAGCTGGTACCAAAGAATTTATCGGTCAGCAGCATGGTTACGGCACCTGCCAGTACCGGCATGACCGCGATCAGCAGATACGCCGTGATCAGCCAGGTCCAGACAAACAACGGCATCTTCATCAGGGTCATGCCGGGGGCGCGCATGTTCAGGATGGTGACAATGACATTGATCGCACCCATGATCGAGGAGATCCCCATCATATGAATCGCAAAGATCATGAACGGGAAGCTATCCCCGCCCTGCAACACCAGCGGCGGATAAATCGTCCAGCCTGCGGCCGGGCCACCGCCCTCCATCAGGGTGGTGGAAAGCAGCATCGTGAAGGCAAAGGGCAGAATCCAGAAGCTCCAGTTGTTCATCCGGGGCAACGCCATGTCGGGCGCACCGATCATCAGCGGCAATTGCCAGTTGGCCAGGCCGGTGAAGGCAGGCATCACCACCCCGAAGATCATCACCAGCGCATGCAGGGTGGTCATCTGGTTGAAAAATTCCGGGTTCACAAATTGCAGCCCCGGTTGGAACAACTCGGCCCGGATCACCAGTGCCATTGCCCCGCCAATGAAGAACATCAGCAAGGAAAATAGCAGGTATAACGTTCCGATATCTTTATGATTGGTGGTGAATACCCAACGCAGCAAACCCTGCGCCGGGCCGTGATCATGCTCGTGATGATCAGCATGAGCCGTAGCGGACATAGCCTTTTCTCCTCAAAACAACGCCAAAATCTTACTTCGCAGCGACGGTGGTTTTTTGCCGCTCGGCCAACCACTTCTGGTAGGCGCCTTCTTCCAGGGCCTCGACCACAATCGGCATGAAGCCGTGGTCGCGCCCGCAGAGTTCGGCACACTGGCCCCGGTACACGCCCGGCGTATCAATGCGCGTCCAGGCTTCATTGATGAAGCCGGGGATGGCATCCTTTTTCCAGCCCAGGGCCGGAACCCACCAGGCATGAATCACGTCATTGGCCGTGATCAGGAAGCGCACCTTCTTGCCCACGGGCAACACCAGGCGGTTATCCACGTCCAGCAAATAGTTGGGCACTTGAGTCACATTTACCCCTGCGCCCAATTGTCGCGCTTCATTGCTTTTGGCGTCGAGCGTGCTAAAAAAGCTGATGTTCTGGCCCAGGTAGTCGTAATGCCACTTCCATTGGTAACCCGTGATTTTGACGGTCAAATCCGCATCCCGGGTATCTTCCATCGCGATCAGGGTCTGGGCGGCCGGGACAGCCATGCCGACCAGAATGAGCAGCGGGATGGTTGTCCAGAGCAACTCCAGTGCCGTGCTTTCGTGGAAGGTGGCAGGCTTCACGCCGCGCGACTTGCGGTGGTAATAGATGGAATAAAACATCGCCCCGAAAACGACCACGCCGATGGCGACGCAGATCCACAAAATCAACATGTGCAGGTCATACACATCACGACTGACCTGGGTCACACCCGGTGTCATGTTCAAGGCCATGTCGGCACTGGCCGGGGCGGCAGCGACTACGCTGGCCAGCAGACTACCCCTTATCAGGTTCTCAAATCGCATCACTCTACCTCTATCACATACTCACTCAAAACTTGGGTCACCATGCAGTGCGGCTGGACGGCCAGCTCATTGTGCAACGCAGCCTGCAACCAGCGTGCCAGCATGGCCTGTTCATCCTGGGGCAGGCAGGTGGCAATCGCCAGCAGACGCCCGTGGCTGCGCAGCCCCAGCCCCTGGGGTCGTGGTACGACCCGCACCCAGTGACGCGGCAGAACCTGGCGACACTCGGCGCAGTGCCGTCCGTATTCCACGGTCAGGCTATCCTGTTCCAGGGTAAGGACTTCCTGGTAGGACAGCCGACGCCGTACCTGCCACAGGCAAATTGCCAGCAAGGCCAGTTCGGCCCCGGCAAACGGCAATATCCACCAGAACCCCAGGAAGCCCAGCCCCAAAGCGATGGTCAGGGACACTGCGGCCATGCCCAGGAAAAACCCCCGAGCGCCGCGCCTGCTC
The DNA here is from genome assembly GCA_964398665.1 of uncultured Gammaproteobacteria bacterium. Taxonomy (GTDB): domain Bacteria; phylum Pseudomonadota; class Gammaproteobacteria; order CAYNNN01; family CAYNNN01; genus CAYNNN01. The sequence continues at coordinate 5,633 of CAYNNN010000051.1, read as the reverse complement.
AGCGAACGGTTGGGCCGCAGGATAAACTGCCAGCCTCCTTCGGGTTGCGGCTGTGCGCAAATCATCCGCCCATAACCGGTAAATCCGCCGGAATCTACTCGATCCCGGTTATTGGCGCAAGCCATCCTGCGGGCAAGTTGACCTGCAGCCTGGATCAAGCTAACATCCGGCGCTTAACTTGCGCGTGGGTCTGGAGACTTTACTTATATGTATGCGGTGATTCAAAGCGGCGGTAAGCAATACCGCGTTTGTGCAGGCCAGAAGGTGCGCCTGGAAAAATTGGATGTGGCCGTCGGTGAAACGGTCACGTTCAGCGAAGTCCTGATGGTCGGCGGCGAAGCAGGTGCCGTGCAGTTGGGACGGCCGCTGGTCGCCGGTGCCCAGGTTGCGGCTACCGTGACCGAAAATGGCCGGGGCGACAAGGTGAAAATCGTCAAGTTCCGGCGTCGCAAGCATTATCTGAAGCGTCAGGGCCACCGGCAAGCCTTTACCGAAGTCCAGATCACGGCCATCAACGCTTAATCCGGGGGACATCTAATGGCACATAAAAAAGCTGGGGGCAGTTCTCGTAACGGACGCGACTCCCAATCCAAACGTCTGGGTATCAAACGGTACGGTGGTGAAGCCGTGATCCCGGGCAACATTCTGGTGCGCCAGCGCGGCACGCAATATCACCCTGGCGAGCATGTCGGTATCGGCGTTGACCACACCTTGTATGCCAAGGTGGCGGGTCGGGTGCAGTTCCGCCACGGCGGCGCCAGCAACCGCGTCTATGTCAGCGTTCAGCCGGAAACAGCGGCCTGATTCTGCCAGGTTGACCGACAGCGATGAAATTTGTTGACGAAGCAACAATCACTGTCCTGGCTGGCAAGGGTGGGGATGGTTGTGTTTCGTTCCGGCGTGAAAAATTCATCCCTTTTGGCGGCCCGGATGGCGGGGATGGCGGGGATGGCGGGGATGTCTATCTTCAGGCTGATACCGGCTTGAATACGCTGGTGGATTTCCGCTACGAGCGCCATTTCCGGGCTGAAAACGGCGCATACGGTACGGGCGCCCAGTGTACGGGCAAGCGCGGCGAAGACCTGTATGTCCGGGTTCCAGTCGGCACCCTGGTTTACGACCTGCACACCGAGGAACTCATGGGCGACCTGGCCACGCCGGGTGCGCTCCTGTGCGTGGCGCGGGGGGGGCGGCACGGGCTGGGTAATCTGCATTTCAAAAGCAGCACCAACCGTGCCCCTCGGCAATCCCGGCCGGGTCTGCCGGGAGAAGCGCGCGAGTTGCGTCTGGAGCTGAAGGTGCTGGCCGACGTGGGCCTGTTGGGCCTGCCCAATGCCGGCAAATCCAGTCTGGTGCGCCAGATTTCGGCAGCCCGCCCCAAAGTGGCCGATTATCCCTTCACGACGCTGCACCCGCACTTGGGCGTGGTACGGGTGGATGCCCAGCGTAGCTTTGTCGTTGCCGATATTCCGGGCCTGATCGCAGGGGCTGCCGAAGGTGCGGGTCTGGGGGTGCAATTTTTGCGTCATCTGGGACGTAACCGTCTGCTGTTGCATCTGGTGGACATGAGTCAGCCCGATCCCGCCCAGGCAGTGCGCACCGTTGAGGCCGAGCTGGCCGCCTATAGTGCCGAACTGGCCGCCCTGCCGCGCTGGCTGGTCTGCAACAAGCTGGATTTGCTGCCTGCCGATCAGCAGGCTGAGGCGTGTGCAGCGCTGGTGCATGAACTGGCCTGGTCAGGCGAAATGTACGGCATTTCGGCGCTCAGTGGTGTCGGGACGCCAGAACTGGTGCGGGCGGTGATGCGCGGACTGGATGCCCTGCACCCGTCTGCCGCAGAACAGGCGGCCTGATTTCCGTGCGCACGCGCGCTGCCTTACCCCGGGCGAGGTGCTGGGTCATCAAGATCGGCAGCTCCCTGCTGACAGCGGATGGGCAGGGTCTGGATCGCAATGCCATTGGCGCCTGGGTGACAGAAGTGGCCCAACTGCGTCGGGCCGGGGCGGATGTGGTCATCGTCTCTTCGGGGGCTGTGGCTGCCGGGGTCAGTCGGCTGGGCTGGAAACGCCGTCCCGACACGCTGCCCGAGTTGCAGGCAGCGGCTGCGGTAGGCCAGATGAGCCTGATTCAAGCTTACGAGACTGCTTTTCAGGCCCACGGTCTGCATACGGCGCAAATCCTCCTGACCCACGATGATTTGAGCAGTCGGCAACGTTATCTGAATGCCCGTGCCACCCTGACTACGTTGCTCAGATTGGGGGTTGTGCCCATCATCAACGAAAATGACACCGTGGCCACTGACGAAATCCGCCTGGGTGACAACGATACCCTGGCGGCTCTGGTGACCAATCTGGTCGGCGCAGATTTGATGGTGTTGCTGACGGATCAGGAAGGCCTGTTTGATGCCGATCCACGTCTGAATCCCGAGGCACAGCTGCTCAGTACTGCCAGTGCCCATGATGAGCGCCTGCTGGCTTTGGCGGGTGGCAGCATCAGTGGGCTGGGCCGGGGCGGGATGCAGACCAAGGTGCGGGCCGCCCGGCTGGCAGCCCGTTCCGGAGGTGCGACCCTGATCGCAGCGGGACGTCAGGCCCGGATCATCAGTCAGATTGCCCAAGGTGAAAATGTTGGCACCTTCCTGATTCCTGACGAAGAGCCCTGGCAGGCCCGCAAACGCTGGCTCGCAGGACAATTACAGGTGCGGGGGCGACTGGTGCTGGATGCCGGTGCGGTGCGGAGTCTGCGCGAACAGGGCCGCAGTCTGTTACCGGTCGGGGTGCGCGGGGTTGAAGGAGAATTTCAGCGCGGCGAACTGGTGGCCTGCGTGGATTTGCAGGGCCAGGAACAGGCTCGAGGGCTGGTCAATTATGCCGCCACAGAGGCACGCCGCATCATGGGTCAACCCAGCGGCCGGATCGCCGAATTGCTGGGTTATAGCGATGATCCGGAACTCATCCACCGGGACAATCTGGTCATTTTGTGAAATTACTTGCTGATTTACCTTGGCGTATTTGACCATTCCCCCTTGACGTGCTAGCTTTTGACGAACGCTCTTCATCATCAGCAACCCGAGTGCGGCATGGCTACTTCTGACAAATCCCCACAAGCCTCTGACGACCCTGCCATCGCCCGGCTTTCCAACCGTGAGCTGTTCTATCTGCTCCCCCCCGAGATGCGGCGCGATCTGGCAGAGCTGATGGGCGGCGTACTGGCCAGCGTTAGCCCGACAGATGTTGTTGATGCCTTGGAAGAATTCAATCAACAGAGCCAGCAGCGCACCCTGCGGGCGTATATTGAAAAACAAGGGGTCATGGGTATTGTCTTCAAGCGCCCTGATCCAAATAAACCAAGCAAAATCAATTTGGTAGTCCGGCATCAATTCATGCTGGAAGATGTTGTGCGTCGCTATTTGCGGGGTGGGCGCCTGTTTGCCCTGGCCGGATTGCACGTCAAGCAGGTACGCGTGGTATTTGGAAACCGGCAACTGGATAACCCGGAGGGCAATTGCTTTTTGGCTGTGGACACGGCGAAATTTCCCTTCCGGCCGCGCAGCCCCCAGCAGGATGAATTTCGTCAGGCGGTTGAATTGGCGCGCACCGGGGACGACATGCCGCTCCAGATGCTGTTGCGTCGTGACCCCAATAAACTGGCTTTGCTGATGCACAGCGGCCTTCCTTACGAACTGCACGATGGCATGCTGCATATCCTGCCGCCCCCCCGGCGCGGCGATCCCCTGAATCTGGATACCGGGATCAATTACCAACAACCCGCTCCCGCGCCTACACGTCCGGTAGAGATTCAGGCCGATGACGAATCCCGCCGCCAGTTGCGTCTGCTGCTGGCGCAGTTGCTGCAACGCCTGCAGGGCACGGAGCGCCATCTGCACCTGCGCTACGAACAGGATGCCCCGGCTCTGGATTTGATTCACCGTTACCGCAGCGATTTTTTCCTGATAGCGGGGCGCCAGGGGGTCCTGGGTACGGCTGGCAGTGGCGATGCGCTGGAACTAAGGGTCTATCAGCGTCTGGAAGAACTGGGGCCCCTGGGCCAACGGCTGGCCCGATTCATCAGTACCCAGGTACTGGTCGGCAACCGCAGCGGTATTCTGGAAGATGAGGACATGATCGGCTTCGTGCTGTTGACCGAGGGGTTGCGCGGCTTTTTGCTGGGCCGCTACCGGGTGGATTGTGTTGTTCCGCCCCTGCCGCCTGGCAAACAGGGCTTGCCGGATAATCTCTGGCTGTATGAAAAAGACGAATTCCCGGAAGATTAGCTCAGCAGATAGTGTTCGGCCTGTTGCAGGTGCTCCGGACGCCCCTGCAGGACCAGGACATCCCCGGTACGTAGTGGCGTATCGTCCGTGACCGGAGTGATGCGAACGCTGCCTCGGCGCAGCGCCATGACCTGCACCTGATACCCGGCCAGCTGTAATTCTCCCAGCAGCTTGCCGGCTGCGCGACTGTGACTGGGCAGGCGTACGGTATGCAGCGTTTCTGGGTATGCCTCATCCTGGGTTGTGGCCGGATCACCTTTGGCGCCACGATGATAGCCTCTCAGGATACAATAGGAACTGCCGCGCACCTGATCCATGCACTGTTCAACCCGCTGGGGTGATGCGCCCAGGAGCAGCAGCAACTGCGCGCCCAGCAGCAAGTTGACTTCCAGTCCCGCCGGAAAGACTTCGCTGGCCCCGGCAGCGCGAAATTGTTCCCATTCATGCAAATCCAGTGCCTGAGCCAGAATCGGCAACTGGGGCCGCAATTGTCGGGCGACCTGTACGACCTTGAGCGCTGTCTCCAGCGGATGCAGGGTTACAACCAGTGCCTGAGCGTGCGCAATCCCGGCGGCCTGAAGCAAGGCGGCCCGGCTGGCATCGCCATACAAGACCCGCTCCCCGGCAGCGCGGGCCTGCCGCACCCGCAGGCTGTCTATTTCCAGCGCGAGGAAGGCCATCCCTTCCAGTTCCAGAAAATGGGCCAGATTCTGCCCGGCCCGACCATAGCCACACAGGATGATGTGGCCCTCCAGATCATGGGCTGCGGCGGCAATCCGATCGGTCTGATGGGCCAGATTGCGACGGTAATTATGAAAATTCAGGCCCTTGGCCAGAGAACCATTGGCGCGAATCAGCACCGGGGCCAGGGCCATGCTGAGCACCATGGTGGCCAGGATGATTTGGGCATGTTCCGGACTGAGTAGCTGATGACTTGCGATCTGGGTCAGCAGCAATAGCCCAAACTCACCACTCTGGGCCAGGGAAATCCCGGCCCGCAAGGCGACCCCGGGGTGCTGGCCCAGTCGTATCCCGATAGGAATAATAACCAGTGTTTTGAATAAAATCAGCAAAACTAGCAGGCCCATGACAATGCCCCCGTGGGAGAGCAGTATTGCGGGGGCAAACTGCATCCCCACCGTAATGAAAAACAGCCCCAGCAGCACATCCTGAAACGGGCGGATATCTGCTTCGATGTGGTGCTTGAACTCGGTTTCCCCAATGACCATCCCGGCCAGGAATGCTCCCAGCGGTAGGGATAACCCTGCGACATTGGCCAGCAGGGCGGCACTGAGCATGAGCAGCAGGGTGGTCAGCATCAGCAGCTCGGCAGAATGTCCCTGAGCAACCCAATGGATCA
>CAYNNN010000050.1:0-17402 GCA_964398665.1 uncultured Gammaproteobacteria bacterium | reverse complement strand
GGCTACGGGCGGGTGGGGCAAAACCTGGCTCGTCTGCTGGAGCTGGAACGCATCCCCTACCTGGCCCTGGATATGGATGCCGACCGGGTCCGGCGTGCCCAACATCACGATGAGCCGGTTGTTTACGGCGATGCCGCTCGGCTGGCCCTGCTCAAGGCGGCCCGGATCGAGCAGGCACGCGCTTTGGTCATCACGGTGGGGGAAGCACATACCAACCTGAAAATCCTGCGCCAGGCACGCCAGTTATGCGTCGATTTGCCGATTTTGGTGCGCGGCACTGACGTGCAGGAACTGGGCCGTCTGCTGGAAGCGGGGGCGACCCAGGTGCTGCCCGAAACTTTGGAGGCCAGCCTGCTGCTGGGCGTCCAGTTGCTGGTACAACTGGAGGTGCCGCAGACGCGGGTGGACGCCTATGTCGCCGCTGCCCGCGCCGACCAATACCAGTTTTTGCGTCAGAAGCCGCACTAGGCCCGCTTAATGTTCTGCCGTCACCTTGTCTTTCTTCGATTCTTCCCGGTGGTGGCCAAAGGCCATTTTGTCCAGATAGCCCAGCATCACGGCAGAGATGACAAAAGTCAGATGGATGATCACCAGCCACATCAGTTTGTCGTTAGGAATTTTCTGTGCATCCATGAAGGCCCGCAGCAGGTGGATGGATGAAATCGCCACAATGGAAGCGGCCACCTTGATTTTCAGGCTGCCTGCGTCCATTTTGCCCAGCCAGGCCAGTTCGGTCTGACCCTCGGCAATGTCAATCCGGGAGACAAAATTCTCGTAGCCGCTCAACATCACCATGACCAGCAAGCTGCCGACCAGCACCATATCGATCATGGCCAGCGCGTGCAGCACCACGTCGGATTCAGTCAATTCCAGCAAATGCAGCCATAAATGGATGGAATCTTGAAAAAATTTCACGATTAATGCCAATAGCACCAGGGTAATGCCTATATAAAGCGGCGCCAGGAGCCAGCGGCTGGCATACAGGGTGCGCTCCAGAATATCTTCAATTGCTTTAAGCATGTTGAACCTCGAAAGAAAGGCGGGCATTGTACGCCAACCGGGTGAGGATTACCTATGCGCAGGAACAGGGCAGTGGCCCATAACCGGGGCGGCTGTTCCAAATCGGTTCAGGAATTTTTGCTAGACTACGGACATCCTGATCTGGAGTTATCCGCCATGTTACGCCCACTTGCCCTGTTCCTGCTGGCCACGTTGAGCCACTCCAGCCTTGCGGCTACGGTAATTTGCGAATCCGTGGACAAACAACACCGCTACTGTGGCGCAGATACCCGAGGCGGCGTGCAACTGCGCCGCCAGCTCAGTGAGGCTGAATGCCGCGAAGGCCGTAGCTGGGGCCATGACCGAGGCGGCATCTGGGTCTCACGCGGTTGCCGGGCGGAGTTCAGTACCGGCTATGGCGGGCGTCCGGATTATGGCCGCCCCCAGCAGCACCACCGGCACGACCGCGATGATGATAACGATGATGCCACCGCCGCCGTGGCTGCCGGGATCATCGCCCTGGGAGTTGCCAGTGCTCTGTCGGATCAGGAGGGGCGGCGTGAGCAACCGGCCTATCGCATCATCGCCTGTGAGTCGCAAGGCGGCGATCGGCATCATTGTCGTCTGGAACGCGGCGCGGAAGTGCGGTTTCATCGGCAGCTCAGCAGCGCCGAGTGTGTCCGGGGCGATACTTGGGATACTGACCGACGCGGTGTCTGGGTGGATTACGGCTGCCGGGCCGAATTCAAGATCTACGAGTAGCCTGACGGGTTGAGCCAGTCTGTGACCCATCAGATCATGTGCGGGCAGGAATCCCACAGCGCGGGCCGTTTTTGGGTGGGGTGACCTGAAGCGGGTTCTGCGATAATCAGCTATTGCCGCCCCTGCTGCCTGCACCGTGCTACCGATTACGCCTCTGCTTCCGGAAGTGGTTCAGACCCTGAACCACCACGCCACCCTGGTTCTGACTGCCCCACCGGGGGCTGGCAAGACCACGGCCCTGCCGCTGGCCTTGCTGGCTGCGCCTTATTTGCAGAATCAGCGGATTTTGTTGCTGGAACCCCGGCGCCTGGCAGCCCGTGCGGCGGCCCAGCGGTTGGCCGAGCAACTGGGCGAGCCGCTGGGCCAGACAGTTGGCCTGCGCACCCGGCTGGAGCGCGTCATTTCGGCGCGCACCCGGCTGGAAGTCATCACCGAGGGGGTGCTGACCCGGCAATTGCTGCGCGACCCGGCCCTGGAGGGTGTGGGTCTGGTCATCTTCGATGAGTTCCATGAACGCAGCCTGGAAGCGGATCTGGCGCTGGCCCTGTGCCGTCAGGCCCGCGCAACCCTGGAATTGCCGCTGCGGCTGCTCCTGATGTCGGCTACCCTGGAGGGCGAGCGCCTGGCCGCCTGGTTACAGGCGCCACAGCTGCACGCACAAGGACGCAGTTATCCGGTCCGGATCGAATATCTGCCGCCGCGTGCCCATGAGAATCTGCTGCCCTTGAGCCTGCGCGGCATTACGCAGGCGCTGGAAACCAGCCGGGGGGATGTGCTGGTGTTTTTACCAGGCGGTTATGAAATTCGTACCCTGGCCAGCCGTCTGGGCAGTCTGTACCCGGCGCTGGTTGTCTGCCCGCTGGCCGGGGATTTGTCCCGTCTGGAACAGGATCGTGCCCTGCAAGCCGATCCTGGTGGTCGCCGACGGGTGGTCCTGGCGACCAACATCGCCCAGACCAGCCTGACGCTGGCCGGGATTAGTACTGTGGTGGATAGCGGTTTGGTACGGGTCAACCGCTTTGATCCCAATACCGGCCTGGGTGCGCTGGTCACGGAGCCGATCTCGCAAGCCAGCGCCACCCAACGTGCGGGCCGGGCCGGGCGCCTGGCACCGGGGCTGTGCTACCGGCTCTGGAGTGCGGAACAGCACAGCCGCCGCGCCCCGCACGATACGCCGGAAATTCTACGCGCCGACCTGGCGCCGTTGGCCTTGAATCTGGCGGCCTGGGGCGTCAAGCACCCCGAGGAACTGGACTGGCTGGATGCCCCGCCTGCGGGTGCGTACCAGCAAGCGCAGGATTTATTGTGCCAGCTCGGCGCCCTGGATGCTCAGCTTACCCTGACCCCGCAGGGTCAGCAACTGGTACAGCTGCCGCTCCATCCGCGTCTGGCCCGGCTGCTACTGGCCGCCGCCCAATGCGGCCAAAGTGAACTGGGCAGCCGCCTGGCCGCCTTGTTGGGGGAACGGGACCTGTTGCGCGGCAGCAGCCAGCGCCGTAGCGATGTGGAATTGCGTCTGGCCCAGCTGGAGCATCCAGGCCCCGATAGCGACGCATATGCCCGCACCCAGATCTTGCGCACGGCTCAACAACTGCGGCGGCAATTGCCCCTGGTTCCAGTTACCACGCCACCGCTGGATGTGGGCGGGTTGCTGGCTTACGCTTACCCGGAACGCATTGCCCAACGCCGGGCCGGTACCGAACCGGTGTATCTGCTCGCACAGGGCCGGGCTGCCTATCTGGCCGCCGATGATCCACTGGCGGTGCAAGCCTGGCTGGTCGCAGCCCAGGTAGACCAGCACACCGGTAAAATTCAACTGGCCGCTGCACTGGACATTGTGGCATATGGCGCCCAGTACCCCGAACGCATCGAGCAACGGGAAACCGTGGCCTGGGATGACGAGAAACAAGCCATCCGTGCCCTGCGCAGCCGCCACCTGGGTGCCATTGTGCTGGACAGTCAGCCCTGGAATGCGCCCGCCACGCAAGTCCTGGCGCTGTGGCCGGCCATCCTGCGCCAGCAAGCTGTATCCCTACCCTGGGACGAGGCCAGCCGCCAGTGGCAGGCGCGGGTGTTGTCGCTGCGCCAGTGGCTGGGCCATGTCTGGCCGGACGTGGCCGATGCCCAGTTGCTGGCCAGCCTGGAAACCTGGTTGCTGCCCTACCTGGAGGGCATGAGCAAAGCCAGTGAGTTGCAACGTCTGGCGCTGGCCCGCATTCTGGAGTCCACCCTGGACTACGACCAGCAGCAGCGGCTGGCCCAGCTGGCGCCGACCCATCTGTCCGTGCCCAGTGGTTCACGCCTGCCACTGACGTATCACGCCGATGCGCGCCCTCCCGTGCTGGCCGTGCGCCTGCAGGAGCTCTTCGGGCTGCAACACACCCCGACTGTTGCCGGGGGGCGCATCCCGGTGCTGCTGCATCTGCTATCACCCGGTTATCGCCCGGTTCAAGTCACGCAGGACCTGGCCAGTTTCTGGCGTCAGACCTATCCTGAGGTCAGAAAAGAACTCAAAGGCCGCTATCCCAAACACGTCTGGCCTGACGATCCCCAACAGGCCCAGGCTACTGCCCGTGCTCGGCCCCGAATGCACTGACCGATAGTCCTGCCTTTCAATTCAACCTATTGTGCCAGAATCTCCATCAGCCGCGCTCACGTCAGCCAGGGCCTGCGTGGAACTGGCTACAAGGCCAGTCACGCCGCGTGCCATTGGGCCGCGTTTGGCTTAAAATCAGCCCCTTTCTTTCAGGTTCCCCAGCACCATGCCAGCCTTCAGTGCCAAAGCCGCCGCCCTTGACGCCTTGCTTGCCCAGCGCATCCTCATCCTGGATGGTGCAATGGGGACGATGATTCAGCGGCACCGGCTGGACGAAGCGGCCTATCGGGGCGCCCGGTTTGCCCAGCATGGTAAAGACCTGAAGGGCAACAACGACCTGCTCACCCTGACCCAACCGCATGTCATCGCCGGAATCCACCGGGCTTATCTGGACGCCGGGGCAGATATTCTGGAAACCAATACCTTCAACGCCACCACCATTGCGCAGGCCGACTACGCCCTAGAATCCATTGCCTATGAATTGAACGAAGCTGGTGCCCGGCTGGCCCGTCAGGTTGCGGATCAGTTTGAAGCAGAGCGGGGGCGTCCAGTCTGGGTTGCCGGGGTGCTGGGGCCTACCAACCGCACGGCGTCCATTTCCCCGGATGTGAATCGGCCTGGTTATCGGGCGGTGACGTTTGCCGAACTGGTCACGGCTTACACCGAAGCGGTGGCGGGTCTGCTGGCCGGCGGCGCGGATTTGCTGCTGGTGGAAACCATCTTTGATACCCTGAATGCCAAGGCAGCGCTGTATGCCATTGCAAATTACAATGAAGCGCATGGCCTGAACATCCCGATCATGATTTCAGGCACCATTACCGATGCCAGCGGACGCTTGTTATCGGGCCAGACGGTGGAAGCGTTCTGGAATGCTATCGCACATGCGCGGCCACTGCTGATCGGTTTCAACTGCGCCCTGGGGGCGACCGAGCTGCGCCCTCATGTGGAAGAACTCAGCCGCCTGGCTACAACATATACCAGTGTGCATCCCAACGCCGGGTTGCCCAATCCCCTGGCGCCCAGCGGCTACGACGATACGCCCGAACACATGGCCAGTGTGCTGCGCGAGTTTGCCCAACAAGGCTGGCTCAACGTGGTCGGCGGCTGCTGTGGTACCACCCCGGACTTCATCGCCGCCATCGCAGCGGCAGTGCAGGATTGTCCACCCCGGCAGTTACCGCCTGCGCTGCCGGGCTGTCGGCTTTCGGGCCTGGAAGCGCTGAACCTCGCGCCAGGCAGTTTATTCGTCAATGTCGGCGAACGCACCAACGTCACCGGCTCGGCGAAATTTCGCAAGCTGATTCTGGCCGGGGACTACGAAACCGCGTTGCAGGTGGCCCGCGAACAAGTTGAAAACGGCGCGCAGATCATTGACGTGAATATGGATGAAGCCATGCTGGATGCCGAGGCGGCCCTGCCGGCGTTTTTGAATTACATCGCCAGTGAACCGGCCATCAGCCGGGTGCCCGTGATGCTGGATTCGTCCAAGTGGCCTGTGATCGAGGCCGGGCTGCGCTGCCTGCAAGGCAAGGGCATCGTCAACTCCATCAGCCTGAAAGAGGGCGAGGCCAAATTTCTGGAACAGGCCAGGACCTTGCAGCGTTATGGTGCTGCCGCCATCATCATGGCCTTTGATGAACAGGGTCAGGCTGACACCGTTGAACGGCGTCTGGATATCTGTACGCGGGCTTATACGCTGCTTACCGAACAACTACAGTTCAACCCCAATGACATCATTTTTGACCTCAACATCTTTGCGGTAGCGACCGGGATCGAGGCCCACAACCCGTATGCCCTGGATTTCATCACCGCTACCCGGCTGCTCAAACAACGCTATCCGCTGTGTCATATCAGCGGCGGGGTCAGCAACGTGTCTTTTTCCTTCCGGGGCAATGACACAGTGCGTGAAGCCATGCACGCGGTGTTTTTATATCATGCCATCGCTGCCGGAATGGACATGGGGATCGTCAATGCCGGCCAGCTGGCGGTGTACAGCGACCTGGACCCGGTGTTGCGGGAACACGTTGAGGATGTGATTCTGAACCGCCGGGCCGATGCTGCCGATCGTCTGCTGGAATTGGCCCAGACGCTGAAAAATACCGGGGGTAAACCCAGGGAAGAACAGCAGGCCTGGCGCAATCTGCCGGTCAATGAGCGGCTCAGTCATGCCCTGGTACAAGGTATCAGTGAACATGTGGATGCAGACGTCGAGGCCGCCCGGCAGGCGGCCGTTCGACCGCTGGATGTGATCGAAGGTCCGCTGATGGCCGGCATGGATCGGGTCGGCGATTTGTTCGGGGCCGGACAAATGTTTTTGCCCCAGGTGGTCAAAAGTGCCCGGGTCATGAAAAAGGCCGTCGCCTGGCTGATTCCCTTCATTGAAGCCGAACAGCAGGCAGGTGCCACGCCGACCCAAAAAACCCGCATCCTCATGGCGACGGTCAAGGGCGATGTGCATGACATCGGGAAAAATATCGTCGGCGTGGTGTTGCAGTGCAACAACTACGAAGTGATTGATCTGGGCGTGATGGTGCCGGCACAGGCCATTTTGGAAGCGGCTCGGCAACATCAGGTGGACGTGATTGGCTTGAGCGGCCTGATCACCCCGTCGCTGGAAGAAATGACCCATGTGGCCCAGGAACTGGAACGCCAGGGTTTTACCCAGCCGCTGCTCATCGGCGGGGCCACGACCTCGCTGGTCCATACTGCCGTCAAGATTGCGCCGCATTACCGGGGCGGGGTGATCTACGTCAAGGACGCTTCACGCAGCGTGGGTGTGGTGGCCAATCTGGTGAATCCCGAAACCAGGTCGGCGTATCTGCAAGGCATCGCGGCAGAATACGACCAGGTGCGGCAACGCCATCTGAACAAACAGTTGCGCCCCAGGCTCACGCTGGCCGCTGCCCGGGCCAACAAATTCCGTGCAGACTGGGCCCAGTATCAGCCCGTCAGACCCCGCAAGCTGGGGGTGCAGGTGCTGCGGGATATTCCGCTGGCCACGCTGGTGCCCTACATTGACTGGACACCGTTTTTCCAGACCTGGGACTTGGCCGGGAAATATCCGGCCATTCTGGAAGATGGCGTAGTCGGTGCCCAGGCCCGAAGCCTATATGCCGATGCCCGGCAGGAACTGGCCGGGTTGGTCAGCGGCGGTCAGTTGCAGGCGCGGGCCGTCATCGGGTTCTATCCTGCCCACTGCGTGGAGGATGACGATATCCAGCTTTATGCCCCGCCCACCTGTGCGTGCGACGTGGCCCATGCGCCACCGACGCCCTTGCTGCGCCTGCACCATTTGCGCCAGCAACAGGAAAAGCCCGAGGGCCAGCCCAACTGGTGTCTGGCGGACTTCATCGCACCGGCTGAGCGTGGCACGCTGGACTACCTGGGCGCATTTGCCGTCACGGCCGGAATTGGCCTGGAAGCGCTGGTGGCCGAAGCCGAGGCTCAGCAGGACGATTATCGCAGCATCATGCTCAAGGCCCTGGCCGACCGGCTGGCTGAAGCGGCGGCCGAGTGGTTGCACGAGCGGGTGCGTCAGGAATTCTGGGGCTATGCGCCCACAGAAAAACTCGACAACAACGCGTTGATTCAGGAAAGTTATCAGGGTATCCGGCCTGCGCCTGGCTATCCAGCCTGTCCGGATCACACCGAAAAAGCCCTGCTGTGGCAGTTGCTGGCCCCGGATACCACCATTGGCCTGCAACTGACCGAAAGCTATGCCATGTGGCCCGCTGCTGCTGTCAGCGGCTGGTATCTGGCCCACCCGCAGGCGCGTTACTTTGGCGTAGGCAAGCTGGATCGTGATCAGCTGGCCGACTATGCCCGGCGCAAGGGTATGACACTGGCGGTGGCGGAACGCTGGCTGGCCCCGAATCTGGACTGAGCCATGAAGCGGCTACAGAGACTGGTGCTATTGTGTCCGCCTGGATACCTGCGTGCGAGAGAGCGTCTAGTCGCCTATTTCAGGGTTAGCAGCGCCAGGTGTCCGCTGGTGCTGGAAGCCAGCACTTGCGCCTCCAGGGCCTGCAACACCGGCTGGGAACCCGCCCCGTCGAAGTTGTAGCGGGCCACGAGTTCGCCATCTTCCGCCCGCAGCCAGTAAATCTGGCCCTCGCTGTCGGCCACGACGATATGATTGCCTGCGACCACCGGCTTGCCCGGATTGCGCTTTTTGAGCTTATCCTGTTGCCAGAGCGCTACGCCGTTACGGGCATCCACGGCGATAACCTGTCCTTCCCGAGTGCTGAGATAAAGCCGATTCCCGCTCAGGCTGAACCCGGCAACGCTGGCCCAGTCCCGCCGCCAGATGCTACTGCCATCGGTCAGTGCCACTGCAACCAGTCCACTGTGATAGCTGACAGCGTAACCAGCGCCGCCGGCCGCCACGGGGTCGGCATCCAGATCCACCAGGCGCTCCACTTCGCTGCGCCCTGTTGGCCGGGCCACCGGTATTGCCCAGCGACTGCGCCCGCTGGTCAGATCCAGGGCCGCCAGCTTGCCGTTGGCCAACCCGACCAGAACCAACCGGTTATCCACCCAGGGCGTTGCCGTGCCATGCAGGGACAAGGGCGGACTGGCAAAGGCCGCCTGCCAGCGCAACTGGCCATCACGTGCGGCCAGCAGACGCACGGTATCATCGGCGCCCTGCACGAGTACGCCCTCATCGGACAGCCTGGCTGGGCCAAGCAGGGCGCTGCGCGCTGGTACCCGCCAACGTTCGCTCCCATCGCTGCTGGCTAGGGCAACCACCTCGCCTTCGGTGTTGCCGACCACCACGAGTTCGGCATCGGCTGCCACCCCGGTCGTCAGATCGGGCTTCAGGCGCTGACTCCAGATCTCCTGGCCGGTAGAGGCTTCCAGGGCGCGTACCGTGCCATCCTGAGCAGCTACGTACAAACGTCCCTCAGCGAGTGCAGGCACAAAGCGCCCCGTGTAACGCCCGCCAGAACGACTCCAGACCACTTCCACACCCAGACCACCTGCCACTTCAGGCGCAGGCGGCAAAGCCGCCGGTTTGTTACCCAGGCCGACCCAACCCCCCACCTTGTCCACCGTGCCACAGCCACCCAGCAGCAGGGTGGCCAGGATCAGACTGCCCAGCCAGAAAGTTTTCATGCGCCCAGACCCAGTTCATCCAGCTTGAGCTGTACGATGCTGCGCTCGCCGCCTTCCAGCAACAGGGCTTTCTGGTAAGCGCTGCGGGCCTGCTCACGTTCCCCTCTGGCCCGATGAATGTCACCCTTGAGTTCGGCATACAGGGCCGCAAAACCGGGTGCTTCGGCTTCGCCGGGTACCAATTTCAGCGCCGTGTCATACTGTTTGGCGTGCATCAGCAACCGGGCCAGCCGGAAGCGGGCGATCTGACGCAGCTCCGGTAGCGCCGATTCGGCATTCATGGTCCAGCGCAGGCTGGTCATCGCTGCATCCCATTGCTGTTGCTCCACCTGACTTTTGGCCAGCATCAGCATTGCCAGAGCGGCATAGGACGTATCAGGGTGATTTTGAGTCAGCAATTCCGCCTGTTTGGTTGCAGACTCCCACTGCTTCTGAGCCAGGCTCTGCTGAAGTTGTTCATAATCATGGGATGCCTGCTCCAGACGCCGTTCCTGATAATCCACCCAGCTGCGCCAGCCCAGAATGATGGCCAAACCCAGCACCAGTCCGATCACCACGGCCCGGCCATTCTCCCGCCACCAGCGCTTGACGGCTTCGGCTTGTTCGTCTTCATTCAGGGATGTGTCGAGCATGGGTATCTCCGAAAATTGAGGCAGGGATTATGCCACAGCCAGCTTCTGACGTAACAGCGCGACTACTTCTGCCACGGTCAGTAGTTGCTGTTCTCCGGCAACCCGCAAGGGTCGCACCGCCAGCTTGCCCTGCTGACATTCGTCATCGCCCAGGATCAGGGCGTACTCGGCACCACTCTTGTCAGCCCGCTTGAACTGACTTTTGAAACTGCCCCCGCCCAGATGTTGCAGCAGACGTAAACCGGGCAAGGCTTCACGCAATTGCTCGGCCAAACCAAGGGCAGCCTGTTGAGCCAGGGTGCCCTGACTGATGAAATAGACCTGCGGCTGCGCCAGAGCGGGCGGGGTCACCTGCTGCCAGAGCAGCAGCAGGCGCTCCAGGCCGATGGCAAAACCAACCGCCGGGGTCGGCGGCCCACCCAGTTGCGCCACCAGACCATCGTAGCGCCCCCCGGCACAGACGGTAGCCTGAGCGCCTAACGCTGTGGTCGTCCACTCGAACACCGTCTGGTTGTAATAATCCAGACCGCGCACCAGACGCGGGTTGATGACAAATGCCAACCCCAGCCGCTGGAGTCCCGCACCCAACTGGGCCAGATGCGCCTGGCTGTCAGACCCCAGATAGGCGGTCAGGGTCGGGGCCTGGGCTAGAACGGCCTGCGTGCCAGGGTGTTTGCTGTCCAGAATCCGCAGGGGATTGGTTGCCAGGCGCCGTTGGGAATCGGCATCCAGATCCGCTTGTCGTGTGTGCAGATAAGCCACCAGCGCAGTGCGATAGGCGGCACGTTCCTCGGCATTCCCCAGGCTGTTGAGTTCCAGCGTCACCTGATCCTGTAATCCCAAAGCCCGCCAGAGTCGGGCGGTCAGTGCCAGTTGCTCCAGTTCAATGTCCGGGCTTGTCCAGCCGTAGGCTTCCAGGCCAAACTGGTGGAACTGGCGAAACCGGCCTTTTTGGGGATTTTCGTGCCGAAACATCGGCCCCAGATACCAGAGCCGGGCCGTTCCGACCCCATCCAGCCACTGATGCTGGATCAGGGCGCGCACGCAACTGGCCGTGGCTTCCGGGCGCAGGCTCAGGCTTTCCCCATCGCGATCCAGAAAGCTGTACATTTCCTTGGCAACGATATCGGTCACGTCGCCAATACTGCGCTTGAACAATTCCGTGCGTTCCAGCAGGGTCGGACGTACCTCGTCATAGCCATAAGCCGCCGCCAACTGGCGCAACAGCGATTCCAGTTGCTGCCAGGCCGGGGTCTCGGTCGGCCCCAGATCGTGCATCCCTTTCAGGGAGCGTAAATGTGTCTCGTGAGTCAAGGGAAGATCCTAGTCCTGGCCAAGGGTCAACACGGCGTGCCGACTTTTATCGGGCGCTGGTACAGGTATTACCTGACCGCCATATTGCACCGTCACCCCGGTCGTCGGTTTCAGCCTCAGGCGTACTGGCGCAGTCAACGTCATCTGATGTTCCGTGCCGGGCTTGAAAGCCCGTTTGAGCAAAACCGTGCCTTGAGCATCCAGGATATCCACCCAGGTCTTGCGCTGGAACACCAGTTTCAGGGTCTGCGCGGCCGCGACCGGGGGCAGGTGCTCGGCGGGCGCCATTGCCGGTGTGGCTGCCGCCAGCACAACGGGTGCTAATACGGGGTTTGGGGTCAGCGGTGCCTGCGTCAGGGCCGGATCGGGGTCCGACACCGCCGCAGGTTCGGGTATGGCTGCACCGCCCGTGATCTGGCTGCCGGCAATGCCACGGCTGACTGGCATGTCCGCCGCAGTTTGCATCGGTGATTCCAGCCAGGTCGGCCATTCGGCATGCCACCAGACCATCGGCAAGCCCAGCAGCAGCAACAGGCCAAATGCACCGCCGCCCTGCCACAAGGCCGCCTGGTGTCGGGCCGTCGAAGCGACCAGCACCGGACGGGCGGGCAGCAATTCGGCCGCCAGGGGATCGGGGGGCAAGGGATACTGGGCCACAATGGCTTCCGGATTCAGACGCAGCAACTGGGCGTAATGGCGCAGGTACCCGCGTACATAGACCGGTGCAGGCAGGGCAGCCTGATTTTCCTGCTCCAGTGCGGTCAACAGCCGTTCGCTCAGGCGCAACTGCTGCGCAGCAGCCAGCAGACTCAGGCCCTGCAATTCGCGGGTCCGGCGCAATTGGGCACCCACACCCGGTGCCAGCGACTCAGTAGCGATAGGGGGTTTTACAGAGGTCATAGGCTTTTTGCTCCATCAGGAAGCGGGTCTGCTCCGCATCGGGAAAACGTTTCACCAGGGACAACTGAAAACTGGCCAGGGCATTGCGGTTGTCCAGCTTGCACTCGATATGGGCAGCCAGCCACAGCGTCATGGCCACATGCGCGGAATTTTCCGCATAGCGCTGCATGAAAGCCCGTGCGGACAGATAATTGCCTTGTTCATAGAGCAACTCGGCCAGCCGGTACAAGGCCAGAGGATAACGCGGATTCAGCTCCAGGGCCTTGCGCAGATATTGCTCGGCCCTGGCTAGATCAGGTATCCGCTGGGCACAGATCGCCGCACTTGTCCAGGTCGCTTCAGGCGCGGCATATTGGGGGTTGGCTGCTGCCTGCATGAACAGGGCATCGGCTTCAGCATGGCTGCCCTTGTCGCACAGCAATTTGGCGTAATTATTCAATACCACCGGATTGCTCGGGGCCAGTTCGTAGGCGCGCTGGTAATGTGGCTGGGCCAGGCTGATCTCGCCCATTTCCTCGTAGGTCACGCCCAGGGCCGTCTGAGTATCGGCATGTTCCGGGCGCAATTCCTCAGCCCGTTTGAGGTGTTGTAGGGCAATCTGGTAGTGTTGTGATTGCAGATAACCGATGCCCAGCTGGTAATAAGTGCCAGCCACTTCTTCAGTTTTTGGGTCAGTTACCTGAAGCTGGGCGCAACCGGCCAGCCACCACAGCGCAAGCCCCAGCAACCCATGACGCAGCCCGGTTTTCATGTCACCTGCCCAGCCCAGCGGGCCATATGCACCCGGCGCCGGGTGCGATCCTGAAAATCGCCTGCCAATTGTCCACAGGCCGCCGCAATATCATCGCCCCGCGTGCGCCGGGTCGTGGTCCGTAACCCCGCCTGGTGCAGGATGGCGCCAAATTTTGCCACTGCCTCGGGCGTGGAACGCTGGTATTGCGTCGCAGGAAATGGATTGAACGGAATCAGGTTGACCTTGGCAGGCAAGGGGCGCAGCAGGCGCAATAAAGCCTGGGCGTGGTGCGGCTGATCATTGATGCCGGACAACAAAATGTACTCAAAGGTGATCGTGCCCTTGGGCGAGCAGGCCACGTACTGGGCGCAGGCATCCAGCAAGACTGCCAGCGGATATTTCCGGTTCAGGGGCACCAGTTGATCCCGCAGGACATCATCCGGCGCGTGCAGGGAAATGGCCAGGCTGACATCCGTGCGGGCCACCAGTTGCAGGATACCCGGTACCACGCCCGAGGTACTCAGGGTCACCCGCCGCCGGGACAGGTTGTAGCTCAGGTCATCCCGCATGATATCGACTGCAGTCAGCACGGCATCGAGATTCAGCAGTGGTTCCCCCATGCCCATGAAGACGATATTCGTAATCATCCCCGGCCCCAGCGCCTGGGTAGCCAGCCACAACTGCGCGACGATCTCGGCGGCGGTCAGATTGCGGTTGAAGCCCTGACGGGCCGTGGCACAAAAACTGCAATTGAGCGCACAACCCACCTGCGAGGATACGCACAAGGTACCCCGCTGCGCCGAGGGGATGAACACTGTTTCAATCTGGTTGCCATCAGCCAATGCCATCAGCCATTTGCGCGTACCGTCCCCGGCGAGGTGCGCATGAGCCAGGGTGGGTAAGACCACCGGATGCTGGGCCAGCAAAAATGCCCGCAGCGGCTTGGCCAGATCCGTCATGGCAGTAAAGTCGGTAACCTGCTGGCGGTGCAGCCATTTGAACACCTGATCCGCATGATAGGCTTTCTGGCCCTGCTGGCTGAACCAGGCGCGCAACTGTGTCCGGGTCAGGCCCAGCCAGTCAGGCCGGAGCACACCTTCAGCGGGTGCGGGGGCAGCGTTCATAGCTGGCAAAGAAAAATGCGATTTCCTGCCGGGCCGTTTCGGGACCATCCGAGCCGTGAACCGCATTCTCCTCGACATTGTTGGCAAAATCTGCCCGTATCGTACCCGGTGCGGCATTTTTGGGGTTGGTTGCGCCCATCACTTCCCGGTTTTTGGCAATTGCAGCCTCACCTTCCAGCACTTGCACCATGACCGGACCGCTGATCATGAAATTGACCAGCTCCTGATAGAACCCACGTTCCCGATGCACTGCATAAAAAGCTTCGGCCTGGGCGCGGGACAGGTGCAGCATTTTTGCCGCTACCACCCGCAACCCGGCGGCTTCAAAACGGCTATAGATGGCACCGATGACGTTTTTAGCGACGGCATCCGGTTTAATGATGGACAGGGTTTGCTCAACGGCCATAAGAACTCCAGGAGAAAAAGCGCCGCCATTGTACGCGCAAGCGGGGTGGATACCAAGCCGATGCAGCATAACAGGGCCGGCCCGACATTGTTGGGCACTTGATAACATTTTTACGGAGAATGGGTTAAATCTGTCCCTCAATTCCCGTTCGTCTGGCTGGACTTGGCAGTCAGACAGCAAGCTGCGAGAATGCCGACGCCCCGGCAGACCGGGTATTTGAGTGGCAATAACAAGGAAATTTATGGCAGCTAAAAATTACACCATTGCTTATGCATGGGTGGCAGCGGCTTTCTTGGCCGTGGTGGCGCTGGCTGGCGTGGGCATCTGGTCCATCTACGTCGGTGCAGACAGGACGGCAGACAATATCCAGCAGGCCAAGGCGGAAGAAAAACCTTTGAAACTTGCGGTGTTTCCGCGTCTGGATGCGGCTGCAACGCTGAGCGCCTTCCAGCCGTTGGCGGAACGGCTGCAAGCCCGTTTGCAGCGGCCCGTGACCCTGGTCACTTCTGCCGATTTTGACAGTTTCTGGCAGCGGGTGGCCCAGCGGGAACCCGATCTGGTGTATTACACCCAATACCACTATGTCAGAAGTCATAAGGAGCACAATTATCGCGCCCTCGGGGCCATTGAAGCGGATGGTAAAAAAACCCTGGCGGGGGTGATCGTGGTGCATAAGGACGCCGGGATCAAATCGCTGGCAGAACTCAAGGGTAAAACCATTGCCTTTGGCGGGGACAGGAAAGCCGTAGGTGCCTATCTGCTCCCGGTTTCCTTGTTGCTGGCGCAAGGCTGGCAAGAGGGCACCGATTTCAAGGTCCATTTTGCCCCCAAACCGCCGGGCGCCGTGATTGCCGCGCATGCCGGACTCCTGGCTCAGGCCGCCGGAACTGGCGACACGGTGCTAGGCTTCAAGCAACTGGCCAAAATTGCGCCTGATATGGTGGTTCTGGCCAAAACCGGGGAGTATGTTTCGCAAGTCTGGGCAGTCAAGGCTGAAATGCCGGGTAACATTCGGGAGCAGGTACTCCGGGAGCTGGTGGCCCTGAGCCAGGACGAAGCTGGCCGAAAAATACTTCAAGCTGCTGAAATGAGCGGGATTTATCCGGTAGATGATGCCGCCTTCAATGACATCCGGACGGTGATCCGGACGGTTACCGGGGAGAGTTACTGAGGGTGAGGCTTGAGGCTGTTGGGCAGGGGCGTGGCATCCAGTTGCGCCTGAAGTGCCTGATAGCCCGGCTCCTGTTGCAGGCTGTGGAGTTGCTGCTGGCGCAGGGCGGCCTGCTGGCGGGCCTGCAACTCCGCCGGGGTTGCCACCGTCGTGGCGGGAGTCAGGCTGATTTCCAGTTTGACCGCATGGCTGTAGCGTTGCTGAATGGCTTGTTGCAGCCGTTCCTCGGTGCGGGCAGTGCGCAGCGCTGCATGGCCAGGGTGCAATTGCAGCCGCCAGCGCTGAGGGCTGCGCTCCAGCAACACGCAGTGTTGCGCCAACTGCAAGCTCATGCCGCTCAAGCCCAGCTGACTGACAATGCCTGACCAGGTATCCTCGGCAAGCCCGGCTGGCACGGAACCCGACTGTGCGGGTGACAAGGCGGGCAGCCCGGTGCTGGCTGCGGGTGCGTCGGGTGCGGGGGGTATCCCGGGTTCGGCCGCTACTGGGCGAAAGGCCAACATGCGCAGCAAGGTCATCTCCAGTCCCGTGCGCGCATCAGGCGCCAGCGAGAAATCGCGCTTGCCGTGCAGGGCAATGTCATAGCAAAGCTGCAATTCTTCGGGGCTGAACAACTGGGCCAGGGCTGTTTCGGCTGTGGTCACGGTCTCGGCAGGCAGATACTGTTGCCAAGCCAGACGGTGGAAACGCTGGGCCAATTCCGGCAACACCAGACTCAAATCCGCTGCCTGCAACGTCAGTTGCTCACAGGCAGCCAGCAGCCTGACTGCATCCCTGTGGGCCAGCGCCTGCAATACATCTTCCAGTTGCTGTTCGGCCAGGGTACCCAGCATGGCGGCCACATCTGCCGTGCCGACCTGGTTGCCACCATAGGCAATTGCCTGATCCAGCAGGCTCAGGGCGTCACGCAAGCTGCCATCGGCAGCTTGTGCCAATTGTTGCAGGGCGGCTGGCTCGTAAGTGATCGCTTCGGCTTCCAGAATCTGTTGCAGGCGCTGGCGCATCCGTTCTGGCGGCAGACGACGCAGGTGAAATTGCAGGCAGCGTGACAGGACGGTAATGGGTAATTTCTGGGGGTCCGTGGTGGCCAGCAGAAATTTCACATGGCTGGGCGGCTCTTCCAGAGTCTTGAGCAAGGCATTGAAACTATGGGTGGAAAGCATATGCACCTCGTCAATGAGGTACACTTTATAAGCACCCTGGGTGGGCAGATATTGCACATTATCGAGCAGATCACGGGTATCTTCGACGCGGGTGCGCGAGGCCGCATCCACTTCAATCAGGTCAGGGTAACGACCTTGGTCGATCGCCTGGCAGTGGGCGCAGGTGCCGCAAGGATTGGCGCTGACGCCCTGCAAACAACTCATGGCTTTGGCAAACAGCCGAGCCAATGTGGTTTTGCCCACGCCACGGGTGCCCGTGAAGAGGAAGGCATGGTGCAGACGCTGGTGGGTCAAGGCGTGGGTCAGGGCTCGGACCGCATGTTCCTGACCAACGAGTTCAGCAAACCGGCGCGGGCGCCACTTGCGGGCAAGTGCCTGATAGTCCATGCTGAATAGGGTATAAGTGGGCGGCGTCCCGCACCTGCCACACCCCGGCACCTAAGCTGACCGCTACCGTTGCTTCCTTCCGGACCTGGCGGGGTTTGCG
>CAYNNN010000049.1:0-17787 GCA_964398665.1 uncultured Gammaproteobacteria bacterium | reverse complement strand
CCCCGAGTTCGCACAACTCGCAGCACGTTCGTCGGTGCAAAGCGCCGACGAACGTAAAATAGACAACCCTGAATCTAGCGAGGCGCGTGGCCTAAGTCAAGATGGATATTTTTAGTTCCTTTAACTACCGTGTATTATGATCATATCTATTTATTATAATAACCTAAAAAATTGCCGATGGAACCCCAGCCCACAGCGCCCCCGCCGCCCAAGCTGTTAGACCAGCTCCGGGCGGAAATCCGCTTGCGGCATTACAGCATCCGCACTGAAGATAGTTATGCCGATTGGGCACGGCGGTTTATCTTGTTCCACGGCAAGCGGCATCCCAAAGAAATGGGGGTGCTTGAGGTCACCGCTTTTCTCACGCATCTGGCGGTGGAGCGCAATGTTTCGGCTTCAACGCAACACCAGGCAAAATCGGCGCTTTTGTAGTGTGCAAGGCGGGCGTGGGGTCGTGAGTCCGCTGGATCATTGAATCCGCAAGCAGGGTAACCCCCTGCTCACGGCGTGACACCAGGTGGAGCCAACTCCGTCAGCGGCCAGCAGGCACGTACCCCGAATGTGCGCTCGGTTTCCTGTTCGCCGGCCCGCAGGCGCAGATAACCGGCATAGGCGATCATGGCGGCGTTGTCGGTACAAAATTCCGGGCGGGGAAAATAAACCTGGGTTTGGGTCAGGGTTGTCTGCAAGCGCTCGCGCAGGCGCTGGTTGGCGCCAACCCCACCGGCAATCACCAGGCGGGTGAGTCCGGTCTGGCACAGACACGCTATCAGCTAGGTCTTCTTGTGCTGGGTGATGAACAAATACCTTGGCACCACTGCCAGCAGTGCGCAGCTTGAGGCGTAGGCTAAACCGGCTTGGCCACCGGACGGGGTTCCGATCGTGGTTTCCCCGCAGGCGCTGGCATAGTACACTGCGCCACCGGCCAGTTTTGGCCTGGGTATCGCCGTGCCGTTTCAAGGAGTCGCTTTCATGTCCTGCATCCGTTTCCTCGGCCTGTTGTGCTGGAGTCTGGCTTGGTTTGCAGCACCGGCCTCGGCAGTCAGCGTGCTGCCGGAGCAGTATTTGCGCCGCTGGGATGCGGTCACCCTGGTCTTTGACCGTGAGCTGGGCATGGCCCAAGGTGGCCTGGAGGCCAATGCGGAACGCTACGTCCGCAGCGCTGAATTGCCCGCCGGGGTATTTTACTGGCTGGATGCCCGACGCTTGCAGTTTCGTCCGGTGGAACCCTGGACACCCCTGCGCACCGTCACCTGGCAGGCCGATGGCCAGACCCTGACTCAGACCACCCTGCTGGACCCACCGCAGAGCACACAGCCGGGGGCAGATGAAGAAGCAGCCGAAGGGCTGGATCGCCTGACTCTGACTTTTGCCATGCCGCTGGAACCGGCGCAGTTGGCGCAAGCCCTGCAATTGCAGTTGCGGCCCGTGCCCGGCGGGTTGAATCAGCCCAGTCAGGTCTGGAAATCCGACCGCTTCAGCGTCAAGGCCCTGGAACGCACAGAAACCGCCAGTGCCAGTTATCTGGTGCAACTGCATGAGCCACTACCGGCCGGACATCAGGTGGAACTGAGCCTGAGCCTGGGTGCAGGTCTGGCGGTGCCGGGCTACCGGATACGGTTTACCACCGCTTCTCATTTCAAAATCAATACGCTGGCCTGTGATTACGATGAGCATGATCCCGCCGGAACCGGTATGGCCGGCCCCGAACAGGCGCTGGATTGCAGCAGTGACGACCGGCATTTGCGTCTATGGTTCTCGGCGGAGCCGCAGGCGCTGGATTTTCTGGGCTGGCGCAACTTCATCCGCCTGAGTCCGGCCGTGGAAAACCTGCGCTATGACTTAAGCGAGCGCCAACTGCGTATCAATGGCGATTTTCAGCCGGGCACGGTGTACCAACTCCAGCTGGCGCCTGAAGCCGCGCCCCAGGACAAACAAGGCCGCAGGCTGCCCCTGAGCGCACCCATGACCCTATACGCCCGGTTTGCGCCGCGTGAGCAGTATTTGCGTTTCACCCAGGCGGCTGGCATAGCAGAACGCTACGGCCCCAAAATGCTGGGCATGGAAAGCTACGGTTACACGCAGGCCGAACTGCGTCTGTATCCCATCAACCCGCTGGATCGCTCGTTCTGGCCGTTTCCGGAAGCCGTCAGCGTAGATGAAAGCCAGCGCCCGTACAGCCCCGGTGAAGCACCGCCCGCTTATACCCTGGCGGCCCGATTTCCCAATGCCGAGGAACTGGCCCAGCAGTTGCGCAAACTCGACCCGCCCCCGCTCAGTGCGCTCATCACCCTGCCTCAAGGCAGCAGCGATCTGCCCCGCCGCTTCGGGCTGGATTTGACCCCACACTTGCAAAAACTGACGGGCCAGCCGGACGCGCCCGGCAGCTATCTGGTCGGCCTGCGGGCCGGGGACAATAGCACCCAGCGCACCTGGGTGCGGCTACAGGTCACGGATTTGAGCCTGACAACCTTTGAAGAGGCCGATCGGGTGGTCTTTGTGGTGACTTCCCTGCGCCATGCCACGCCCGTGGCACGGGCACGGGTCAGCCTGGAAGGGAGCCACCAGCCCGATGCCAAGGGGGTACGCTGGACCGAAATCTATAGCGGAGTCACGGATGCCCAAGGGCGGCTGGTCTGGGCAGCACCGGGCCTGAAGCAGGTCAAACAGGATCATCAGCTTCGGCGCATCATCGTGCGCGCCGAACAGGACATGCTGGTGCTCAATCCCGCCGAGTCACCCGATATTTTCCAGAATAATCATTGGCGCAGTGCGGGGGAACAAAGCTGGTTGCAATGGACGCAGCAGGATCTGCAAGGGCGCGCCGAACCGGCCCAGCTACTTTGCCATCTGTACAGCGAGCGGCCCATTTATCGCCCGGATGAGCCGGTGCATATCCGGGCTTATGTCCGCGAACGCCAGGCTGGGCGACTGCAAAAACTGGGCGGCAAGGTGACCCTGGTGCTGACCGGCCCCGGCCAGCGGGAATGGCGCCATCCTTTGGTACTGGACGCTCAGGGTGGCTTGTACCATCGCTGGAGCGAAACCCAGCCGCCGACCGGCGATTATCAGGCGCATCTGGAGCTGGATACCGCCCGCTGCGGGGAGTTGCAGTTCAAGCTGGATAATTACCGGCTGCCAACCTTCGAGGTGCGTGTCCACGCCCCGGAGCGGGTCGCCCTGGATCAGGCTTTTGAGGCCAAACTGGCCGCCAGCTACTACGCTGGTGGCCCGGTGGGCCAGCGCCCCGTACGCTGGCGCGTGACCCAATTTCCGCATCACTGGACCCCGCCCAGACTGGAGGGCTTTTTCTTCGCCTCGGATGCCCGTTACAGCGGCACAGCCCGTTTTGCAGCCACGGCTGCCTTGCAACAGGAAAGCACCACCGATGCTGACGGCGGCGCCAGCCTGCGCCTGCATCCGGAACTGGAACCGACCGCACAGCCCCGGCGTTATGTGGTCGAGGCTACCGTTACCGGCGCCGATGACTTTCCCGTCACCAGCCTGCGCGAGGTCCTGGCCCTGCCGCCCTTTGTCCTGGGGCTGAAAACACCGCGCCATGTGGCCGGCAAGACCATCACTCCGGAATTGGTGGCCGTCGGCCCGGAGGGCAAACCCGTCGCCGGAATCAAGATGCAGTTACGCCTGCTGCAACGTCAGTGGCATGCCCATTTGCAACTGGGGGATTTTTCGCAGGGTAAGGCCAAATATGTCACGGATGCCGTGGACAGCCTGGCGCAGGAGTGGCGCCTGAACAGCGCGGCCACCCCGCTGCGCCAGACGCTGGACCTGCCGGAAGCCGGCGTATACCTGCTGGAACTGAGCGCCAGCGATGCCCTGGGCCGCAGCCAGACCGTGCGGGTGGATTTCTTTGCCAGCGGCACCACGCCAGTCACCTGGCCAGAACCGCCCGCGCCGACGTTGAAGCTGACGCCGGATAAAGACCAGTACCGCCCCGGTGAGACAGCCCAGATCGTCGTTGCCAGCCCGTTTCAGGCGGCTTACGCGCTGGTCGTGACCGAAACGGCAGCGGGCAACCGCTATGATACCGCCGTGATTCAAAACGGCGCTGCAACCTTGCCGGTGCCAGTGGCCAATGCCGATGCCCCGCGCCTGCCGGTGCATGTGTTGTTGCTGCGGGGGCGCGGCGATACGGTCCAGACACCGGTCGAGGGCGTGGATCTGGGCAAGCCGCTCAGCGTGGCTGCCACTCAGTGGTTAAACATCCTGCCGGTGGATAATACCCTGACGGCCAAACTCACCCATCCGCCGCGTGCCCTGCCAGGCGAGAATTTTACTTTGCAGCTCAAGGTTCAGGATGCGCAGGGCGCCCCGGCGGCACAGGGTGAGGCCACCGTCTGGCTGGTGGATCAGGCGATTTTTGCCCTCGCTGAGGAAGCCCGGCTGGACCCGTTGCCGGATTTCATCAAGCCCCGCGAAGCCCGCTTGCAACTGCGTGACACCCGCAATCTGACCTTGGGCTGGCTGCCGCTGCGCGAGATGCCTGGCGGGGGCGACGGCGTGAAGGAACGGCGTAATCTGTTCGACAATCTGAGCTTGCGCAAGAATTTCGTCCCGGTGCCCTATTACAACCCGGCAGTCACGCTGGATGCCGAAGGTCAGGCCACGCTCAAGGTCGCGCTGCCGGATAACCTGACCCGCTTCCAGATTCGGGCTAAAGTCACGCAGGGCGAAGCCCGTTTCGGGATCGCCAGCAGCTTTATTGATGTGCGCCTGCCGCTGATGGTGCAGCCAGCCCTGCCCCGCTTTGTCCGTCCAGGCGATCGCTTTCAGGCCGGTAGCCTGGTACGAACACTGGAGGGCGAAGCCGGACCCGCCCAGCTGGCGCTGGATGCCCCCGCTGCCGAACTCAGCGGCCCATCAGTACAGACCTTGCAGCTGGATTTGGCCAACCCGGTACGTGGCCAGTTCAATCTCAAGGTACCCGATACCGCCAGCGGCGCCCTGCCAATCCGCATGGCGCTGAAACGGGCCAGTGACGGCGCCAAAGACGGCTTTGAAGTCCGGCTGCCCATCCAGCCCCAACAGCGTTATCTGCAATTCCAGCGCACGGTGGCGCTGGCGCCGGGCCTGCATGAGTGGCCAGCCCCGCCGGATGCCCTGACCGGCACCCTGACCCGGACCCTGCTGCTCAGCAGCGAACCAGCACTCCCACAACTGGCTGCCGGCCTGCGCGCCTTGCTGGATTATCCGCACGGCTGCGCCGAACAGCGTTTGAGCCAGTTCCGCGCCCAGCTGGCCTGGCGTGGCTTTACCGAACTGTTTGCCACCACCCCCACGCCAGACATCCTGCAAACGCAACTGACCCAATTGCAACAGCAGCTGCAGGCCAATCTGGATAGTCAGGATCATGTCGCCTTCTGGCCGGGGGGAACCGGTCAGGTGGCGTTGACAGCCTGGAGTTTGCAGGCCCTGAGCGAAGCAGGCGCCAGCGGGCTGCCCGTGGATGCTGCCTTGCGGGATCGGCTGATACAGAGCCTGACCCAGAGCCTGCGCAGCAGCGACCCGACCCAGATTGTCGCTGCCGCCCCCCTGGCGGAACGCAGCCTGGCCCTGATTGCCCTGGCGAGTGCTGGTCAACTGGACGCCCACTACGCTGCCGAACTGGCCCGGCGGGCGACGCTACTGCCCACAGAGACGCTGGCCCAGGTCATCCGCCTGCTGGAAGGCCCTGCCGCCGCCGAGGTCCGGGCAGAACTGTTCCAGACACTTTGGAGCCGGGTGCAGTTGCGCCAGCATCAAGGCCAACTGCAATACGCCGGGCTGAAAGATGCTGCGGCTACCCTGGGCCTGCTAGGCTCGGAAACCCGCACGCTGGCCGAGGTACTACGCACCGTGGCCATGGCGGGGGAACCCGGCGACCCGCGCCGGCGCGCCTTGCAAGATGCCTTGCTGGCGCAGGCAGACGCCAGTGGCTGGGGCAATACGCAGGCCAATGGCAGTGTCCTGCTGGCCCTGAGCGCAGTCCTGCAAACCCCGCCGCCAGAACGTACGCTACGCCTGACCCTGGCTGGCAGCGAAACACCGCTGATTTTGAATCGTGAGCATCCACTGGCCAAGGTGCAACGTAACGACGCAACCCCTTGGGCCTTGACCGTGCCCGAAGATGTCCCCCCGCTCTGGGCCAGCCTGACCGAACGCTACCAGCCTCAAACACCCGGTGCTCAGGCCCCGGCCCAAACCCAGGGCTTAATCGTGCGGCGCGAGTGGTTTCAGGTGAACGCCGCCAGCACTCCGCCGACCCGGCTGGCGCTGGAACCACCGGGGGTTCTGGTCGAGTTGCCGGTAGGTGCTGTCGTGGAAGAACATCTGGAAATTACCAATCCCGAGGCCAGCGCCTATGTTGCGCTCAGTGCGCCGCTGGCGGCAGGTCTGGAAGTGCTGAACCCGGCCCTGGCCACTGCTGCTGCCGAAGCTACCCCCAGCACTGCTGCAACCTTGGCCCCCACCTATCAGGAAATCCGTGACGACCAGGTGCTGTTCTACTACGACGCCTTACCCAAGGGGGTGTATCACCTGTATTTCCGGATGCGAGCAGCCATCAGCGGCACCTATACCCTCCCGGCGGCTTATGTCGAACGCATGTACGCCCCCGGCGTCTTCGGTGCCAGCAGTGGCGCACAGGTGCGCGTGCTGTCGGCAGGGAGCCGGGAATGAGCTGCCACGTCCTGACTGTGGAGGGCATTCCAGGGACCGCCACGACGGGGCTGGGACGCGCCATCAGCCAGCGTCCCAGCCCCGTCGTGGCGCGCGCCTCAGGGCGCAGCGACCTGGGTCTGTTCCAGCACCAGCTGGGCACCCAGTTGTTGAAAGCGCATTTCGCGTAACGCATTCATGCCCAGGAGCACCCGGTCATCCTGCGTTTGAGGATTGTACATGGCCTTGACCCCGCGTAACTGCATCTGACCCAGCACCAGGCTATCCAGTTGTACCGGGTAGACTTGAATGGGCCCGGCAGCCGTTTGCACTTCCACCGGAGCACCGGTCGGCAGGTTGAGCTGCTGCTGGACCTTGGGCGGGATCGTCACCAGGGTGGCTCCGGTGTCGAGGAGGAATTCCACCGGCACGGCGTTGATGGTGCCATCAGCCACGTAGTGCCCGCTGGCATCCGGCAGCAGGGTCAGCTTGTGCGTGGTCAGGGGCTGGCTGGCGGGCACCATGAACTGAGCCAGTTCCGGAGGCAGACTGGGGCGCAGTTGCGCCAGCAAATGTTCAACCCGCACAATGACCGTAGCCTCGCGCCACCAGGCCGCATGGTTGAACTGGCCCATCTGGCCCAGCACCACCCCCACCGCCAGCAGTACCACGCCACGCAGCAGGCCAAAGATCAGCCCGAACAGCAGGTCATGACTGTCCAAGGCATGCTTGAGCAACAGCCGGTAGAGCAGAATATTCAACAAGGTCAGCGCCAGCAGGGTGACAACGAACAGGCCGCCCAGCGCCAGCATCCGGCGCAACTCGCTGTTACCCAGCGCCTCCGGCAACTGGTTCATGCCCCAGGGCGCAAAATACAGGGCCAGCACCAAAGCACTGCCCCAGGCGGCCAACGCCAGCAGTTCGCGGGTCAGGCCGCGCACCATGCCCGCCAGGGCCGAAAGTGCCAGTACCATCAGTAACAACAGGTCTATCAGGGTCATGAAGTCTGGATCCGTAAACGTTGCAAAATGTCGGCCCGGGCTTGTTGCAGGATGGAATCGCGGTCAGTGCTGGCGAGTATATCCTGAATCACCTGCTTGGGACCATGTGCGCCCCAGGACTTGCCCTGGATGAAGTAGCGTTCCGCAGCCTGCCCAACGATATAACTGCCATAATAACCAATGACGCCCTGCACGCCGGCGGTAATCAGGGTGGAAATGCCAAACGTCGCGCCCTTCAGGGCCGAAGACAGCCAGCTGACCACCCCGATGATGGCCATCTGCTTGCCGACCACGGTGAGGAGTTCCCCCGCTTCTTCCCGGTTCAAATCCATGCCATAAATCTTGCCCAGGTGGATCACCATACCCGCATCAATGGCACTGGCCGCCAGCACGTCGGCCACCGGGATCGGATTCACCGCCAGCGCTACCCCCTTGCCAATACAGTAGGTACGTACCACAGACTCGGCCAGACTCCGACGTACTGCGATGATCCGGCTGGCGATCTGCTCGCTCAGCCGCCCGGCAAACAGCCCGGCGTTCAGTGCCACCAGAGTCTTGCCCTCGGCTTCGAGGATTTGCCACAGACGTTCGCGCAAGTCGCCCACATTGGCGGGCGGACGGCGGGTGATTTCAGTTTCGCCGCCTTGTTCATCCACCTGAATATAAACTTTCTCGGCGGGCTGGGCCGCAGCCGTCACGATGTGTTCCCGAGGAATCAGACCCTCGCTGCGCAAACTGAGATTTTGCAGAATCAGCTCGCGCTCGCGGCTGCTGTAGCGGTCGATCTTGTTCAACACCAGCAACAGGGGCCGATTTTCCCCACGCAAGATGCGCAGCGCCCCCAGCTCGGTTTCCGTGATGTCGCCATCCACCACAAACAGCACCAAATCCGCCCGGCCTGCGACTTCATGCGCCAGCCGTTCCCGGTCTTCGCCACTGATTTCATTGATGCCAGGCGTATCAATCAGGTATACCCCGCCACTCTGGGCGGCCTGCCAGGCAGCGGCGGTGGCTTCCTTGGTTTCGCCGTGCAAGGGACTGGTACGAAATCGATCTTCGCCCAGCAGCGCGTTCAGCAACGCTGACTTGCCCACGCTCACCCGCCCGAACACCGCGATATGGATATGGCCATGTTCCAGCTTGTCCAGCATCAGTTCGATCTGGTGATAATCACTGGCCAGCGAAGCGCGCGCTTCAGGGGGGATTTTCGGATCGTGCAACAGATAGTGGAGGGCGTTACGGGCGTTCCCCAAGTGATCATCGCTGGTTTTCGGCGTCGGTTCAGGGGCGGGCAGCGCCTTGATCGGCGCGGGATTTTTGAGTTTCGAGGACCATCTGGAGAATTGATCCCGCACGGATTTCCAAAGCTCGTTCACGCAGGCTCTCCTCAAAATGAGCAAGGGTATGTTGTTGTTGCAATTGGCCCGTCTGGGCCAGCGTCCGGGTGACGGCCTGACCCAGGCTTTCAAACAGCAGGCCATAGGCCACGGCATGGGTCGCTGCCCCGGCCAGGGTACCGATACCCGGAAACGCCTTGAGCGCATTTCCGGCAATCGCCAGCATCAGGGGCAGGGACATTTTGGCCCGCCCACTGATTTGCTTGAGTAATTCCTGGATCCCGACTTCACGCACCGGGACTTCGTACAGGCCACACAGCTTGCTGACCAGGCTATAACCGACATAGCCCTGAATCAGCATGTCGGAACCGGGCGTAATGGCTGCCATCGCCCCCAACACGGCATTGCGGGTGTGCTCCCGGATGA
Organism: uncultured Gammaproteobacteria bacterium; assembly: GCA_964398665.1. Classification (GTDB taxonomy): domain Bacteria; phylum Pseudomonadota; class Gammaproteobacteria; order CAYNNN01; family CAYNNN01; genus CAYNNN01. The sequence continues at coordinate 8,366 of CAYNNN010000049.1, read as the reverse complement.
TCTCCTGCGCCCGATGGCTGCGATGTTCTTGCTTGGCGCTGTCCAGTTTTTGCTGGGCCAACACCAGCATGGTCTGATCCCGCAGCTCGTGGATACGTTCGGCGTAGCTGTCCAGATGGCGTTTGAGCGCTGTCTGCAGCGCGTCCAGTTGGGCCGGCAGGGGCCGCAGTTCCGGCACTTCACTGCCATCGGGCAGCAGGCGGATCACCTCGCGGCTCCCGCCTGTGCTGATGGCCACCACTTCCACAGCTGCCGCATCCGCGCCGGCATGTTCGTTCAGGCGCTGGCGAATCAAGTCCAGCTCGGCGGCGGTATAGCGGTCAATCTTGTTCAGGGCCAGCAACATCGGTTTGCCCAGCTTGCGTAGGGCGGTCAGTTCCTGATGCTGGTCACGGGTCAGATCACCGTCACAGACGTAAATCACCAGATGCGCCCGCAGCGCCTCGTCACGGGCAATACCGTCACGTTCGGCATCCGGTTCCTGCAAACCCGGCAAATCGGACAGAATCAGCGTATCGCCCACCGGGGTCGTCCAGTGGTAATGGGTAACGGTCTTGGTCGTACCCCCCCGGACATCAACCTCGATTTCGGCTTCCGGCAGCAGGGCCTTGATCAGCGAGCTCTTGCCCACGCTGATGGTGCCAAACAGGGCCAGATAAATCTCGCGGCTTTCCCGGCGCTGAGCCAGCTCCTGCAATTCGGCCTGGGCGGCATGAGTCAGAATGCCCTGTTCCTGGGCCTGACTGATCTCGGTGCGCAGTTGGGTTTCCGTGGGTAAGGGTTTGGGTATATAGCTGTTTTGTCCACCAACCTGGCGCCACAGCCCCCAAAGAAAATAGATGCTGGCGGCGGCAAACCCCGCAAACAGCAATCCGTAAACGGCCAGAAACCAGCCCGGCAGAGTCGCCAGCAAGGCCCAGACCGAGAGCAACAACTGGCTGATGAACAAAAATAGCACCAGCACCAGACCCAAGGCCAGCAATAAACCCACGCCCAGCAAGGCACGCAGGGTGAAGGGCGGGATACGGTCAAGTTCGGGGAGTTTGGGGGCGCTCATGCAAGGTCATGGGGCTGAACGTGGTCCCCAGTATAACCCAGTTACGGGCACTGCAAACACCCAAACCGCCGGGTGGGAACCTGCGCCCCGGATGCTCAGAGATTGGCCTGGATGCCATTGCAACAGCCCGCTTCCGCTCAATGGGAACCGGGCGCCCAACAGCTTGAAATATGGGTGGAGCAGATACTGACGGTGGATCGGCTGAAGGTGGTATTGGACCAATGGCTTGAGCAAAGCGTATGAAGCACTGCCGCCCTCTCATGGCAATATCTCCTAGATCAGGCCCAACTCGGCACAGGACAGGGCGCTACCTGCACCCACCACCAGATGATCCAGCACCCGCACCTCGATCAGCGCCAGGGCCGCTTTCAGACGTTCGGTCAGCTGCACATCGGCCGCACTGGGCCGCTTGCAACCGGAAGGATGATTGTGGGCCAGAATCACGGCAGCCGCGTTATGCGCCAAGGCCCGCTTGACCACTTCACGCGGATGCACGCTGGCACAGTCCAGGGTGCCACGAAATAAGGGTTCGTAACCCAGCAGACGATGCTGGGCATCCAGAAACAGGCAGGCAAATACCTCATGCTCCAGTCCGCCCAGTTGCAGCGTCAGATAGTCGCGCACCTGGTCGGGCCGGGTAAACACTGGGGCCTGCTGCAATTCTTCGCGCAGGTAGCGACGACTCAGCTCCAGCACGGCTTGCAGCTGACAATATTTTGCCTGACCCAGGCCCTTGATCTGGCTGAATTGGTCCAGGTTTGCAGCCAGCAAGGCGCGCAAGCCCTGATGCTGGGCCAGCAACGTGCGCGCCAAATCCAGCGCCGATTTGCCCCGCACCCCGGTACGCAAAAAAATCGCCAGCAACTCCACGTCCGTCAGGGTTGCAGCCCCTTGCGCCAGCAATTTTTCCCGAGGCCGTTCCGCCGGTGGCAAACTCGTTATGCTCATCGCCATTCCTCCCATTGCAAACCTGCGCAGCGCGCACTAGGCTTGGGTCAGCTTAGCAGAAGGTCAGCACGATGGCGGATTTGAGCGCCCAAAAAATCCTGCTTGGAGTCAGTGGCGGCATTGCTGCGTACAAAAGCGCGGAACTGGTGCGCAGACTGCGCGCCAGCGGGGCGCAGGTACGCGTCGTGATGACGGCAGCCGCTACCCGGTTCATCACCCCGCTGACCTTGCAGGCCCTCAGCGGCGAACCGGTCCTGAGTGAATGGCTGGATGCCGAGGCAGAAGCCCGGATGCCCCATATCGAACTGGCCCGCTGGGCGGATTGCATCCTGATAGCACCCGCTACCGCAGATGTCCTGGCCCGGCTGGCGCATGGACTGGCGGACGATTTGCTGACCACAGTCTGCCTGGCCAGCCGTGCCCCGCTGGTGCTGGCCCCGGCCATGAATCAGCAGATGTGGCAACACCCGGCCACCCAAGCCAATCTGGCCTTGCTGCGTGACCGGGGCGCCCGGATTCTGGGCCCTGCCGATGGCGCTCAGGCCTGTGGCGAAGTTGGCCCCGGACGGATGCTGGAACCGATCCAGCTGGTTGAGGCCTTGCCACCCACTGCTGCTCCACTGGCTGGACTGCACGTGGTCATCAGCGCCGGACCCACCCGCGAAGCCCTCGACCCGGTGCGCTATTTGAGTAATCGCAGCTCTGGCAAGATGGGGTATGCTTTGGCGGCAGCGGCAGTGGCTGCCGGTGCCCGCGTCACCCTGATCAGCGGACCGGTCTGTCTGGAAGCCCCGCCGGGGGTAACCCGCGTCTGGGTGGAAGATGCGCGTCAGATGCAGGCGGCGGTGTTGGCTGCGGTGGCTCAGGCCCAGATTTATATCGGGGCCGCTGCCGTTGGCGATTTTCGCCCCGCTCAAGTCGGGGTTCAGAAGCAAAAGAAGACCGGAACCGATTGGGTCTTGACCCTGACGCCCAATCCGGACATTCTGGCCGAGGTTGCCGCCCTGTCCCCGCCCCAGCGGCCTTTTTGCGTGGGCTTTGCTGCAGAAACCGAACAATTGGCGCATTACGCCCGCAGCAAGTTGATTGCCAAGCGCGTGGATATGATGATCGCCAATCAGGTGGCCGGTGCCGTAGGCGGCTTTGAAAGCGACCTGAATCAGGTGCAGGTCTTCTGGCCAACTGGCGATCAGGCCCTGCCCCTGCTACCCAAGCGAGCACTGGCCACACGCCTGCTGGAACTGATTTACGTACACTATAAGGAATGTCATGCAGATACTGCTTAAACCACTCCGGCCTGATTTGGGTACCCGGATTCCTCTGCCGGAACCGGCTACCGCTGGCGCTGCTGGCGTTGATCTGCGTGCCTGCCTGGACGTCGCCTTACACTTGCCGCCCGACGCAGCAGCCTTGGTGCCCACCGGGTTTGCCCTGCACATCGGGGCGGCCGGGGTCGTTGCCCTGATCGTGCCACGCTCCGGGTTGGGACACCGGCATGGCCTGGTGCTAGGTAATCTGACCGGCGTGATTGATGCCGATTATCAGGGCGAAATTTTCGTTTCCTGCTGGAATCGCGGCCAGGCCCCGGTGCGGATTCTGCCCGGCGAGCGTATCGCTCAGATGCTGTTTCTGCCCGTTGTGCGCCCCCAGTTCACAGTTGTTGGCGAATTCACCACCAGCCTGCGGGGTGCAGGCGGCTTTGGCCATACAGGAAGATTATGATCCGTCGTCGCAAATCCAAAGAATCCAGCGAAACCGGGACGCTGGCTCCACCCAAGGCGCTCCTGAATCTGACCCGCCTCGTAGGCGGCCTGGGGCTGTATGCGGGCCTGCTACTGATCGGACTGGCCGTGGTTGCCCATGGCATGGCCCAGCAGGCAGCCTGGCAAGTGCAACAGACGCAGGCGCAACAGGTGGCACAGATTGTGGCCAACCAACTGGCCGCCCAATGGCGCAATTACGCACTGAGTCTGGAACAGTTGCGGCATAACCCCATGCTCGTGCAAGCTTTCCAGCGCCAGGATTTCGCCGCCCTCAAGACGCTGGAAACTCAGGTGCGCGACACCCTGCCCGGCGCGCTCAGTGTCCGGCTTCTAACCCCCGGCTTCAGCCAACTGGACGAAAAAAGTCAGCCGCCCTTCGGTTTCGCAGCCCTGGAGCTGCTGCGTCAGGCGGAAAAGCAGCCTGCGCCTGCCATCGAGGTCCATTTACCCACCCAAGGCGCCGAGCATGTTGCCCTGGCTCGTTCCATTCTGGCACCCGGCGGCAGCGAGGTTATCGGGGTCATCTATGCCGCCCTCAATACCCAGCAACTGGACGGGGTCAAGTCATTGCCTGCGGGTGTGGCCCTGCGTCTGGAGCAGCGCACCAAGGAAAAACCGGTGGTCTTGCGCAGTGTGGCCAGCGGCCAGTTCAGCGCGGCGGCCATCCCGATTCCCGGCACCTTGTGGCAGGTGCAGACCACCGTGGCCCACGGCCACGAGGTTCAGGGACCGCCGCTGCTCTGGGCTGCATTGGGCATCGCCTTGCTGTTGCTGGGTATCGGCAGCGCATTGCCCTTGCGCTGGCTGCGCGAGTCTTTCCGCAAGGATCAGGCCACCCTGGTGCAGCAAATCCGTCTGACCCTGGGCGGCAGTGCGGCCCCGGTCAGCCTGCGCTGGCAGGAAACCCTGGGACTGCTGGAAAGCCTGCAAGCCGTTGCCCGGGAAGCCGCTGCCGGAGGGCTGGTGCGGAAACCCACCAAATCCGGCAAGGCAGAAACACCCATCAGCGTGGCCGGCAATGCCGAATCCGGGCTGCTTGACAGCGCTGACCTGGCAGCCCGGCTCCTGGGGGCCAGCCAGACTGCGGCGGCAGCGGGCAGCGGGGGCGGGGTCAGCGTACCACCCGCCGTGTTCCTGCACCACGAGATTGGGGGCAACCTGAACATCCTGACGCCACAAGTGGTCCGACAACTGGGCCAGGCCATCGGCAGCGAAGCCCAGGCTCGGGCCGCCGAGCGGGTGGTGGTCGCCTGTGATTACCGGGAGCATGGTCCAGCTTTGGTCAAAGCCTTGTGCGAAGGGTTGCAGGCCAGCGGCGTGCGGGTGGTGGACCTGGGTCGCACCCCGGCCCCGGTCTGGCAGTTTGCGGTACACTTTCTCACCCAGGCGGTAGGTGTCTGGATTGGTGCCAGCCAGCGTGCAGCCCCGGATTATAATGGGCTGCGTTTCAGTGTGGATGGACAGGCCAGCCAGCCGGAACTGGTCCAGGCCATTGCCAGCCGGGTACGCAACAATGAGTTGCTCAGTGGGGCCGGGCGCTGCGAAACCCAGAATCTGCTCCCGGAATATATTGGCCAGCTCAGCAGCGATGTGCCGCTGGCCCGGATGCTGAAAGTGGTGGTCGAAGGCGGGGGGGGCCTGGTTGGCCAGGCGGCCGCCATGCTGCTGCGCACTCTGGGTTGCGATGTGGTCGAGATCAACTGTGAATTGAGTCCCGCCGCGATCAAGGCCAATCCAACCGTGCCAGAGACCCTGATACCGTTAGCCCGACGGGTGCGGGAAGAGCAAGCCGACCTCGGCCTGGCCTACGATGCCGATGGCGACCGGCTCGGCGTGGTGGATTCTGCAGGCGAGATTGTCTGGGCAGACACCTTGCTGATGCTGTTTGCCGGTGACATTCTGGCGCGCCAACCGGGCGTGGACATTATCTACGATGTGGAATGCAGCCGCCACCTGGCCCCGGACATTGTGCAGCGCGGCGGACGTCCCGTCCAGACGGCCACAGGCTGGATGGCCCTGCAAACCAGGCTGGCCGAAGGTGGTGCCCTGCTGGCCGGCGGCATCAGTGGTCACATTTTCTTCAAGGAGCGCTGGTACGGCTTTGCAGATGCACTCTATGCCAGTGCCCGATTGCTGGAACTGATCTCCATGGACATGCGCAGTTCCCACGAAGTCTTTGCCGAAGTGCCCCATAGCCTGGCCACACCACAATTCCGGATCCCGGTCCCAGATGCCAGCAACCGCATTGCCGAGTTACAAATGTCCGCATCCATGATCCTGCCGGCCGGTACCAAACTGACCACGCTGGATGGGGTGCGTGCCGACTTTGAACACGGCTGGGGCATTGTGCGTACGTCCCATGCAGCCCCGGAATGGATTCTGCGCTTCGAGGCCGACGACCCCACGGCCCTCGCCCAGGTTCAGCAAAGCTTCCGGGATTTGCTGAACCTGCAATTACCCGACACCCCATTACCTTTCTAACCTGACCCCCACATTATGGCCCTAGATAGTACAGCAGCGATAACCACGGCGCGGGTTCTCACCCACGCCATGCCCTATATCCAGCGTTATGCCGGCAAGACCCTGGTAATCAAGTATGGCGGCAATGCCATGGTGGATGAGCGCCTGGAAAGCAGCTTTGCCCGCGATGTGGTGTTGATGAAACTGGTCGGGATCAACCCGGTGATTGTGCATGGCGGCGGGCCGCAAATCGACGATCTGCTCAAACGCCTGGGTAAAACGCGCCAGTTTGTCGAAGGCTTGCGCGTGACCGACAGCGAAACCATGGATGTAGTGGAAATGGTGCTGGGTGGCCTGGTCAACAAGGAAATTGTCCAGCGCATCAATCAGCATGGCGGCAGTGCAGTGGGCTTGAGCGGCAAGGATGGTGACCTGATCCGCGCCCGCAAGGTCACAGTCACCCGCATGACGCCTGACATGCGCGCTCCGGAAATCATTGACCTGGGCCATGTCGGCGAAGTCGCCAGCATTGATCCGGCAGTGGTGCATTTCCTCATCGGCGGGAATTTCATTCCCGTGATAGCACCCATCGGCGTCGGCGAGGACGGGGCTTCCTACAACATCAATGCCGATCTGGTGGCCGGAAAAATGGCCGAGGTATTGCAAGCCGAGAAGCTGCTGCTGCTGACCAACACCAGCGGCCTGCTTGACCGGCAGGGCCAGTTGCTCACCGGCCTGAGCCGGGCACAGGTGGATGAGCTGATTGCCGATGGGACCATTCACAGCGGCATGTTGCCCAAAATCCGCTGCGCCCTGGATGCAGTCAACGCCGGGGTCAGGGCCGCCCACATCATTGATGGCCGGGTGGAACATGCGGTGCTGCTGGAACTGTTCACCGATGAGGGGGTAGGAACCCTCATCAAACCCTGAGTTGCGGATTCCCTGCCCCGAGGACACTTGCCTGAGCGCCCTGGCCACGGCCTTGTGCCAGTGGCCTGGTGTCAGCCGCTACTGCGTGGCCTATAGCGGCGGGTGTGATTCCCACGCACTGCTGGATGCGCTGGCCCGCCTGCGGCCTCTGCCTGCGGCGCTAGTGGCCGTCCATGTGCAGCATGGCCTGCATCCCGAGGCCGAAATCTGGGCCACGCACTGCCAGACCCAGGCAGCGGCCCTGGACATCCCCTGTCAGGTGCTGCATCTGCACCTGAATCCAGCCCCCGGCGCCAGCCTCGAAGCCGTCGCCCGTGCGGCGCGGTATGCTGCCCTGGCTGAATTTGTCGGGACGGACTTGCTGATCCTGGCTCACCATGCCGATGATCAGGCTGAAACCCTGCTGCTGCAATTGCTGCGCGGCGCCGGACCTGCCGGCCTGGCGGCCATGACCATGCTGGAACCCTGGCAGGCGGGGTGGCGGGCGCGGCCCTGGCTGCATCTGCCGCGTTCGTGCCTGAAAACCTATGCCCAAACCCGGCAACTCCAGTGGGTAGACGACCCCAGCAACCAAAGCCTGCGCTTTGATCGTAATTATATGCGCCACGTCCTGCTCCCGCTGCTGACGACCCGTTGGCCCGGCGCCATCACGACCCTGAACCGGGCCGCAGGCTGGCAGGCAGAAACCCTGGAACTGCTCACGCAGATGGCAGCACAGGATTTGGCCCAACTGGCCCCGGCGGCATACAGCCTCTGCTGGACGACGCTGCGCACCTGGCCGCTGGCGCGGCAAAAACAGCTACTACGCTACTGGCTGCATCAACTTGGCTTGCCGCTCCCCGATGCCAATCGCCTGAGCCGCATCAGTACCGAGTTCCTCGCCGCCGCACCCGACCGTCAGCCCTGGCTATTCTGGCCCGGCGCTGAACTGCGCCGTTATCAGGACCGGCTCTACGCCTTTCCTCCCCTGCCTCTGGCCCCACAGACCCCGCTGGCCTGGCCTGATGACACCCATCAGCTGGCCCTGCCGCCAGGTTGTGGCTACCTGAGGCGCCGATCCGTCCTGGGTCAGGGTCTGGCCGCCTGTCACTGGACACGGGCCGAAATTCGCTGGCGCCACGGCGGAGAGCTTTTCTGCCAAGCCCGGCAGCACCAGCGTCTGAAACACTGGCTCCAAGCCCGCCGACTCCCCCCCTGGGTCCGCGCCC
>CAYNNN010000048.1:11179-18273 GCA_964398665.1 uncultured Gammaproteobacteria bacterium | reverse complement strand
CGATTTTTCAAAACCGGTTGCCGGAGATTTGTGTCATGAACCACGCGACGACCCCACACGCACCCCATAACCATTCGCGTAAACCTGCCCACGCTTATACGCCGCCTGCCGGTGAAACGCTGGAACCACCCCATACCGACATCATGGAATGTGGTGCTGCCATCAGTACCAACAGCATGGAACGTTTCGTCCACGCCTTTGAAAAAAGCGCCCGGCGCTGGGAAATGATCGTCTACCCGGCCATGTTTGCCTTCGTAGTCCTGGCCGCCTACGGCTTTTTCCTGATCTACAGCCTGTCCCAGGACATGCGGATTATCGCCAGCCGGTTTGACCCGAACATGGGGGGCCATATGGCCGAGCTGGCTACCAACATCCGCGACCTGAACCAGAATATCTCGCTGATGACCCAGCGCATGGATACTATTTCAGTGACCATGACCGATATGTCCCAGAAACTCGATACCCTCAATCCCATGCTGACCCGCTTGAGCGACATGGAGCGCACCATGCGGGTCATGACCGTGACCAGCGACCAGATGCGCAAGGACATGAGCACCATGACCCAGAGTTTTGCCCGACCCATGAACATGATCAATCGCATGACCCCCTGGTAATTCCCACCGGGCTGTGTACAATCGTGCGCCTGTCTGACGTCGCCGGGAGCGCGCATGAAAAAGTCTGCCAAGCAATTGGTGTTGCAGCCTCAGTTCCGGTTGCGGGTGGAAAAGAACCCCAAAACCCACTACAGCCGCAAGGCCAAACATAAAACCCTGCCTCAGGACGCGGGCCGCTGATGGCCCGCCCCACCACACCCTTGCTGGCCGCTGATGCCATCATCGCCCTGCGTGACCGTCCGGGCCGTCCCATTGTGCTGATCGAACGCAAATACCCGCCATTGGGCTGGGCCATCCCCGGCGGTTTCGTGGATGTCGGCGAGACGGTGGAACAGGCCGCCATCCGGGAAGCCCGCGAAGAAACTGGCCTGCACATCACGCTCCTCAACCTGTTGGGCTGCTATTCGGACCCGCGCCGGGATCCGCGCGGCCATACCGTCACGCTGGTCTACGCCGCTGAAGCGCAGGGTCAACCTCAGGCTCAGGATGACGCCCGCAACCTGGCCCTCTTTTACCCCCCGGTGGTTCCGGACGCCCTCGCCTTCGACCATGCAACCGTGCTGGCCGACTACCTGACTTACTTACGCAGCGGTCAAGTCGCGCCGCTGCGCCTGCCGTGAGCCTGCTGGCAGCCAGCGCCGTCTTTATCGGTGCGGGCTGCGGTGCCTTGCTGCGCTGGGGCCTGGGACTCCAGCTCAACGCCCTGTATCCGCGCCTGCCGCTGGGTACCTTGGCGGCCAATCTGCTCGGCGGCCTGCTGATTGGCCTGGCCCTGGCCTGGTTTGCCCGCCATCCGGGCAGTGCGCCGGAGCTGCGGCTGCTGCTGGTCACGGGCTTCCTGGGGGGCCTGACCACCTTTTCCACCTTTTCTGCCGAGGTTGTCACCTTATTGGCACGCGGCGATTATGCCGGGGGTCTCCTGGCAATCGGGTTACACCTGCTGGGTTCCCTGGCCCTGACTACGTTGGGCGTCCTGCTGGTACAGCATCTGGTCCGCCACGCCTGAAACGCACATGGAAAGCCGGTTACTGATCTTTTATGTCGCCGAACAACAGCACCACCAAGGCCAGCCGGTCTATGAATGGCTGCTGTCCACCGCCCAGACCCTGCATCTACCCGGCGGATCGGCCTTCCGGGCCATCGCCGGGTTTGGGCGGCATGGTCAGCGGCACGATGCTTTTTTCTTTGAGCTGGCGGGCGATCTGCCCATTGCAGTCCACTTTGTCCTGACCGAGGCCGAAGCCACGCAGCTACTCGCAATGCTCAGGCAGCAGGGCCTGGATTTGTTTTACGTACATGTGCCGGTCCACTGCGGTCTGACCTCGTGCCCAAGCTGAAAATTGCCACCTGGAATGTCAACTCGCTGCGGGTGCGCCTGCCGCACGTATTGACCTGGCTGGGCGCGGAACAGCCCGACCTCCTGGCCTTGCAGGAGCTGAAACTGGTCACGGAAGATTTTCCCGGCGCGGCCTTTGCCGCAGCGGGCTATCCTCATGTCCAGGTCGTTGGCCAGAAGCAGTATAACGGCGTGGCCTGTATCAGCCGGCAACCACTGATGGTGCAACCCCGACCCGAGGAACTGGCCGCCTACCCGGAGGCACGCTGGCTGGAGGTGCAATGGGCCGGGGTGCGCCTGCTGAATCTGTATGCCGTCAACGGTGCCGCCCTGGATTCGCCCCAGCATGCCTACAAGCTGGCCTGGTATGCGCAAGTGGCCGCTTATCTGCGCCGGACTCAGGACGAACGGTCTCCCCGGATCGTGCTGGGTGATTTTAATATTGCCCCTGACGACCGTGATGTGTATGACCCGCTGGCCCTGAACGGCCAACTGCTGTGTAGCGCAGCGGAACGGGCTGCCTTGCAGGCCCTGGGCCTGCGGGATCTGTTCCGGCATTGCCACCCTGAAGCCAGGGCGTTTAGCTGGTGGGATTATCGGGCAGCGGCCTTTCGTCGCAACCAAGGCCTGCGTATTGATCTGATTTTAGGGAATGCCGCTGCTCAGGCGGCCTGTCAGGACTGCCGCATTGATCCGGTTCCGCGCGGCTGGGAGCGCCCCTCGGATCACGCCCCCGTGCTGGCCGAATTCAGCCTGGAGGCCACACCGTAACCGTGCCCGCGCCCATAACGCATGGCGGCCATTTATCTCATTGATTCAGATTGTTTCTAGCGAGGGAACCGTGACAGAACCCTTATATCAGTTGCGCATTCTGGGCCTGCTGCCCGAAGTCGAAGACCGTGAGGCCGTACGGCAAAGCCTGGCCTTGCTGTTCAAGACCCCGCCGGAAAAAGTGGATGAGCTGCTCAGACAACCAACCGTCTTACGCAAACACTTTGCTCGCAAGGCCGCCGAACGCCTGCATCAAACCCTGATCCATGCGGGTGTGGACTGCGAACTGGCGCTGGCCAACCCGACCCCTGCAACGCCACAGGAGCCACCAGCCGCCGAAGGTTCCGGACTGGAACCGGTCGGCAAGCCCTTCGTTCCCCTGACCCTCGATCCCATCACGCTGCTGCGCCCCGTCACCGAGTCTCCCATCGAGCCGACGGAGGCTGACTGGCGGGCTTTCATCGGCCCCCAGGCGGAACGTTATCTGGCCATCCATCAGCGGATGCGTCAGGCCCGCTATCGGGGACGCTGGGCCAGTTTCCAGGCCAGCTGGCACTGGCCGGCTTTTTTCTTCCCACCGCTGTGGTTCTGGTACCGGCGCCTGTACGGCTGGGCCTTGCTCAGCCTGCCCACCCTGCTGCTGCCCGGCCTGGCCAATATCCTATGGGGGAACGTGGCCCATGGCATTTACTATCGGCACGCCCGCAACCAGATTCGCCAGATGCGCAGCTATTTTCCCGACGGCGATCTCAGCGCCAGCCTGACTGAAGCCGGCGGGGTGTTGCGGCAGCGGGAAGCGCTGCCTCAGGCTGCCGGGATCAGCGTGGCTGCCGGCTTGCTGGCACTGTGGTTATTGCTGCCGACACCGCCCCCGCCGGTGATCGCGGAAGATTCAACACCCGAGGCAACACCTGAAATCAGCCCAGGACGCACGATCCGGTGGCAGAGTACCAGCAACAAACCCATCTACCTGCCTAAGCGTCGGCAAGAAAATGTCGTGGCTCGGGTCAGTCCCTATCAGGATATTCTGGGTGTTACCCCCGCCCAAGTACAACAGCGGCCCCAGACGCCGGAAGCCAAAACAGCCCAGCGGATGGCTCAGATCAAATCACGTTTGCGGGATTTTCTCCTGGAATCTCGCCAGAAGCCGATTCCAAAAAATTTCGACGCCGTACAACAGATTACCGAGCTGGAACGAGAATTCCAGGTGGACGGCTGGGGAGAACCCTGGCGTTACCAGCCGACGGATTACGGTTATGAACTCAGTTCCAGCGGGGCCGACAAGCAATTTGGCACCGAGGATGATATCTGGTTTGAAACCCACCCACGCATGCCGACATTCATGCAGCGGGAACGCGCCGCTGCCCTTGCTGCCCGGCGGGCAGCAGAAGAAACTGAAGTCACCCCCCTGCAACTGGCGCCTGAGGACTAACGATGGCCTGTCGTGATTTACGTGAGTTCATCGCGCTGCTGGAACGGGAGGGTGAACTCAAGCGCATCACCGTTCCGGTTTCCCCGCATCTGGAAATCACCGAAATTTGTGACCGGGTCTTGCGCCAGCAAGGCCCGGCTTTGCTGTTTACCCAGCCAGGAGATAGCAGCATTCCGCTGCTGGCCAATTTGTTTGGCACCCCACGCCGGGTTGCCCTGGGCATGGGCCAGACTTCGACGACAGCCTTGCGCGAAGTCGGCCAGTTGCTGGCCTTCCTGCGCGCCCCCGACCCGCCCAAGGGCCTGCGCGATCTGTGGGAAAAATGGCCCTTGTTCAAGCAGATCCTCAACATGCCGGCCAAACGCCTGAGCCGGGCGCCCTGCCAGGAACAGGTTTACGTCGGGTCAGAAGTGGATTTGGGCCGACTGCCGATTCAGACCTGTTGGCCTGAAGATGCCGGGCCGCTGATCACCTGGGCCTTGGTCATTACCAGAGGCCCGCACAAGGAACGCCAGAATATCGGGATTTATCGCCAGCAGGTTATTGCCCGCAATAAGGTCATCATGCGCTGGCTGGCGCATCGGGGCGGCGCGCTGGATTTACGCGAATTCCAGCAACAGCACCCCGGCAAACCCTTTCCCGTGGCCGTGGCCCTGGGCGCCGACCCGGCGACCATTCTGGCTGCCGTGACGCCCGTACCCGATAGCCTGTCGGAATATGCCTTTGCCGGACTGCTGCGCGGAGGCCGCAGCGAGGTGGTCAAATGCCTGAGTCATGATCTGGAAGTTCCGGCCAGTGCAGAAATTATCCTGGAAGGCTTCATTTATCCCGATGAAATGGCCCCCGAAGGCCCCTTTGGCGACCACACCGGTTATTATAACGAAGTGGAGCAGTTCCCGGTTTTCACGATCGAGCGCATCACCCAGCGCAATCAGCCCATTTATCACAGCACCTACACCGGCAGACCGCCGGATGAACCTGCGATTCTGGGCGTGGCGCTCAATGAGGTCTTCGTCCCCATCCTGCAAAAGCAATTTCCGGAAATCACCGATTTTTATCTGCCCCCGGAAGGCTGCTCCTACCGGCTGGCCGTGGTCAGCATCAAAAAACAGTATCCCGGTCATGCCAAACGGGTGATGCTGGGCATCTGGTCATTCCTGCGCCAGTTCATGTACACCAAATTTGTCATCGTCACCGACGATGATTTGAACATCCGGGACTGGAAAGACGTGATCTGGGCCATCACGACCCGGATGGACCCAGCGCGGGATACCGTGCTGATCGAACATACTCCCATTGATTACCTGGATTTTGCCTCACCCGTTGCCGGGCTGGGTTCCAAACTTGGCTGGGATGCCACCCACAAGTGGCCGGGCGAAACCCAGCGGGTCTGGGGCAAGGCCATCACCATGACGCCCGCCGTCAAACAGCATATAGACGAAATCTGGCCCAGCCTAGGCTTGTAGCGTGCGTTAGCCCCACTGCAAGCCCGGTTCCCAGCGGGCAGTGGTCTGATACAGCACGCTCAAGTGAGTCGGGGTCAGGACTGCGCCCGGAACCCCAGCTTGCACGATTTGACCCGCCGCGAGTCAGTACACCCAGTCGGCGGAGCGCAAGGCCAGATTAGGGTCATGCAGACTGAGCAGGATGCTCAACTTCCAGGCTCGGCGCAGTTCCCGCAACAAGTCCAGCAGGCGTGGTCCCCAAGCAATATCTAGGGCTGCCAGCGGTTCATCCAGCACTAGCCCTCCCCATGATATGGGGCAGGGGCTGGAGTTGGAGTATCGGCTGTTAGCTCAGCGCCGACTCGGCAGGTTGCTGGTTCCGGTGGGGAACGCCAGCGGGTTAACTGGCGTGACCGGGACACTGCCGCCGGGTGTGGTCGCGGGTGGAACTGCGCCCGGTGCAGTCTCCGGGACTGCTTGCAGCGCACCCAGGTCTAGCTCAATCTCGGTCGCGGCGACTGCCGTCAAGTCATCCGCGCTCAAACTGCCAGGGGTGACTGCCAAACCATCAGGCAGCGCATCCGGGCCGGTTACCGCCCCATACAGCCGCACGATGAACCGGTAGTTGTTCAGGCTGAACAGATTAAACTGGTAGTGCAAGCTCGCACACTCCCCCGGTGCCAGCAGTCCATCCGCATAATCTGCACCCGCCTCAGGCACAACTAATTCCGTGCCAATCCCACCCTCGCGCCATTCGGGCGCAGTCAGATATTCGCTGACCCCCAGCCCTTTGAGGTTCAGCGCATTGCCTTTGGTCACCCGTACCGTGCGTGCCCGCAGGTCGCTCACCGCCTGGCCTGCGTGGTTGAGGTTGCAATATTTTGCATCAAATTCATACAGCGCCACCAGCCCGGCGGGTTTGACCCCGGTGATCATGCTGGCCAGGGTCAAGGCAAAGTTGCTGGTCGTCACCCCGCCCACAAACTTTGTCGTCACATCCGTGAGATTCCCATCCGGCCCATCGCCCTTAAGGTCACCTAAGGCCACCGTTTGGCTGTTGTCCGCCGTATTGAAACTGGCGCAGGTGGTGAAACCGCCGGAACCATCGTTCAAGCAGCGCTGTTCCACTGCGGCATTATTCGCCAGCACCGCATCCAGATCCCCATCCCCGTCTACATCCCCCAAGGCAATGCCGAGGCTTTGGTCCGTGGTATTGAAACTGGCGCAGGCAGTGAAACCGCCAGAACCATCGTTCAAACAGCGCTGTTCCACTTGGTTGAAATTCGCCACCACAGCGTCTAGGTCGCCATCCCCGTCCAGATCCCCCAAGGCAACGTTGTAGCTGGCGTCCGTGGTATTGAAACTGGCGCAGGCAGTGAACCCGCCAGAACCATCGTTCAAGCAGCGCTGTTCCACTTGGTTAGAATTCGCCACCACGGCGTCTAGGTCGCCATCCCCGTCCAGATCCCCCAAGGCAACGCCATAGCTGGCGTCCG
>CAYNNN010000048.1:0-11079 GCA_964398665.1 uncultured Gammaproteobacteria bacterium | reverse complement strand
CCGTATTGAAGCCGGCGCAGGCAGTGAACCCGCCGGAACCATCGTTCAAGCAGCGTTGTTCCACTTGGCCACTATTCGCCACCACGGCATCTAGATCCCCATCGCCGTCTACATCCCCCAAGGCTACCGCCCGGCTATTGTCCGCCGTATTGAAGCCGGCGCAGGCAGTGAACCCGCCGGAACCATCGTTCAAGCAGCGCCGTTCCGCTGCGCCAAGATTCGCCAGCACGGCATCTAGGTCGCCATCCCCATCCAAATCCCCCAAGGCAATGCCGAAGCTGCTGTCCGTGACATTGAAACTGGTGCAAGCGGTGAAACCGCCGGAACCATCGTTCAAACAGCGCCGATCCACTCGGCTGCTACTATTCGCCAGCACGGCATCCAGGTCGCCATCCCCGTCCAAATCCCCCAGGGCTACCCCCCGGCTGCTGTCCGCCACATTGAAACTGGCGCAGGCGGTGAAACCGCCACTGCTATCGTTCAAGCAGCGCTGTTCCACTGTGGTCGTATTCGCCAGCACGGCATCTAGTCTCGCCTGCCCTCGCACCGCAGGCACTGCACTATAGCCCCAAGCCAGTGGGGGCAGGGTCGCCAAAGCGCCCCAGAGGGCCAGGGTGGAAATGTGAACAGTCAGCAGGCGGGGTGCGGTAAACATGAGGAAGATCCAATGGGTGGTTGGGGGTAATGTAATCAGCCTTGCTAACAACTGCAAGCACTGGAGTGCCCTGAAGGTAGTCCACCGCCTTGATCCTAGCTACGCCGTGCTATGCTGCGCAGTGCCCCTCATCCGGAGTTGCCATGACCCTTGCGCGCTTTGAAAATCATTGGCCCCAACTGCACCCGACTGCTTACGTGCATCCACTCGCCTATGTCAGCGGCCAGACGACCTTGGCCGCGCACGCCTCCATCTGGCCGATGGCCGTGCTGCGCGGAGATATCCACCAGATCCACGTGGGTGAGGCCACCAATGTGCAAGATGGCGCGGTGCTGCACGTGACCCATCCCAGTGCCTATAGCCCGGGTTACGCGCTCAGCATCGGTGCTGGAGTCACCATCGGGCATCGGGCGGTATTACATGCCTGCACGGTGGGGAATCGCTGCCTGATCGGCATGGGGAGCATCGTGCTGGATGGTGCCGTGCTGGAAGATGAAGTGATGGTGGGCGCAGGCAGTGTGGTGGCACCGGGCAAACGGCTGGCCAGCGGTTATCTGTATCTGGGCAGTCCGGCTCGGCAGATACGCCCGCTGACTACCCAGGAACGGGATTATTTTAGTTATTCGGCCAACCATTACGTCGAATTGGCCCGGCGCACCGCCACCTCGGAGACTTAAGCCCGACTACTTCAGATGGGCACGCATGAAGTCACTGGCCCGCAGCAAGGCATCCTTGCTGGCCAAGTCGTCGGCAAACGTGCGCACATTGTCCGGGCGAAAATCAAAGCCTCGGCCCACCCCCGGATAAACCACCAGCTGCACCGGACGCTGCTGGGCTTCCAAAGCCGCCACCGCCATTTCGATGCCGCGCTTACGCTGATATTGCTCTTGTTCGCCCATGAAGATCAGGGTCGGAATCCGGAGTGCATCCACCTCCGACGCATAGCGATACACCTGCATGGGTTCCGGGGCATTGGGGTCCTGCAGATGGGGATAATAGCTGACATAACAGGCAATCGCGTCATTTTGCCGCTGTTTGCTCACGGCGACCTTGAGCGCCTTGTAACCACCCCGGGTATGGCTGTACAAACAGGCTTTCCTGCTGCTCAAACCCGGCAGGGTCAGGAAAAAATCCACCCCGGCATTCAGGTCATCCTCCAGGCTGTAATCATGTTCAATCGGGAATTTTTCGATAAACCGCCCGCTGTACAGATCGGGTGCGAACACGATGAATCCCCGCGCCGCCAGGCGTCTGGCGTGTAGTTGCACCAGGTCATCCAGCCCGCGCCGCCCATGCACGAAAATCACGCCGGGATACGGGGCCTGATCGGCGGGCCGCCATAGCAGCGCGGGAATTTCGGTATCACCGCGCCGGTAGCTCAGTTTTTGCTCACTGACCGGATAGGTGCTGGGCGCAGGGAGCTGGCCCTGCTGCCACCAGGCTGCATCCCACCACCAGGCTTGGGCTGCCGATACGTTCAGGGGCACCAGCAGCAGACACAGGCAAAACCAATGAGGTCCAAAGGACATGACACATACTCCAGGATGACCACGGGAAAGCTTGCAAACAGCCAGCCAGACGTTATCATAGGCGGCGTTCGCGGGTGTAGTTCAATGGTAGAACTTCAGCTTCCCAAGCTGATAGCGTGGGTTCGATTCCCATCACCCGCTAATTCCCTGCCAAGCCGCCGCTTGTCTTTCTGCGCCCATTATCCTGCAATAACCATTTCTTTCCCCGTGGGTCTGGCCATGCCTGTTTTGCGCGACCGCCATCAGCGTGGTATCGAATACTTGCGCTTGTCCGTCACCGACCGCTGTGATTTTCGTTGTAGCTATTGTCTGCCACAGGATTACCGCGCCGCCGCCGAGCCACACGCCTGGCTGAATTTTGCCGAAATCGAGCGCGTGGTGCGGGTGTTTGCCGCCTTGGGCGTGCGCCGGATTCGGCTGACCGGCGGCGAGCCTTTGACCCGGCGCCAGTTGCCCAGCCTGGCAGCCCGGCTGAGCGCATTGCCGGGTGTGGAAGATTTGTCGCTTTCCACCAATGCCTCCCAGTTGGCCAAACAGGCGCAAGCACTGAAAACCGCTGGCGTCCAGCGCCTGAATGTCAGTCTGGATTCACTGGACCCGGCCCGCTTTGCCGCCATCACCCAGCATGGTGATCTGGCTCAGGTGTTGGCCGGACTGGACGTTGCGCAGGCTGTGGGCTTTGACCCCATCAAAATCAATACGGTATTGCTGCACGGCGTCAATACGGCCGAGTTGCAGGCGCTGGTGGATTTTTGTGCGGCCCGGCACTTCATCTTGCGCCTGATTGAAACCATGCCGCTGGGCAATACCGGGCAGGCAGCACAGACGCAGTATGTCAATCTACAGGATATCAAAGCCTATCTGGCCCAGCGCTATACTATGGTGCCGGAGGATGCGGTGGGCGGCGGCGGGCCAGCCCGCTATTTCCGGCTGGCGGAAAATCAGTTGCGTATCGGCTTCATCACCCCGATTTCCCAGCATTTTTGCGCCAGCTGCAACCGGGTGCGTCTGGACGTGGAAGGCAATCTGCATCTGTGTCTGGGGCAAAACGACGTGGTGCCGTTGCGGCCCCTGTTGCGCGGCGGGGCCAGCGATGCCGAGCTGGAAGCGGCCATCGTGGCCGCCGTCTGGAACAAGCCCGAACGGCACGAGTTTCAGGAGAAACCCGGCCAGATCATCCGCTTCATGGCGTTGACAGGCGGCTGATCCGACCGGCAGCGCAGGTGTTAGCTATGCTCGTCTATGAAACTATAGGCGTGTTCGGCGCGCTTGCCTTCCGGCACCACGACGATGCCGGAAGGGGCGACATGGTAACGCTGGCGGTCGGCATTCAGGTCGTAACCGATCCGGGCACCCGCTTCAATCACATTGTAGCGATCCACAATCACCCGCCGTAGCCGCGCCCCGCGCTGAATGCGTACGTAGTCCATGATAACGCAGTCCTCCACCGAGACATCCTCCTCAAAGACCACCTCGCGCCGGACCACGCTGTTTTTGATCTCGGCGCCGTTTACGACCGTGCCACCGGCCAGGATGCTGTTGCTGATCTGACCATTGATGATCTTGGCCACCGTGCCCTGATAATTGCTGGAATGGATCGGCCACTGCGGGTTGAACACATCCAGCCGAGGCCGTGCCCCCAAGACATCCTGATGGGCGGCATAATAGCTATCTATGGTGCCGAGGTCGCGCCAATAGGCATGCTCCTCATAGGGTTTGACGCCCGGCACTACGTTGGTGGCAAAGTTGTAGGCGTACATGGCACGCTGGCTATGCAGCAAACGCGGCAGCACGTGCTTACCAAAATCGCTCTCGCCCCGCTGATGCGCTTCGCGCAGGGCTTCCAGCAGCACATCCGTGCTGAACAGATAATTGCCTATCGAGGCATACGCATGTTCCGGATCGCCGGGCATGGCGGCAGGACGACTGGGTTTTTCCTGAAAATCCCGGATGCGGCCATCGGCATCGGCGGCAATCACCCCAAACGCGGAGGCTTCGCCAATCGGCACGGGCAGGGCGGCAATGGTCACGTCTGCCTTGCGTTCGGCATGAAAATTCACCATCTGGCGAATGTCCATCCGATATACGTGATCAGCCCCGAACACTGCCACGATGTCAGGACCGAACTGCTCGATCAGATTGATATTCTGATGTACCGCATCGGCCGTGCCCTGAAACCAGCTGGCCCCGTGCAGCATCTGGGGCGGCACGATGGTGACAAAGTGCTGGGGCAAAATGGGTGACAATAGCCAGGTCTTGCGCACATGCTCAATCAGGGCCTGGGATTTGTATTGCACCAGCAGATAAATCCCGTAAATTTCCGAGTTCACCAGATTACTGAGCACGAAATCCACCAGCCGGTAGCGCCCGCCAAAGGGTACTGAGGGCTTGGACCGGGTCTTGGTCAGGGGATACAGACGGGTGCCTTCGCCTCCCGCCATGACGAACGCCATGATTTTTTGTTTTTGCATGTCAAGTTTCCGAAGTCAGCAGAGGATGGGCCGCCAGGGGACGTAAAATCAGGATACCCAGGGGCGGCAAGGTCAAATTCAAGGTATAGGCCCGCTCATGCATCGGCTGCACAACCGTTTCCCACAGTTGGGTGCCACTACCGCTACCACCGTAACGTGCAGCATCGCTATTGAGCAAGGTTTCCCAACGTCCACCGATGGGCACCCCCAGTTGGTAACCGGGGCGCGTCATGGGGGTAAAGTGACAGATGACCAGAATGACCTGGCCATCGCGGGCATAACGGAAGTAGCTCAGTACGCAGGCCTCGGCATCGTGGAAGTCCAGCCACTGAAAACCGCCTGCTTCAAAATCACATTGCCAAAGCGGGGCTTGTTCCCGATAGCAAAGATTCAGATCCCGCACCCAATGCTGGAGTTGCCGATGCGGGGGCCGCTGGAGCAAATGCCAATCCAGACTGGCTTCGTGATACCACTCGTTCCACTGGCCCAGTTCTGCACCCATGAACAGCAATTTCTTGCCCGGATGGGTGTACAGGTAGCCCAGCAGCAGGCGCAGGTTGGCAAATTTGCGCCAGTCGTCACCCGGCATCTTGGCCAGCAGGGAACGTTTGCCATACACCACTTCATCGTGGGAGAGCGCCAGGACGAAATTTTCATAAAAGGCATACCAGATGCTGAAGGTCATCTGCTGCTGGTGATACTTGCGGTGGATCGGGTCGCGGGCGAAATAATCCAGGGTGTCGTGCATCCAGCCCATGTTCCACTTCATGCCAAACCCCAGCCCACCGATGGCAGCCGGTCGGGAGACCATCGGCCAGGACGTGGACTCTTCCGCGATGGTCTGCACATCCGGATAATGATGATAGACGGCGGTGTTCAGCTCACGCAAAAACGCGACCGCTTCCAGATCTTCCCGCCCGCCCCGGCTGTTGGGCACCCATTCGCCTTCCTGGCGCCCATAATCCAGGTAGAGCATGGAGGCCACTGCATCCACACGCAGGGCGTCAATGTGGTAATGATCAAACCAGAATAAGGCATTGCTGATTAAAAAAGCCCGGATTTCGTGGCGTCCATAGTTGAAAATGGCACTGTTCCACTCCGGATGATAGCCCCGCTTGGGATCGGCATGTTCGTACAGGTACGTACCATCGAAATAGGCCAGGCCGTGGCCATCCACCGGAAAATGCGAAGGCACCCAGTCCAGAATGACGCCGATGCCACGCTGATGCAGGCGGTCTATCAGGTACATCAGGTCTTGCGGCGTGCCATAACGTGAAGTCGGGGCAAAAAAACCCGTGACCTGATAGCCCCAGGACCCGTAAAACGGGTGTTCCATCAGGGGCAGGAATTCCACATGGGTAAAGCCCATGCCGCTTAAATAATCCGGCAGCCAGTCGGCCAGTTCCCGATAGCTCAGGGGCCGGTCGCCATCTTCGGGCACCCGGCGCCAGGAACCCAGGTGCATTTCGTAAATGGCCCAGGGCGCACCCAGGGCATTGGCCTGCGCCCGGTTCTGCATCCAGATCGCATCATTCCAGGTGTAATCAAGCGGCCAGAGTCGCGAAGCCGTGGCCGGGGAAACCTCGTTGTACACCGCAAAGGGATCGGCCTTGTCGGCCCGATAGTGACTATGGCGGGCGATGATATGGTATTTGTAGCGGGCACCGGGGGTAGCTTCGGAGACAAAACCGCTCCAGATGCCGGTGCCATCTTCGCGCAAACTCAGCGGGTGGGCCTGTGGGTCCCAGGCATTCCACTCGCCAATGACCGCAACATGCTCGGCATTGGGCGCCCAAACCGCAAAACGGGCGCCACCACCGGCCACGCAGTGCCCGCCCAGATGACGGTACAGCCGGTAATGATTTCCCTGACGGAACAGGTAGCTGTCATCGGCACTCAACAATTCGGGCAGATTCATGTGACCTCGGCGGATAGCCTGCGATGGGGGTAGTATAACGCGCAAGCCGCCATTCACCTTGACTTGGCGCAATGGGGTGCTGAATACTCCGGAACCAGAAGCAGCGGCTGCCCAGCCAAATACCTTGAAAATTAGATGGAAACCCGCCCGACCCGCGACGCCCTGCATTACAGCCTGCTGTTTGCCCCCCGCCCTTACGCCCGTCAGGTGCGGGCAGCAACGGCCCTGGCAACCACCCTGTATGCCATCCCGCAAGGCTGTAGCCAACTAGCCCCCGCCCTGGCCCGGCTGCGCTGGTGGCAGGAAGAATTGCGCCGCCTCGGTCAGGGCCAGCCCGAGCATCCGGCCAGCCGCGCCCTGCATACGCTCGCGGGCCCGACATTTGATCCCCAACCCTGGCAGGATCTGTTGATCGGGTTACAGACCCAACTGACCGCCGAACCCCCACTTACCCTGGAACAGGGCTGGCAAGCCGCGCTGGCCGCCGGGGGCGCACTGGAGCAACAATATGCCCGCTGGCAGGGCCTGCATGCGCCTGCGGCCCTGGCTGCGGCAGCCCGGCTGGGGGCGGCCCGGCACCTGTGGCACACGCTGGTGGGCCTGCGCAGCCTCACCGCCCTGGGGTGTTGCCCGCTGCCTCAAACCCTGCTGCGTACCCACCAACTGCACGCTGCCCGGTTGCGCGGTGAACCTCAGGCCGGCGCGGCAGCGCTGGGCGCCCTGCTGACACAGCTGCGCCAGGAACTGATCGACTGCCTACCCCATCTGGGCGGTCTGGATCAACGCATCCGGGCCGATTTGCTGTTAAGCTTGATCCACGAAGTTGCAACGGACGCTGCCCTTCTGCTGACCCATCAGGTCAGCCTGACGCCGGTGCGTCAGTGGGGCATTGCCGTGCGCCGGGCATTGTACCGCACTTAACATTCATCCATTTGCCATGCTGATTCCAGACGCTTACCGCCCACCGGCGGAACTGTTGCAAGACCGGGTGATCCTGGTCACCGGCGCCGGCGACGGCCTGGGCGAGGCCATCGCCGAGCGTTGCGCCGCTCACGGCGCGACGGTAGTCCTGCTGGGCCGAACCACTGCCAAGCTTGAACTGGTCTATGACGCCATTGAACAGGTCGGCGGCCCGCAGGCAGCCATTTATCCCCTGAACCTCGAAACTGCCACACCCAAGGAATATGCGGACCTGGCAGCCACCTTGAGCCGGGAGTTTGGCCGTCTGGATGGCCTGGTCCACGCGGCAGCGACCCTGGGTGCCCTGACCCCGGTCAATCTGTATCACCCCCCCTTGTGGCATCAGGTGATGCAGGTCAACCTGAATGCGCCCTTTCTGATCACCCAATATTGCCTACCGCTGTTGCAGCAAGCACCACAGCCCGCCATCCTGTTCATTAATGACGCTGTGGGGCTACATGGCAAAGCCTACTGGGGCGCCTACGGAGCGGCCAAGGCCGGGTTGCTGAATCTGGCCCAGAGTCTGGCTGATGAGCTGGAAAACCGTACCCAGTTCCGGGTCAACACGCTGGTACCCCCGCCCCTGCGCACCAGCCTGCGTGCCCGCGCCTACCCCGGTGAAGACCCCCGGCGCCGGCCCCGACCGGAACGCTATGCCCCGGCAGCCCTGTATCTGCTGGGGCCGGATTGCACCGCCACCGGCCAGATCATCACCCTGACAGACACCGGCGGCGAGACTCTGGATTGAATTGACCCATTTGAGGTAATGACATGGCCATTTCCCTGCACAAGGGCGAGCAGATCAACCTGACCAAAACTGCCGCTGCGACAGCCCCCACCACCACGGCCAGCGGCGGACTGCGCCAGCTCTTCATGGGTCTGGGCTGGGACGTCGCTCAACCCTCGGCGCCGGCACGCACTGGCGGCTTGTTCGGCGGGCTGTTTGGTGGTGGCGGCAGCGCTGGTGGTGCCAGCATTGACCTGGACGCCAGTTGCCTGGCCTTTGATGGTCAGTGCCAACTGCGCGATCAAGTCTGGTTTCGCCAATTGCGGGGCCTGCAGGGTGCGCTGGAACACACCGGCGACAATCTGACCGGGGCCGGGGATGGCGATGACGAAGTCATCCAGGTGGATCTAGGCCGCCTGCCCGCCGAAATCACCCAACTGGTCTTCACGGTCAACTCGTTTCGAGGTCAAACTTTTGACCGGGTTCAGAATGCCTTTTGCCGTCTGGTGGATAACCAGACCCAGACCGAACTGGTGCGCTTTGACCTGCGCGAAGCGGGCACGCATACCGGACTGATCATGGCCCGACTCTTTCGCCAAGGTAGCGATTGGCATTTTCAAGCCCTGGGTGACAAAACCCAGGGCCGCACCTTTCAAGATCTGTTGCCGCTGATTCAACGCCATTTGCAGTCTTGAGCGCAATGGCTCAGAACCGCCTTTACCACGTTGGCCCTCACCCGCTGATCCTGCCGCCGGAACATCGGCTGGATCACTACCAGGCCCGCTGGCAGCGCTACGACATTGCCCTGGGCGAAATCAGCCGCATCCTGGCCCAACGGGTACCCGGCTACGCTGCCATTGATGTTGGCGCCAATATTGGCGACACCGCTGCCCTGCTGCGCAAATATGCCCCGGTACCCGTGCTGTGCATCGAAGGCCATCCCGATTTTATCGGCCTGCTGCGGGCCAACACCGCCCGAATGGGCAACGGTGTTGCCATCGAGACCTGCTTCATCGGTCAGGACGGCAATTTCGTCAATGTCGCACGGGCGCAAGCCAGCCGGGGCACCGCTTCTCTGGTCGGCGCCCTGAGTCCCACCCCGAGCGTGACCGGGGTGCCCTGCCACAGCCTGGCTACCGTGCTGGCCCGTCACCCGCGCTTTGCCCAGGCCCGCCTGCTCAAACTGGATACAGACGGCTTTGATTTTCCCATCCTGATCCAGTCCGCCGCCGTGCTGGCTCAACTCAAACCCGTACTATTTTTTGAATATGACCCGAGTTTTTCCCCGCAGGGCAACGCGGAAGCCGGCGCAGCCATTGCCACGCTGGAGGCTTTGGGTTATCGGCACTATCTGGTCTATGACAATTTCGGGAATTTTCTGATGAGCGTGGATAATCCCGCCCGATTTCAGGAACTGAACATCTATCTGCGCAGCAACCGCCAGTATGGCCAGGTGGCCGTGCATTACTTTGATGTCTGCGCCTGCCACGCCGATGACCGCGCCTTGTTTGAGGCGATCTTGGGCTTTGAACTGAGCCTATGACCCCCGCTGCACATCGAGCGCTCATCGTCGGTTGTGCCCGCAATGCTGCCGCTGCCTTGCCTGCTGTGCTACACAACATCGCACAAATCGCGGCCTGTTTTGCTGAAGTAGCCTGCATCTTCATCGAAAATGATTCCGATGACGATACCTTGGCGCGCCTGCGCACCTGGTGCCGGGGCCACCCCCGCTGCACCGTGTATGGCCTGACGGGCTTGAGTAAACTGCATCCCCAACGTACCCTGCGCCTGGAAATCTGCCGCAATCTTTATATCCATCAGTTGCGGACCGACCCTCTGCTGCGCAGCTACGAAACCCTGGTGGTGCTGGACATGGATGATATCAATGCCCGGATGGCCCTGGACCCGTCCGCCCTGCAGGCTGCACTGGCTTATCTGAATGCCCGTCCGGAACGCGGCGCCGTATTTGCGTGGCAGCCACAGTATTATGATTTGTGGGCCTTACGCCACCCACAACATTTTCCCATTGATATTTGGGAAGCCATCCGCACGGCCGTTCTGGAACTGCAGTTGAGCGACCAGGATGCAGCCCGTTATGTACTCACCCAATACCCCCTGCAATTCATTTCTGCCAGCGTACCGACAGCAGTGGATTCGGCCTTTGGCGGGCTGGGGTTTTATAAAGTGCCCCCCGTGCTGGCCAATGTCCAGCCCTACTGCGGCTCCCGGTTCCACTACCAGATTGTCGAACCCGGCCGCATCCAGTTGACCCGGTTGCAACAGTGTGAACATGTGTCCTTCAATTACGGACTACGCGCCCAAGGCCTAGAACTACATATCCTGCCCTGGCTGGTCAACAATACTGATCCGCACCGCATCAACCCGGCTGCCTGGCGTACCTTAAGCTTCTGAGCCTGCATCCAGACCGCTATCCACCTGATGTGGCAAACAGCACTTGCCCGTCTGCACTGCCTCTGCGAGACTCGGGGCTGAGGTGAAATACTCAGGGGACACACGATGGCTTGGGGTCAAGACTTCCTGGGTTTATTACTGCACACCCAAACGCAGCAGACCTCGTGGCAAGCCGATTGACCGCTGGCAGGTCGAACGGACCTGCGCTTTGGTTGCAACAGCGCTTCCGTCGCCTCACCTATCGTTGGGAACGGCGCAACCGCTACTGGCGCGGTCTCCTCGCCTTTTCCTTCCGCTAAATTAACTGGATTAATAAATGAATCGGATGGGTTCCTTCTCTGGGCTTAGCCCGCCACCACCTCAAAGCCGACCACGCTGCGGGATTCCTTGCTGAACTCGACGCCGAT
>CAYNNN010000047.1:0-18590 GCA_964398665.1 uncultured Gammaproteobacteria bacterium | reverse complement strand
CCAACGCCGGATCGTAGCGGTTCGTCCACCGTTCCAGCCGGCCTTCGGGGCGGCGTAGATGCAGCAGCGCTCGCTGGATTCCCGGCCCTGCCGTCAGGGGCGCGTGCGCTGACCAGCGGGCGTAGTTCCCCGCTTCCAGCCGTGGGGCGTGGTCATGCCGCCAGCGCGGCGCGTCTTGGCCTACTGCACGGCTGTTGTAGTGCAGCACGAGGTTCAGCGGAAATGGCCCCGCATCCTGATACACTGCCATGGCCTGGTATTTGTTCCCCGTCAGGCTATGGATCGGGTTGGTCCCCGCCGGACATTCCGGCGGCCCTTCGTTCGGCGGTTCGTCCACCGTGTCAGCCGGCAGCACGCATTCGATCATCTGGGGGTTGTCTATCGCGATCAATCGGCTCTGATAGCCCTCCGGACAGCATTGGAGCGCAGCACAAAACCAATTCGGCCCAAACTGGTTCGCACAGAAGCCTACCGTAAGCCGATTTGGCGCCAGGGTCGGACTCAATCCCGGCATCAACACTGCATCCTCACATACTGGCCATTGCTGACCTATCTGGTGGTGGATCAGATAGTCACAGGCTGCCACCGGATCAGCATGGCGGTATTCAGGGCGCTGAATGCCTTGCGGACAATACCACGGCGGTGGTAGCGCATCCGGTGTGTCTCCCCACACTATCCCCGCCAGCCCCAGTGACCCAGTGACCCAGTGACCCAGTGACCCAGTGACCCAGTGACGCAAGCATAATCGCAGTCCTTGACTTCAGTAGCCCAAGCGTAGCTCATGTTGAGGAAACTGCAAGCTGGAGCGCCTGCTCCGGCGCCAGCTTCAGCTCAGATTCGGCCCACTGCCCGACTGGGCGGAAGCACAGTTGCAGACTGCCACCAGCAGTGCCCAACTTGAAATCTGGGCCGAGCGCGTATTGGCAACGGAGACGCTGGAGAGGGTGTTGGTGGGGTAGCTGATTTCTGCAATTTCGACACCGTGTAGACGTGAGCCGCTGTTTTCTTCTCTTGAGTCATGGGTACCGCTATATTGGTTGGAATGGTTGGCCAAAGCGGTGCGGTGCAATCGGAACGGTCCAACCGTTACAAATACCTACGACCGTGTAGCCTACCCCCGCGCAACTGCAAGCCATAACCATATCCGGCTAACCCCCCAACACCTGGCGGTTTTGCCAGACATAATGGCCCAGCGAGGCCAGCGCCAGCCCTGCGGCTACCCAAAGCAGGAATCCGCCCAGGAGTCCCAGCGGCTGGCCCAGATCGACTTGCAGAAGTAACAGGCTGATGGCTATCAGTTGTAGGGTGGTCTTGAGTTTGCCCCAGAAAGAGACCGGCAGGGTGCGGGCGTGGCGCTGGGCCAACCATTCCCGCAAGCTGACCACCGTGATTTCCCGTGCCGTGATCAGGAGTGCAGCCAGGGTAATCCACCAAGTCTGATAAGCCGCCACGATCAAGAAGAGCGCGCAGGTGACGATCAGCTTGTCAGCTACCGGGTCCAGGAATTTGCCCAACGGGGTTTCTTGCCGCAAGGTGCGTGCCACCCAGCCATCCAGCCAGTCAGTCAGCGCCGCCAGGATGAACAAGGTGAGGCACAGCGTCGGATTCCAGTAAAAGCTGAAGACAAAAGGCGGGATGACCACAATTCTGAACAAGGTGAGCTGATTGGCAAGATTCATCGGGATTGTCCTGGGCGTGATGGGATTGCGAGTTGCTGCTTTTGCCTGGCCTGACGCATGGCCATCCCCGCACGGCGGTGGGCTTCATCGCGTAATCTCTGAAGGATACTAAAGAGTTCTGGCTGCTGTTTGAACGCAAGATAACGGCCCTGGGCTTCCACCCAGAGGCGATCCTGGGTCGGAGCCCGCTGCGGCCCCTTGGCCAGCCCCAGGAGCTGACAGTGTTGCAATCCCCGCTGCCAGGCGGGTTGTTGCCGGGCTGCCTGTTTCAGGACGTACTGCACCTGCTCCTGACCACCATCCAACAACAAAATATCCGGTAGTGGCATATTGGCGTAGCGTCGGGATATCACTTCATACAGCGCTGCATAATCGTCCCCAGCGCCAGCTTGCGTGATCGTATAGGTACGGTAACGCCGCCGGTTGAGGCCTCCTGCTTCCCAGACGGTGACGGCACCATAGGTGCATTGTCCGCCCATATGGCTGATGTCAACGCAGTCTATCCGTTGCAACTCCGGACAGGAAAGTTGGGTTTTGAGCGCCTCCCAGCTCGCGGCCACCCAATTTTCCGTAAGCGGCGTTCCCAGATTCCGCTGGGCCACCTGGTAAAGGGTGCTGTCTTTGGCCAAGTGGGTGATGGCCACTTGCCGGGCAAAAAAAAAGCTTGTACGTCCCGGTCCGCCAGCAGCGATTTTTCCAGCAACACCTGAGCTGGTGGGGTCAATTGGGCATAGAGGATAGGGAGTGCCGCTGCCGGGGTTTTGAGTTCTGGGCTGAATTCAAAGAAAAAACGTTCGCGCAGTTCACCCTGCACATAACGTAGGAGCTGATAATGCACGCCATCCAGACGCCAACGTTGGGTCAGAACATCGGTATCGCGTCGGTCATGCCATTCAACAGTTTGAATCCGGCTGACACGGGCCAGCGTTTCCAGGGCTTCTTTGACCGCTTGGGCCTGTTCAAACTGGAGTTTTTGGCTATGGGCCAGCATTCGGATCTGTAATTCCTGGCGGTAGTGGGCGCACGCATCGGAATTACCTGCCAACAGTTGCGAGGTCTGATGTACGGCGTGCTGATAAGTAGATGTGCTCACATCGCTGGCACAGGGTCCCAAGCATAATCCCAGACTATGGCGCAAACAGGGACGTTGGCGGCGCTTGAACTCGGCATTCTCACAGGTGCGCAGGCCAAATAGGCGGCTGACCCCTTGCACCAGGGTCTCGACGGCACCCGGATAGGGCCCGTAAACAGCCTGATAGCGGGCATCCAGGCGCCCGCTGAGTTTATGCACGAGGGTCAGGCGTGGCACTGGATCGGCTGAAATGGCCAGATACGGGTAGCCCCCGCCGTATTTGAGCAACACGTTGAATTCAGGCTGGTGGTGCTTGATCAGGTTATTTTCCAGAATGAGGGCATCGGCCTCATCCGGAGTCAACAAATGATCCAGCGTGCTGGCCTGCTCCAGCAGTTGGGCGATGCGATAGGCATTGTTTTTCCTGGAAAAATAGGAGATCACACGCTTGCGCAGGCTTTTGGATTTTCCGACATACAGCACCCGACCCGAAGCGGCCTTGAAGAGATAAACCCCAGGGGTTTCAGGTAACTGGGTAGCGATTTCCCAGAGTGGGTGCAGGTTCACGTGGGTGTCCGGTAGGCAGGCAGATAGCGATATACGTTGATGGATGGCAAAAATGGGTTATCTTCCAGCTTGATATCTGAACGGCGCAGCCGGCGTGGATCGCGGGCACTGGATTCTTTGGGTGGCGCAAAAGGGGGTATGACCGGGTTTTTGTGGTAGGAAAAAAATAGTGGCATATGGGCACGCACCTGACGCCGAAGGGGTTGCCCATGGGGATCGCTCAGCAGCAGATTGGCGCGGATGTGCAGTGCTGATTGTTTGGCCATGGCCAGTGGTTCATCTGCCGGAATTTGCGCCAATAGCTGCAACTGTCTGGCAACATATGGGTTTTCTGAAAGGGCTTCCAGATGTTGACGTGCCTGATTCCGGCTCAGGCGTTGGACGTCCATGGTATGTGCCCAGGTAAAACCCACTTTTATCAGCCGTTCCTCAATGATGGGTATGGTGCGCACAGCCTGCTTGCGGTGCAGCCGGGACCACCCACATTCAGACAGTACCTGCCGGGTTAACAGGGAGGAGCAATGCCTGCCGTCAGGTCGATCCAGTGCGGCCAAGGTGGCCTGGAGTTGGGCTTTAGCCCCATTCAGCTGGATGACAGCCTGCAATGTTGCCGTTGAGGCAGGAATCAGGCCGGGATTGACTTCAACTTCACGGGCATCCATCGCATCATTCTGATGGTGGATATTACCCAACGTCAAGGAAAGCTGTTCCCTAGGCGTCAGACCCTCGCCACATTGGTAAATCCAGGCCGGGTAAGCCGCATCGTGTGCCAAGGTATTCAGTAGCCGGGCCAAGGCTTGCTCAAATGCCATTTTGGCGGCTAAAAAATCGGCTCGGAGGATTTCTAGTGGGGTCTTGATGTTCATCTGACGCAACAGCATGCTGTCTTGGAACGTGGACTTTCGCAGTCGGGCACCCAGACGGAGAGACAGGGATTCGAACCCTGGAACCCGGATCGGGTCAACGGTTTTCAAGACCGCCGCTTTCAGCCGCTCAGCCACCTCTCCTGGAGGGGCTGATGGTATCATGGCGATTGTGTGACCTCTAGCCCTTATGCTCATGAAGACGATTCGATTGCCCTCAGACTGTTTGGTCGGGATGTGTTTTGGTCTGGAACGGGAGGGGTTACGGGTCAGCCAGAATGGGCATATCTCGCAAAAGCGGCACCCGGCCAAACTGGGCCATGCCCTCACCCACCCCTTCATCACGACCGATTTTTCTGAAGCCCTGGTTGAGTTGGTGACGCCGACTTTTAGCCAGGTGCCCGCGTTGTGGCAGTTCTTGACGACGCTCCATGCCGAGCTATATCGCACCATTCTGGACGATGATGAACTGCTTTGGGCCAGCAGTATGCCCTGCATTTTGCGTGGTGATCAGGAAATTCCCATTGCTGATTACGGGCATTCCCATGCAGCACGGCTGAAATCCCTGTATCGGGCAGGGTTGGGAACCCGCTACGGTCGTTCCATGCAAACCATTGCAGGGGTACACTACAATTTTTCCTTTACCGAGTCTGCCCTGAACTGTCTGGCGCAAGATGGTCATCTGATTGATCGGGATTCGTTTTATCTGGGCGGGCTTCGTAACCTCATGCGGCTGGGCTGGTTGTTGCTCTATCTGTTCGGGGCCTCACCTGCGGTGTGCAAGACGTATCTGCGTGCCCAACCACGTCTGGATATGTTGCCAGCACCAGAAACGCTCACTGCCAGCACCCTCTATCTGGCGGAGGCGACTTCCCTGCGTATGAGTCCGATCGGCTATAGCAACCAGCTCCTGGGCAACTTACAGGTCTCCTTCAATACCCTGGAGGCTTATCTGACAGACCTGCGGCGTTTGTTGGATACCGAAGCGGCTTATACTGGGCCCCAGTTGAATGGCAAACTGTTGCAGATTGAAAATGAACTGTATGCCAGTGTCCGGCCCAAACAGCCTTTGTTGGCAAGTGATGAGCGTCAGTTCAATGCCTTGAAGCGGCGCGGCATTCGTTATCTGGAACTCCGCCTGCTGGACCTCAATCCCTTTACACCGCTCGGTGTGACCCAGCCGCAGCTCTATTTCCTGCAAACGCTGCTGGTGTACAGCCTGCTGACCCCAAGCCCGCCATTTGCGGCATCAGACTATGCCGAGATTCGGCATAACAATGAAACCGCCAGTCTGCATGGGCGTGATCCGGATTGTAAACTCAGGATTTCTGGTCAGCCTGTCACCTTGAGGGCGGCGTATGCAGGTCTGGCTGATGATCTGTTTGAGTGGGCTGGGCAACTGGATACTGCGCTGGGGACTTGCGCCTACACTCAGGCCGTCACCCAGTACGATGCCTGGTTGCAGGAGCCGGAACTGACCCCGTCTGCGCAATTTCTGGATTTCATGAAAACCCATGATGCCTGTTTTCACACAGCAACCAAGACCTTGACCCAGATCCACGGGGATTGTTACCGGAAAATTCCCCGTTCAGCCGAGATGTTGGCTCTGGAGCGGACCTTGGCGCAGGAAAGCCTGATGACAGCCGCCGGCATTCACGATACGGTGCCGTTTGAAACTTATCTGGCTCGATATCTGACGCTGGAAGCCTGAAGACGGCATGGGGATTGCTCTCGGTGCTGATGAGCAAGCCTGAATTTTGACCCAACCGGGTAAGCCTGCTAAAAAGACACCACGCCGGACACTGATTTTACTCACTGGGAGAACAACTGCATGACTCAAGGCACCGCGATTACCATTACTGCCGATGGTACCTGGCAGATACCGGATGATCCTGTCATTCCCTATATCGAAGGTGATGGCATTGGCGTGGATATCACGCCGGTCATGTGCCGGGTTTTGAATGCGGCGGTGGCCCGGGCCTATGATGGCAGGCGGCGGCTGGTATGGCGTGAGGTCTTGGCGGGTGAAAAAGCCGCACAGCAACACCCGAGCCGGGAGCATCTACCGGCTGAAACCCTCAAGGTGTTGCAAGACTATAAGGTTTCCATCAAAGGGCCGTTGGCAACGCCGGTGGGTGAAGGCATCCGCTCTCTGAATGTCACCATTCGTCAGGTGATGGATTTATATGCTTGTGTGCGGCCTATCCATTATTTTCCGGGTACCCCCTCGCCGCTCAAACACCCGGAGCGGTGCGAAATGATCATTTTTCGGGAAAATTCAGAGGATATTTATGCGGGTATTGAGTGGGCAGCGGGTACGGAAGCTGTCACCAAAGTCATTCGGTTCTTGCAAGATGAGCTGGGCGTCACCAAGATTCGCTTCCCGGCAGATTCCGGCATCGGGATCAAGCCGGTTTCCAGAACGGGGACTCAGCGCCTGGTGCGGCGCGCGCTGAATTATGCCATCGCCCAGGATCGCAGTTCTGTTACCTTGGTACATAAAGGTAACATCATGAAATTTACCGAAGGCGCATTTCGGAACTGGGGTTATGAGTTGGCCCGCAACGAATTTGATGCCCAACCGATTGGGAATGGCCCCTGGCATAGTTTCAAAAATCCTCGGACCGGCCGGGAAATCGTCATCAAGGACGTGATTGCCGACAATTTCCTGCAACAGATTTTGTTACGCCCGGAAGAGTACGATGTTATCGCCACCTTGAATTTGAACGGCGATTACATTTCGGATGCCTTGGCCGCTCAGGTGGGTGGTATCGGTATGGCGCCGGGGGCCAATATTTCCGATACTGCGGCGGTTTTTGAAGCCACGCATGGCACCGCGCCCAAGCACGCAGGTCTGGACAAAGCGAACCCAGGCTCGATCATCCTGTCAGGTGAAATGATGTTACGTCACTTGGGTTGGAATGAAGCGGCCGATTTGGTCTTGAAGGGAATTTCTGGTGCCATTGCCGCCAAGACCGTGACCTATGACTTGGCACGGCTGCTGGAAGGCGCCACCGAACTGAGCTGCTCAGCATTTGGCGAGCAAATCATGGCCCACATGGCAGTTTGATGACTGACTGCGCCGAATTGACCACGGCGCAGTCAGTACCATCAGGCCGGGCTGCTGGCAGCGAGCTTGCTGCGTTCGTAACCGGCTGCGGGATGATGCTTGCTGTTGGGCATGGTGCGGATGTGTAACCCACTCTTGTTCAGGATCGCAGCCTGCACTTCCGGCTGTTGCACGAAATTTGCTAAGGTGATATCGCTCAGGAACTCATGGAGTTTACGGCTCAGTTGCTTCCAGAGTTCGTGGGTGATGGTGCATTCGGTGTTGTAATACGTGCTGCTGCTGGCCTGCTGCGGGTACGATCCCACACTACCATCAGTGGCCATGACAATATCGGCAATGGTGATCTGCGTGGCTGATTTGGCCAAGCGATATCCCCCGCCGGGACCACGGGTGCCTTCTACCAGACCACTCTTGCGCAATTTTGCAAAGAGCTGTTCAAGATAGGAAAGTGAAATATGTTGATTTTCCGAAATATCCAGCAGGGTCACCGGACCAAAACGGTCATGGATGGCCAAATCGAGCATGGCCATGACAGCGTGGCGGCTTTTGGTGGAAAGTCTCATGATCAGCTCCTAATTCCTGACTAATTTACTTAGGTATTGACTATAGAATAGTTGACTTACGTAGTCAACTATAGTTCCCAACCCTGCCCTTCATGGAGTCCATTGCATGCAATCCGCACTTTCCTTTCCTGTCGAATCATTGACAATAGCTGGAAAATCTTATCGTTACCACCCGTTAAATGCTGTGCCGACTCAGGCAAGGTTGCCTTTCAGCCTGAAAGTTTTATTTGAAAATTTGCTTCGGCACCATGACGGCGAGACGGTGACTGCTGCTGATATCGCTTTTCTGCAAGCGTGGCAGCCTGGCCAGAATCAGGCCCGTGAGATCAGTTTTGTGCCAAGCCGGGTGCTGATGCAGGATTTTACTGGGGTTCCTGCTGTTGCAGATCTGGCGGCAATGCGTGATGCCTTGCAGGCTGCTGGTGTGGCACCCAATCGGGTTAATCCGCTTCAGGCTGTCGAGTTGGTGATTGATCATTCGGTACAGGTGGATCATTTTGGGCGCGATGAAGCGCTGGAGGCCAATGTGTCTCTGGAATATCAGCGTAATCGGGAGCGTTATGAATTCTTGAAGTGGGCCCAGGGTTCCTTACAGAATTTTGCTGTGGTACCACCGGGTGTGGGCATCGTACACCAAGTGAATCTGGAGTACTTGGCTCGTGTGGTCTGCGTCGGAACAGAGGGGTTGTTATACCCGGATACTGTGGTGGGAACTGATTCTCACACCACCATGATCAATGGACTTGGGGTACTGGGTTGGGGTGTGGGCGGTATTGAAGCAGAGGCAGCCATGCTGGGTCAGCCGGTGAGCATGTTGTTGCCGCCGGTAGTCGGTGTGGAATTACATGGCTGTTTACCTGTCGGGGTGACTGCTACCGATTTGGTACTCACCATTGTGGCCCAGTTGCGCAAACATGGTGTGGTGGGCAAATTTGTCGAATTTTATGGCGAGGGGCTTGGACAACTTTCTCTGGCTGATCGTGCGACGATTGCCAACATGGCGCCCGAGTACGGGGCAACGTGCGGGTTTTTCCCAATTGATGCCAAGACCTTGGCCTTCCTGGAACTGTCAGGCCGTGATCCGGAACAGGTCGCCCGGGTAGAAGCCTATGCCAGGGCCCAGGGCCTGTTTTACGTATCAGGCCAGGCTGCACCTGAATACGACGAGTCTTGTCGTGTGGATCTGAGCGCTGTGTTGCCCAGTCTGGCCGGGCCTCGGCGACCGCAGGATCGGGTGGCACTTGCGGAAGTTAGGCAATCGGTTCTGGCGCAAGTGGAAAAATCCACACATCAATCTGTTTCACATGGAATTTTGGCTATTGCTGCC
Source organism: uncultured Gammaproteobacteria bacterium (assembly GCA_964398665.1). GTDB lineage: Bacteria > Pseudomonadota > Gammaproteobacteria > CAYNNN01 > CAYNNN01 > CAYNNN01. The sequence goes on along the minus strand of CAYNNN010000047.1, from coordinate 9,449 downwards.
ATTACCAGTTGTACTAACACTTCCAATCCATCCGTGATGCTCGCTGCCGGTTTGTTGGCGCAAAAGGCCCGGCGTTTGGGGTTGATGGTCCCCAGTTGGGTTAAAACCAGCCTGGCTCCGGGGTCTCAGGTTGTTGCGGATTACCTGAGCCGGGCAGGTTTGTTGGTACCGCTGGCTGAATTGGGGTTCCAGGTCGTTGGCTTTGGCTGTACTACCTGCATTGGTAATTCCGGGCCGCTGGTTCCGGAGTTGAGTGCGCGCATCAAGGAAGAAAATCTGTTGGCCTGTGCCGTACTTTCCGGCAATCGCAATTTCGAGGGTCGGGTACATCCGGAAGTGCGCCTGAATTATCTGGCTTCCCCGCCGCTGGTTGTCGCTTATGCTTTGGCAGGACGGATGGACATTGACCTGACAACCGAGCCATTGGGTCATGATAGTCAGGGTCAGGCCGTGTATTTGCGTGATATCTGGCCGACGGCTGCGGAGATTACTGGACTGGAAAATGAGCACTTGCGCCCTGAACTGTTCCGGAACCGGTATCGGACGGTATTTGCCGGCGATTCGGCCTGGCAGGGCCTGCAGGCACCAGTCGGTCAGTTATTTCCTTGGCGGTCTGATTCAACGTATATTCGTCAGCCTCCTTACTTTCTCGATCATCCATCACCTCAGACTGGGCCGCTTAATGTCACGTTAACCGGGTTACGGGCGTTGGCAGTCCTGGGAGATAGCATTACGACTGATCATATTTCTCCGGCGGGCAGTATCAAGGTCGATAGTCCGGCAGGTCATTACTTGCGTGCTCAGGGGGTAGCCCCTGAGGACTTCAATGCTTATGGTGCGCGCCGTGGCAATCATGAGGTCATGGTTCGTGGGACATTTGCCAATCAGCGGTTGCGTAATCTGTTGGCGCAAGGTCGTGAGGGCGGCTGGACCCGGTATCAGCCTGGGGGCGAACTCATGACGATTTATGATGCGGCCGTGCGTTATCAGCAGGATGAAGTGCCTTTGCTGATTATTGCAGGTAAGGAATATGGTTCAGGATCGTCTCGTGACTGGGCGGCCAAGGGGCCCAAGTTGCTTGGGGTACGTGTCGTACTGGCAGAGAGCTATGAGCGGATTCATCGATCCAATCTGGTTGGTATGGGTATTCTGCCGCTGGAATTTAATCCGGGTGATTCCGCTGCCAGCTTGGGCTTGACAGGTCAGGAATTATTTGAGGTACGGGCGTTGGATCAGATTGTGACGGTTCAGGCGCAATTTGTTGATGGGCGCCAGCTGACCTTCCCTGTCAGGTTGCGGATTGATACTCCGCGTGAGCTTGCTTATTACCAGCACGGCGGAATTTTGCCCTATGTGTTGGCAGCCAGGTTGGCTGGTTGAGGGAAATGAACCTTGACCTGAACATTTGTGATGGTCAGGCGAATGGAAGGTGCTAGCGGTTACGCATGAAAGCTTGTACTTCAGCATCTTCCAGTTCGGTCAGGTTGCGTCGATTCTGGCCGTTCCAGTTGGCTGATTTTGGCTTGCCTTGAATCAGGGTAGTCAGCCAGCCTATAAATCCTGGTTTGGTATGCGTGGTCTTGCGGTTACGTCCGGCGGTTCTGACTACGTATTCACGTACTTGCAGTGTCTTGCCATTGCATTTTTGCTGATTCAGATGCTTGATGGCGCTTAGGGCCAGGCTGTCTGGTTCCAGGATGACGTGGGCAAAATAGACTGTGCGGTCCTTTTGTGCGTTGCGGGCGCGCATGATGCTGCACTGCCACTTGCTGGCCTTCTGGGCGTAATTGCCGAAAAACTTTTTGATTTGTCCTGAGCTGGTCTGGGTACCAATATTGCCGACGAAGATTTCCATTGTGCGTGTCCTTGGGCCCGAAACTATAGATTACCTGATGGGCTAATGATAGTGGGTGGAGTGTATCTCTGCCAGTTGGGGTTTATTGTGTGGGTTGTAGTCGTATTTGTAGGGGTTTGGTTTGTGTTGGTTCTACCGCAATGGTTTGCGTGGTGTGGAAGCGGCGCTGGCCATGTTCCTGGATTTCAGCTTCCAGTTGGTACGGTGCTTGGCTGCTGGGTAGATAGTGTAGGCTGAATGGGATGGGAATCTGCCCTGCCGGGTTGATGGTTTGTTCTGCTAAAAGCTTGTTTTGTGAATCAATTAGGCGGACATGAGCGCTGGCGCCTGGTGTCAGGGCGATGCGGGCTAGGTAGGTCAGGGAGCCGTTTAAAGTTGCTTCGTCCGGTTTCTGGCTGTTGGGTTGGCATCCGATAGTTATCAGGCTGAGGCTTGCTATGAGGCTTTTGGTGATTATTTTTTTCATGTTTTGACGGGTGGTTTTGAAGATAGGGGTATATTATATTTATTCATGAGAATTAACTCAGTCTCCAGTGTCCCGACCCGCTGGCGCCACCGCTGCCGCTTCACCGCGACAGCATCAGACGTTTGAGCTGGGCTATCGCCTGGGCTGGATTCAGATGTTTCGGACATGTCTGGGTACAATTGAAAATGGTATGGCACCGATAAAGCTTGAACGCATCGTCCAGGGCCGCCAGCCGCTGCGCACGCGCAGTATCCCGACTATCCTGCACCCAACGCCAGACTTGAAGCAAGGTGGCTGGCCCCAAAAATTGTTCCCCATGCCACCAGTAGCTCGGGCACGCCGTGGCACAGCAAGCACATAGAATACACGCTACAGCCCCATCCAGTTGTGCTCGCTGAGCCTCGGTTTGCCGCCGTTCCTGCTGAGCCTCTTCTGGCGGGGGGGCCTGCAACCAGGGCTGAATTTCAGCATATTGACGATAGAAAGGCGTTAAATCCACAACCAGATCCCTGATGACCCGCAAGTGGGGCAAGGGATACACCTGGCAGGTCGCATTACTGGCGGGCAAGGCTTGTAAACAGGCCAGGGTATTGCGTCCCTGAATATTCATGGCACAGGCGCCACAAATCCCCTCGCGGCAGGAACGTCGAAAGGCCAGGGTCGGATCCAGATGGGCCTTGATCCAGTGCAGGGCATCCAGCACCATCGGCCCCCCTACCCCATCAGGCACCTCATAAGGTACAACCCTGGGTTTTTCCCCTGTATCGGGCTGATAGCGATAGATCGTGATGACGCGGGCCATCAGTAATGCCGCTCATCGGGTGGAAAGTCACCGAGGCGCACAGGCCGGGAAGCCCATTTGAGTCGTCGCTGCGCATCCAGCCAACAGAGGCTATGGCGTAACCAGCGGGCATCGTCCCGCTGCGGATAATCCGCACGGGCATGCGCGCCCCGGCTTTCCGTACGTTGCTGGGCGGCCAATACAGTGACCAGGCTTTGTGCCAACAGATTCTCCAGCTCCAGGGCTTCAGCCAGCTCGGTATTCCAGATCAGGCTGCGGTCAGTCAGGTTGATATCCTGAAAGCGCACGATCAGTTCGTGCAACTTCTGCACCCCGCCATCCAGCCCCTGCCGGGTTCGGAAGACGCCTGCATGGTGCTGCATGATTCGCTGCATTTCGGTCCGTAGCTCCGGCACCGATTCCTGGCCCTGACGGTGGCGTAAGGCCTCCCAGCGTGCCCAGAGCGCCGCTTCGTTCGCCGGTTCCGTCAATCCGGCGGCGCCGGAACGCAGCAGTTCACCGCAACGACGCGCCGCGATGCGACCAAAAACAATCAAGTCCAGCAACGAATTGGACCCCAGGCGATTGGCGCCATGCACCGAAACGCATGCCGTTTCACCGACTGCAAGCAGGCCGGGCACCGGCTGCAACTGGCCCTGAGCATCCAGAGTCACCACTTCTGCCTGTAAATTGGTTGGAATTCCGCCCATATTATAATGAGCCGTCGGGACAACCGGGATGGGCGCCTGGGTGACATCAACCCCGGCAAAAATGCGCGCGGTTTCGGTGATGCCAGGCAGCCGGTCCAGAATCAGAGACTCAGGCAGATGTTCAAGATGCAGGTGCAGGTGATCTCGCTGTGGCCCCACCCCTCGCCCCGCCAGGATTTCCTGCATCATCGCCCGGCTGACGACATCTCGCGAGGCCAAATCCTGAGCTTTGGGCGCATAGCGGGGCATGAAACGCTCACCCGCCGCATTGGTCAGGTATCCCCCCTCGCCGCGTGCGGCTTCGGTGATCAGGCAACCTGCCCCATAAATGCCGGTAGGATGGAACTGGACAAATTCCATATCCTGCAACGGCAGTCCGGCCCGTAAGGCCCAGGCGTTGCCATCGCCCGTACAACTATGGGCCGAAGTGCAGGAATGCCAGGCCCGACCATAACCACCGGTTGCAATCACCGTCACTGCTGCCAGAAAACGGTGCAGACTGCCATCCTCCAGACACCAGGCCAGGGCGCCGCAACAGCGCCCGTCGGCGCTCATCAGCAGATCCAGCACAAAGTATTCGTTATAAAACTCGGCCTGATGGCGTAGCGCCTGCTGATAGAGGGTATGCAGCAAGGCATGACCAGTACGGTCAGCCGCCGCACAAGTACGCTGGGCCACCCCGGTCCCGTAATGCGTAGTCATGCCGCCAAAGGCACGCTGATAAATCTTGCCTTCCGGGTTACGTGAAAACGGCATGCCGTAGTGCTCCAGCTCAATGACGGCGGCAGCCGCCTGAGCACACATCAGGGCGATGGCATCCTGATCACCCAGCCAGTCCGAACCTTTGACGGTATCGTAAGCATGCCAGCGCCAGTCATCAGCCCCATGATTGCCCAGCGCCGCGCTGATCCCGCCCTGCGCAGCCACCGTATGGCTGCGCGTGGGAAACAGCTTGCTGACACAGGCAGTCTTCAAGCCCTGCTCAGCCAGACCCAGCACCGTACGCAACCCGGCCCCTCCAGCACCCAGCACCAGCACGTCATGATGATGGGTCTTGACTGCCTTCAAGCCCACTGGATAAACCCCAGCCCCAGGGTCGCCAAACCGACCCCGGCCAGCACCCCACCGATCAGAAGATAACGCAGACCGCGCTGCACCCAGCCTGAACTATAGTCTTCAATGACGCCGTACAAGCCCAGCCCAGCATGACTGGCCAGCACTACAACCCATAACCAGAGCGCCAGACTCACAGCCGGTTGCTGCACCCACAGTCGTACCCAGCGGTATTCCCAGGCACCCAAGTACCATAAGGATGCCAGCCACCACAGACCCAGAGGCAACAGCAGCACCCCACTTTGGCGCTGCCACCACCAAACGTTAGCCCAGCCGGTAAACCGCATAAGCCGCCAACCAGATGAGAGCGCTGGCACCCAAGACCATCCAGCCGGAAATTTGCACTGCGCCCGGCGTCAGGGCCAACCAGCCCAGATCCCAGGCAACGTGACGCACGCCATTGACTGCATGATAACTGCCGGCGGCTGCCAGCCCCCACAGCAAGGCCTGTCCCGGAATCGTCAGCCAGTAGGCTTGCCAGGCCGCGTAGGCCGCAGCACCCGCTGCCACTGCACCCAGCCAGCTCACCACGATCACCAGCAGCAGCGCCAGCAGCACACCGCTCAGGCGGTGTGCGATGGAGAACCAGGCCGCCAGTGGCAGCCGATAATGTCCCAAGGCTGGGGCACGTGGGCGTTCAGACATGACGCTGCCGAGGCAGGGTCAGGGCCAGCAGCAGCAGGCCCAACAGAGCGGCCACTGCCGATCCTGCCAGAATGCCGATACGTACCTGGGCCGCATGATCGGCCCCGACAAAGGCCAGATTGCCGATAAACAGACTCATGGTAAAGCCAATCCCGCACAGCAGGCCAAGCCCCAACATCTGTAGCCAGGTCGCGCCGCCTGGCAATTGGGCACCCGTCACCTTCAGCATCAGGGCAGTCACCAGCAGGACACCGATGGGTTTACCCAAGACCAGACCCGACGCGATACCCAATGGTATCGGAGCCAGCAAGGTCGCCAGGCTGAAGCCCGCCAGGACAACCCCGGCATTGGCCAGGGCAAATAGCGGTACGATCAGGTAAGTCACCCAGGGGGCCAGGGCGTGTTCCCACTGCATGAGCAGGGAATGCTCGCTACTGGCTTCATCATGGCCCTGCAGGGGGATGAATGCCGCCAGAGCGACCCCCGCCAGGGTGGCATGCAGGCCGGAGTGATGCACCAGCCACCACAATATCAGCCCGGCCAGGATATAGGGATATCCTGCTGAAACCCGCTTCAGGTTCAGACCCCACAAAACTGCCAGAACTGCTAGTGCCCCCAGCAGGTAATCCCAATGCAGGCCGCCGCTGTAAAATAGCGCGATGATCACGATGGCGATCAGATCGTCAATGACCGCCAGACTGAGCAAAAACAGCTTCAGAGCGGGGGGCACCCGGCTGCCCAATAAACTGAGCACCCCAACCGCAAAGGCAATATCCGTGGCCGTAGGGATGGCCCAGCCCCGCAGGGTTTCTGGTTGCCCAGCGTTCAGCCCCAGGTAAATCAGTGCCGGTACCACCACGCCCCCCACTGCGGCCAATACCGGGAGCAGCGCCTGACGCGGGTCGGATAATTCACCCACCCATAACTCCCGCTTCAGTTCCAGACCGACTTGCAGGAAAAAGACCGCCATCAGGCCATCGTTGATCCAATGCAGCAACGAAAGCCCGAACAGTTCCTGATGGAGCCAGGCATCATAGACACTGGCCCAATGGCTGTTGGCCCATGCCAGCGCCAGCAGGGTCGCGGCAAAAATCAGCACCGCCCCGGCAGCTTCCCAGGCCAAAAAATAATCCAGCCAGCGTCTCATGATGGTCACCCCCTAGAAAAACCAGCGCCGCAACAGGCTGGTACGCAATTCGTACCGCGTTCCTGCCAGCGGATACAGGATCAGTTGCCGCAGCAAGCCCCGCCGCAAGGCCCTCAGCAACGGCGCAAACCAGCGCTGTTCGTAGTTAACCAGAATCTGCCCCAGTTTGGCAAAATCGCCATAAGCCCACGGCACCTCAAGGGCATCCAGAACCGCCAGGCCTGTTGCCGGAGGGTGGTAACCCGCTGTCGTTGCGCAGGGCGCCTGGCCCTGTCCCCAGGCGGCAAGCCAGCGCCGGTCGGTCCAGAGCTGGGCGCCTGCGGGCAGGCGCTGCGGCGACGGTGCCGGCCAATGCCCCCCGCCCCATAACCAAAGCGCGTTGACGCCCCCTGCGGCGCCAGAATCGGCATGCAGGCTGATTTGCAGTTCACTGAACAACCGCCGGGTCAAGCTATCGCCCTGAAGCAGGAATTCCTGCACATGACGCCCTCGAACCATCGCCAGGGCCGGCAATCCCCCCGGCACGGCAGCATCCGATGCGGGCCAGTGCAGCAGGCCATAATGGGGTTCTGGCACCTGTAGATGGGCACCGTACGCCTGTAACACCGCCTGCACCGTAGCCCACGGCGGTACCCCATCCAGTTCCAGTAACTGGGCCCCGCGCTGATCCAGACGCAAGTGCACCGGGTCAGCACGGAGCCAGTAGCCAGGCGCCACCGCAGGCAACACCGCTGCCGCCTGCCAGGCAGCCGCCCCGTCGGTCAGCCCCAGGTGCGTCGTCATCCAGGCATCCAGGGTCCAGGCGGGTTCCGGGTAACGGCGGCCCACGGCCAGCAGCCGCACGGCTGAGGGTGCTCGGCCAGCCAATTCCGGTTGCGCCAATGCTGCGCTCAAACCCGGCACCACTACAACACAGGTCATGGCCCTGTCAGGGCGCAGCCATGTGCCCCAGAATTGCGCTGCGCACGGCATCCAGACGAGCCGGCACTTTCAAGACAGGTGCCGTATTTTGCTGAATGGCCGTATCCGGGTCTTTCAAGCCATGGCCGGTCAGGGTGCAGATGATGCGGCTGCCGGTGGGAATCTTGCCTTGCTGGACATCACGCAGCGCCCCGGCCAGCGAGGTGGCCGAAGACGGTTCGCAGAAAATGCCTTCCTGTTCGGCGAGCAATTTCTGGGCGGCCAAGATTTCTGCATCGCTGCATTCATCAAACCAGCCCTGTGATTCCCGCTGAACGGCCCAGGCCTTGTCCCAGGACTGCGGGTCGCCAATCCGGATCGCAGTTGCAATGGTTTCCGGATTACGCACGGGCTGGCCACGCAGGAAAGGCGCCGCGCCGGCCGCCTGGTACCCGACCATGTGCGGGCGCCGATTTGCCATGCCCTTGTGGAAATACTCGCTGTAACCCATCCAGTGCGCGGTGATGTTGCCCGCATTGCCCACCGGCAGGCAGTGATAATCCGGCGGCCCGCCTAGCGCTTCGATAACCTCGAAAGCCACGGTCTTCTGACCCATGATGCGGTACGGATTGATGGAATTGACGATAGTCACCGGTGCGTGATCCGCCACTTCCTTGACCAGCTGCATCCCCTCGTCAAAGTTGCCCTGGATTTGCAGGGTGACGGCTCCGTAAATCATGGCCTGTGCCAGCTTGCCCAAGGCTATTTTACCGTCAGGAATGACGACGAAGGCCGTAATGCCGGCCCGCGCCGCATAAGCCGCTGCTGAAGCAGAAGTATTGCCGGTGGAAGCGCAGATGATGGCCCGGCTCCCTGCTTCCACTGCCTTGGTCACCGCCAGCGTCATGCCCCGATCCTTGAAGGATGCGGTTGGATTCAGCCCCTCATATTTGATGTAGATTTCGACCTTGCTGCCCACATGGCCGGGCAGGCGCTGGAGTCGAATCAAAGGGGTGTTACCCTCACATAAACTGATGATGCGGGTATCTTCACAAACGGGCAAATAATCCCGGTAACGGTCAATCAGGCCGGTATAACGTGTGGCCAGTCTCATGCAAACTCCCAGTCAATCGAGGGTTTCCAGGCGGATGCGCACCATCGGCGCCCGGATGGTTGGTAAGGCTTCTATCTGTCGCTGCGCCTGCTGCATCTGCTGCTCCTGCACCCGATGGGTCAGCAGGACCACTGCCACCTGACGTTCCCCCGCCTGAGGCTCTTTTTGCAGGATGGCTTCAATGCTGATCCCGGCGTCTGCAAGGATTCGGGTCACATCGGCCAGAACCCCCGGTTTGTCATCAGCCTGCAAGCGCAGGTAGTAGGCAGTCTCGGTCTGCCCCAACGGCAAAATCGGAGTATCAGCCAGGGCATCAGCCTGAAAGGCCAGGTGTGGCACCCGATTTTCCGGATCGGCCGTCAGCACGCGCACTACATCGACCAGATCCGCAATCACTGCCGAAGCCGTCGGCTCGGCGCCAGCCCCTCGACCGTAGTAAAGGGTGTTCCCCACCGCATCAGCATTGACCACCACAGCATTCAGCACCCCATCCACATTGGCCAGCAACCGCCGGGCCGGAATCAGGGCTGGGTGGGCACGCAGCTCCACCCCATCAGCACGCCGGCGGGCAATACCCAGATGCTTGATACGGTAGCCCAGTTCCTCCGCATAGCGCACATCCAGGGCCGTGACACCGCTGATGCCTTCGACATGCGCTTTGGCAAACTGGAGCGGAATACCGAATGCAATGGAAGCCAGAATAGTGAGCTTATGGGCT
>CAYNNN010000046.1:0-18857 GCA_964398665.1 uncultured Gammaproteobacteria bacterium | reverse complement strand
TTCAATATCAAAACTCGGGTCAGCCTCGGCATAACCCAGCTGCTGGGCTTCGGCCAGGGCTGCGCCAAAATCCCGGCCTTGATCCCGCATGGCGGTCAGAATGTAGTTGCAGGTACCATTGATGATCCCGGCCAGCCAATGAATCCGGTTGGCCGCCAGCCCTTCGCGGATCGCCTTGATGATGGGCACCCCGCCACCGACAGCCGCCTCAAAGGCCACAATAACCCCGGCTTGCCGGGCGGCCTGAAAAATTTCGTTGCCATGCAGGGCGATCAAGGCCTTGTTGGCCGTCACCACATGCTTGCCGTTGGCAATGGCCCGCAGCACCAGTTCCCGCGCAGGTGTGGTACCCCCCATCAGTTCCACCACAATGGCAATATCCGGGTCATCCACGACCAAAAATGGGTCAGTAACCAACTGGGCTACCTGGCAATTACGTACTGCTTCCAGTTGTCGCACCGCAGCCCGCAGCACCGTGATGCCCCGCCCGGCCCGGCGCGTGATTTCGTCGGCATTGCGGGCCAATACATTCACCGTCCCACAACCGACGGTGCCCAAACCCAAAAGCCCAATCTTGACTGGCTGCATGTCGCCCCTCATTCGTTAGTATTCCGCACTACCCGCTTGCGTCCACGTACCGGGAGCAAGCCGTCCTGGGCCAGCATCTCCCGGATACCCCGGATGGCCTGGCGGGTGCGATGCTCGTTTTCAATCAGGCCAAACCGCACATGGTCGTCGCCATATTCGCCAAAGCCGATCCCCGGTGCCACAGCGACCTTGGCAACTTCCAGCAGGCGCTTGGAAAATTCCAGCGATCCCAGCTCCCGGTACGCCGCAGGCAAGGGCGCCCAGACAAACATGGTGGCCTGGGGTTTTTCGACCTGCCAGCCGACGCTGTTCAGGCCATCGCACATGACATCCCGGCGCCGCTGGTAGGTAGCCGCGATCTGGCGTACGTTATCCTGATTGCCTTCCAGCGCCTGGATGGCTGCGACCTGAATCGGGGTAAACGTCCCATAATCGAAGTAAGATTTCAGGCGCGACAGGGCATACACCAGTTCGGGATTACCGCACATGAACCCCACGCGCCAGCCAGGCATGTTATAGCTTTTCGACAGGGTAAAAAACTCCACGGCAATGTCCTTGGCGCCCGGCACCTGCAAGATGGAAGGTGCCTGATAACCGTCAAACACGATATCTACGTAGGCCAGATCCTGGACCACCCAGATTTTATGCTCCTTGGCAATGGCAATGACTTTCTCAAAAAATTCCAGATCCACGCAGCGCGTGGTAGGGTTGCCGGGAAAATTCAAGATGAGCATCTTGGGCTTGGGCCAAGTGTCCTTGATGGCCTTTTCCAGACCTGAGAAGAAATCCACGCCCGGCACCAGCGGTACATGCCGGATATCCGCCCCGGCAATCACACCACCAAAGGCATGGATGGGATAGGCTGGGTTGGGCACCAGCACTGCGTCCCCCGGCCCCAGGGTGGCCAAGGCCAGATGCGACAAGCCTTCCTTGGAACCAATGGTGACAATTGTTTCTGTTTCCGGATCCAGCGTCACCCCGAAGCGCTGCTGATACCAGCGAGCAATGGCCACCCGCAAGCGGGGAATGCCACGCGAGACGGAATAACGGTGGTTAACCTTCTTGCGGGCGGACTCAACCAGCTTGTCAATGATGTGCTTGGCGGGCGGCTGATCAGGATTGCCCATACCGAAATCAATGATGTCTTCGCCCCGTGCGCGGGCATCATTTTTTAATTTACCAACAATATTAAATACATAAGGTGGTAATCGACTAATACGCAAAAATTCTTCCATAATCCGCACGCGGCACGCTATAAAGCGGCTAACGTTACTGGCTTTCAGCCGAGGCTGTCAATCTGTGAAATTCACCCTGGAGCAACCTCAAAACCTGCTGCTTGTGCAAGGCTACGGCCCTGGCTATTTTCGTATCGGCGGGACAGACTATACACAAACGGTGCTGCTCATGCCCAAGCAGCGCCCAACCCTCTGGTCCACTGGGGCAACGCTGGAAACCTGGACAGACGCCGATCTTGCGCCACTGCTGACTTCAGGCTGCGCACTCGTCCTGATAGGCAGCGGCAAACGTTGGGTCATGCCGCCAGCCCCAGTGCTGCAAGCCTGTACAGCCGCTGGAATCGGCCTGGAAGTCATGGACAGCGGCGCGGCTTGTCGTACTTATAACCTATTGGTGAGTGAAGGCCGCCGGGTAGCGGCGCTGCTATGGGTGCTGTCATGAACTGGAAGGTGGAAACAGCATTGCGAGGGAAAAGCCTTCCTTTTCAACCATGATTCTCAGGCACTTCAGGGCTTCCATCTGAATCTGGCGGACCCGTTCCCGGGTGACGCCCATCGCCAGGGCCACCTCCTCCAGGGTAGATGGTTCGTAGCCCCGCAACCCAAAGCGGCGCTCAATCACGGTGCGCTGCTTCTCGCTCAAGTGTGCAAGCCAGCGCTCCAGCGCGTGGTTGATTTGCTTTTCCTCCAGATCCACGCAAGGATCACGGTTCTGTTCATCCGGCAGCATGTCCAGCAGAACCCGATCCCCTTCGGTGCCAATCGGCGTATCAATGGAGGTTACGCGCTCATTCAGGCGCATGACCTTCTGCACCTCGGCCACGGGCCGCTGCAGGTGTAATGCCACCTCTTCGGCGGTGGGATCATGATCCAGCTGTTGCGCCAGCTTACGGGCCTTGCTGGCATAGCTGTTCAACTCTTTCACGACATGAATCGGCAACCGGATGACCCGGGTCTGGTTCATGATCGCACGCTCGATGGTCTGCCGTATCCACCAGGTTGCATAGGTGGAAAAGCGAAAACCGCGTTCAGGATCAAATTTTTCCACAGCCCGGATCAGCCCCAGGTTACCTTCCTCAATCAAATCCAGGAGCGGCAAGCCCCGATGTAGATAACGTCGGGCAATTTTGACCACCAGGCGCAGATTGCATTTGATCATCTGCTGACGGGCCTGAGCATCACCGGTTTGTGCCTTGCGGGCGATGACTACTTCTTCTTCGGCATTCAACAGGGTGGAGCAGCCAATTTCGGCCAGGTACAAGCGGGTTGGATCATAAAGATTGATTTCCCCTTCTTCGGTCGACCGCGTGGACTCTGCAAATTCCTCCAACATCGCCGGATGATGGGTTTCACCAGCGGCCGGCTCCAGCGTATCGGTTGCTGTTTCAAGGTCAAGATCATCAGCGACTTCCATATCCAGGTCGGCAAAGCGTTCCAGCGAATTACTATATTGTTTTTTTGTTATCTTTCTCGACATTTAGGCACTCCTCATGTGGTGAGTGGCCCATTATTAGTCGGGTTTATGGCAGACGCAAGCTTTATTCGTGCGGGGGTAAAAGATCCAGCGGTTCCACCGGACGGCCTTGGCGACGCACCTCAAAATATAGTGCAGATCGTTCATCCGGCAGCTGGCCCAGCTCGGCGATTACCTGTCCTTGGCGCACCCTATGCCCCTCGCCTACCAACAAGGCACGGTTGTGCCCGTAGATGCTGAGATAGCCTTGCGCATGCTGGATGACCAGCAAATGGCCGTAACCCACGATTCCCGTACCGCCATAGACGACCTTGCCGTCGGCCACCGCCAGCACCGGCTGGCCCAAACGCCCCGGAATCAGCATGCCTTTGGCCTGGCGCACCGGGGGTGCAGGCCGTTGACCTTGCAATGGCCACTGCCACTGGCCCCGTTCCAGTCCGCTGACCGCAGGCAGGGCTGTTTCGGCGCGTTCAGTGTTTGGCGTCATGGCAGAATTCCCACTGCTCAGGCGCAAACGCTGGCCGGGGTAAATCACATAAGGGGGATCCAGGTGGTTCCACCGTGCCAGTTCCTGATATGTGATTCCTGCCTGGCGGGCAATCGCAGCCAGCGTATCGCCGCGCCGTACAGTGTACCCTGCTGCTACATCGTCAGTCTGAGTGGGTTCCTCCAGGGTGCTACAGGCCACCAGTCCCCCGCTTATCCAGATGACTGCCAGGCTGTAGCGGACCCAATTTCCAATCATCTGCCATCGGTCTGGCATGGCGTTTTGTTTTTTAAGAAAGGGGTATAATATCATTTAAACTAACGCAGCCAAGTGCGCAGCCGATCCAGCGTGGCATGACGGGTCAAATCCACCTGCAATGGAGTAATTGAAACCTGCCCGGAACGCACGGCATAAAAATCGGTCCCTGGCCCTGCATCCTGCGCTGGCCCCGGTGGCCCAACCCAATAGATGGTGCGGCCTCTGGGGTCTGCTGATTTGATCACGGGTTCGGCCCGGTGCCGATTGCCCAGACGGGTTGCTTCGTAACCAGCCAAGGCGGCAAAAGGCAAATCCGGAACATTGATGTTCAGAATGGTATCGCTGGGCAGGGGATCGCGTTGCAGGCGTGCCAGCAAGTCCAGCACCACCTGGGCCGCTGTCGGATAATGCTGGCCTTCATGACTGGTCAGGGAAACCGCCAAGGCCGGCAAGCCCAGAAACCGGCCTTCCATCGCTGCGGCCACGGTCCCGGAATAAATGACATCATCCCCCAGATTGGCACCAGCATTGATCCCGGCAATCACCATGTCCGGCTCCTGCTCCAGCAAGCCGGTCAAGGCCAGATGCACGCAATCGGTCGGAGTGCCATCCACCCGGATGAAGCCATTATCACCCAGATGGGCGCGAATCGGCTGCTGCAAGGTCAGGGAATTGCTGGCCCCGCTGCGATCGCGCTCGGGTGCAACAACCGTAACCCGATAGTAAGGCCGCAGCGCCTGTGCCAGATGGAACAGGCCGGGAGCCTGATAACCATCATCGTTGCTGAGCAGGATATGCATGGGCAGAAATCCGGACAATGAAACCCGGATTGTTTCACAGCCCGGCAGGCTTAGCCAAGCCGGGCGGCGACCCGGCAGAATTGATGCTAGTACTCGTCCGGGGTGACGCGGGTATCCACGCGCACCCGGATAAATTTCCCCGGATGTTCACGCGTGGTGGTCGTATAGGATTTGCCTTCGTAACGGTAACTCACGCGGTAGCCACGCAGGCGTTCTTCATCATGATAGGCATTACGGGTGGTGCAGCGGGTTTCCACGCTGGTATAGCCCTCGCCGTCTCGGGCAATGTCGCGGCCTATGGAAGCACCCAAGGCTGCCCCGGCAATTGAGCCAACCTTGCGGCCATCGCTGATTTCATTACCGATGACCCCCCCCACGATGGCGCCCAGAATGGGGGCCGTGTAGGAATCGGAGTCACCCCGGTGCCGCACTTCTTCCTCGTAGCACTCCCGCCGGGGTTCAGCCACCCGCACGGTTTCATAGAGCGGTTCAACGCGCGTGACGGGGGCTCGGTCATACTCGGCAGCCAGCACCACGGAACTGGTGCCAACCAAGGTCATGGCAAGTAGTAGCAGGGCACGCATGGGCAGATTCTCCTCAGTGGTTCGTGCGCCCATTATAGGCGCGCCAACGCTGAAACAAGGCTGAACCAGGTCACAGCGTGCGCTTTTGCACCGCCGCCAGGAAAGCATAGTGCCGATACAGCGGGGTGATGCGCACCTGCTGCACCCGTCCAGCGCCCAGTTGCTGCAGATAAGCCAGCAAGGCCGGATCATGCCGGACGTGGAACAGGGCCAGCCAGCGCTCCAGCAGCCACTTGAAACTACGCGGCAACCCACGCTGGTCAGAAAAGTCCACGATGTAGATCCAGCCCCCCGGCTTGAGATTGGCCAGGGCATTGTCCAGCGCGGCCTGCCAGGGCGGAATCATGGAGAGCGCATAGGAAAAAAAGATGATGTCAAACGGCTGATCACGCCCAAAAGTGGTCTGAGCGGCAAACTGCTCGGCATAGGCATGCTGCAAGGCAATTTGCCCCTGCAACCCCTGTTGGCGCAGCTTGGCCTGGGCCGTTTGCAACATCTGGGTGGACGCATCCAGCCCGTACAACTGCAAGCCGGGTTGCAGGCGAGCCAGCTTGATCAGGTTGCGCGCCGTCCCGCAACCCACCTCCAGCACCGCAGCCCCCGGTGCAGGACGCAACTCCCGCAGCAGGCGGTCACGGCCCAGCAGATAATATTTGCGGCTGGCATCATAGATATAGCGCTGGTAGCGGTAAATCTTGTCCAGCAGCTTTCCGTGTTCGGCGTCCTGGGTCATCAATTGGGCTTTACATACAGATGGAACCCGCCATAAATGGCCGAGCGATCTTTCTGGAACAGGGCCGCCGATTGTTCCGGGTAGTATTCAAAGCGAGCACGCAGATCAGGCGGCAAGGCGGTTTCGATAGGCGACAGTGATGAGGCAGTGCGGAAAATGATCCGGGTTCCCGGACGTCCCACACGCGCAATTTCGCCCCAAAGCTGTGTCAGGACCGGGGGCGTCATCCAGTCCTGGGAATCCAGCAGCACAAAGCGATCCAGTGCGTGTTCGGGCTGGGTCTTGAGATATTCGCCAAACGCGGCAATGTGCGTGCTGACCCGATTCAGGCTGCGCTTGATGAGATCATAATTTTCCGCCTGCAAATACGGCGGCAGTTTGATGCCCTGCTCCGTGCCATAGGTCAAACTCAGGGCCTGCCAGGCGAAGTAATTGTCCTGAATCGGAAATTGGCAGAACAGGCGTTTAAGCCGCTCCTGGTACAGGTTGAGCAGCTGACCATCCGATTCATCCTTCATGGCCTGATACTGCTGGGGCGGAATCCCGAGGCTGAACACGGCAAAGGACATCTTGCCCAGCTTCTTGACGATGGCATTGCGGAAAAACGGTGCGATGTACTGGTCGAAAATGGCTTCCTGCTCGGCCAGGGTCCGGGCTTCCATCAGGCGCCTGGGGTCACAACCGGCCAGCTTGGCGAAGCGGTGCATGAAACGCACAAACTGGCCAAACCGGGCATAACGGTAAAAATTCTTGCTGAAGTAGCGAATCCGCCGATGGCCCCACATGCGCCCCGACCACACCCGGCCTTCCCAAAAACGCCGGGTATCCCGATCCAGATGCGCCCGAATATAGCGCTCGTAATTGGCGACATTCTGCTGTTGGTCGGCCTTACCGAAGAAAGCAAAAAAAGCCTCGTAGTCGGGCAAATGCGCCAGCGCGGCGAGTTTTAGCCGGGTCAGATACATGTGATAGGGGTTCAAGTCCACCGCCACCACCGCTTCCGGTTGGGCGACCAGATAATTCAGGACATTGCAGCCGCCCGAGGAAATGGTCATGATCCGGCTGTCGGCCTGTACCTGGAGGGCTTCCAGGTCAACGTCCGGGTCTTCCCAAATCTGGTTATAGACAAACCCGTTGAACCAGAGGCTAAACATGCGCTGCAACATCCCCTGCCGACTCAGCAGGCGGTCTTGGTGAACAGCGGTTTTCAGAAGATGGCTGTGGGCGGTCATCAAACGTCCTTAGAATTTCAAAGCGGCAGTATTCTACTGCATTCCCTAGCCGCTTGCATGGGCTTTTTCCAGCGCACTCCGGATTCAGGCATTGGGATCTCTGTCCATCGGGGTCGCCGGTGTCGGCGGGGAAACCCGCCCCCGGCCTGGCGGGGCATTGCCGCCAGGCACTGGCTGGAATCCATCCTCAGGACTGCGGGGCGGACAGCACCTGCAACCCGGTCTCAGGCGTTTTGGTGAATGCAGGCGTAGTAGAGTTTTTCCAGCTCCAGCTTATGCTGGGTTTCTTCGTTGGCCAAAAAGGCAAACACCGCCTGGATCGGCCCGGCTTCGGCACTGGCGGCCAGCGCCTGATAGTGTTCCATCGCCGCCTGTTCCCGGCCCAGGGCATAACGCAGCACGCTTTGGTCGTCGGGCTGATTGCCCAGGTCTGGCAGGTGGACGCAGTCGGAAAACCGGCTATCACTGGCCGGGGTTGTTATCAGGGCGGCCACCTGCTGCTCCAGGCCCGGGCGTTGCAGCAGTTCAGTCAGCAAGGCGTAGTGGCGCTGCTCTTCAGCCGCCAGGTCTTCCACCAGCCAGCGCAAATTCTTGCTGACCCTGGGGATGAGCTGGGTATAAAAATCCCAGGCTGCTTTTTCAAATAAAACCGCAACCTCCAGAATTTCCCGCACCGTTTTTTGGGCCCGGATATGTTCGTAGGCGCTGCGATGGCCTTCAGGGGTGTGCATGGCTGACCTCTTGCAAATAAGCGTGGATGGAGGCTGCGACCCGGTGCCCGTCGGCTACGGCACTGACCACGTCCGGGCCACGCACCATATCCCCCGCCGCCCACAGCCAGGGGAGATTGGTGCGACCTTGGGCCGAAACCTGCAAGCGCCCCCGCTGCCAGGCCAGGGCTTCGGTCAGATTCGTCCCCAGCACGCTGAGGTCACTTTTCTGGCCAATGGCTTCCACCACCAGCGTGCCAGGATGAAACTGGGTGTCGGTCGGGTCATAACGCGGCGCAAAGCGGCCTTGCGCGTCGAAAATGGCCAGCACTTTCCAGGTGGTGACGCCCGTCACCTGACCTGAAGCGCTACAGATTTCCCGTGGCCCCCGAGCGTCCAGCACGGTAATGCCTTCTTCCCGCGCTTCCTGGATTTCCTCGGCATCGGCCAGAAAATGCGCAAAATCTTCCAGGGCTACCACCGTCACCTGCACCTGGCCCCCCTGCTGGCGCTGGAGCCGAGCCAGGGTGCGGGCAATGTCCATGGCCACGTTGCCCCCACCGATAACCACCGCAGCCGCCGTCACGGGCAGCGGGACACCGGCCCCGGCCTGCCACAGCAAATCCACGGCTCGATACACGCCCGGCAGGTCGCTGCCGGGAATCTGGGTCGAACGGCCTTGCTGCAGGCCGATGGCCAACAGCACCGCGTCATAGTCTTGATGCAGTTGTTCCAGCGTGACGTCCCGCCCCACCCGGACGTTGGTCCGCAGCTCCACCCCCAAAGCCGTCAGCACCGCCACGTCCTGAGCCAGCGCCGCCGGCGGCATCCGGTAATCGGGAATGCCGTAACGCACCATCCCCCCGGCTTCCGGGTTGGCCTCCAGCACCACGACCTGATGGCCCTGCTTGACCAGGTCAAACGCTGCCGTCAGCCCCGCAGGCCCGGCCCCGACGATGGCGACCCGCTGACCCGTTGCTGTTGATGCGCGGCCCTCGGCCGCCAGACGCTGGATCACTTCAGGCGCCAAAGCGTCCATGACGTAGCGCTTGAGCCAGCGAATGGCAATCGGCTCGCCCCGGCGCCCCACCGAACAGGCCGTTTCGCAGCGGTGGGTGCAGACCCGACCACAGGTGTGCGCAAAGGGGTTGGTGCGGTAAATCTGTGCCGCAGCAGCTTCCAGGTCGTTTTGCCAAATCGCCCGGATATATTCGGGGGCGTGCATGTGGGTCGGACAGGCATCATGGCACATCCCGCACTGCACGCAACGCGAGGCTTCGAGCAGGGCTTGCTGTGGGGTAAACCCTGCGACAATCTCCTGAAAATTATCCGCCCGCACCGATGGGGCCAATTCGGTCATGGGCTGGCGATGCAAATCCACCAAGTCAGCATCCGCCGTCTTGCGCCAGCCATAGCCGTAAAACTGGCGGTGGATGCCTTTGGGGTCAGGCAAGATAAAGTAGCTGTCCAGTTGATCTGGGTCGCAGGTATGAACATATTCCCGCGACAGGGCAATCGAGCCAGTCGGACACACATCCACGCACAAGGCACACCAGCAACAGCGGCCATAATCAATGGCCGGGCGCAGATTGCGCACACCCAACGCCGGGTCCTGCGGCAAGCCGGGCACCTGCACCATGGTGATGGCGGCGTTGTCGCAAACCTTCTGACAGGTGCTGCAGCCGATGCATTTTTCCCAGTCATTGAGGTGAAAACCCCGATAATTCAGGGAGGCAAGCCGGGGTTTCAGCGGCTCCGTCACCGGCTTGCGCCCCAGAAACGCCAGGGTCTTCAGCGGGTTCAGGAAGCTGCCTTTCGCCTGATAGTCCAGTTTGCTCATGGTGATACCTCAAGTCTTGGGTGCGGGCGCATCAGCGATCCACCTCGGGTGGGCAAGCATCCAGCGAAAACATGCTCTGGGCCACATCTTCCAGCCGCGCCCCGGTAGCGAGATTTTCCAGCACCTGCACCGCGTGCATGGAAGAGGGCCCGCGCACATGCACCCGGTACGGCTTGGGCCCGCCGGTGGAAACCACATACCAGGCCAGCTCGCCTTTGGAGGATTCGACCCGCACGTAGCTATCGCCCGCCGGAACGTTCCAGGCCAGAGGATTGGGAATCGGCGCCCGCACTGGCCCTGGAATGCTCGGCAGGCGGGCCAGCACTTGGCGCAGGATGCGGATGCTTTGCTGGAGCTCACCCCGGCGCACCAGGGTGCGTGCCCAGGCATCGCCCGCGCTTTCGGTGGGAATATCAAATTCCAGTTGATCGTAAACCAGATAGGGATCATCGCGGCGCACATCCAGGGCCAGGCCGGTCGCCCGTAAATTCGGCCCGGTCACGCCCCAGCGCAGGGCTTGTTCCTGGGTCATGGCCCCAGTCCCGGTCGCCCGACGGACAAAGACTGCGTTGGTAAAAAACAAATTGTCGTAATCCGGCAGGCGTGATTCCAGATAATCCAGGGTATTGGCCACCCGGGCCAGAAAACCTTCGGGCAGGTCACGCCGCACCCCGCCGGGGATGTTGTAAATGCTGTAAACCCGCCCGCCGGTGAGTTCCTCGAACAGGTCCAGGAGCAAATCCCGGTCGGCGACCCCCCAGTACATTGGGCTGTACATCCCGGTGGTGGCAGCATGACCGCCGAAGGTGAACAGATGGGCAGCAACGCGCGAGAGTTCCAGTTGCAGCACCCGCAGCCATTGGGCACGCGGGGGCACCTCCAGGCCGCACAGTTCTTCCACGGCCAAGGAATAAGCCACTTCCATCGGTGCTGGGTCCGGAACGCAAATCCGGGGCACCAAAGCGATATTTTGAATCCACAGGCGCTGCTCCATCAGCTTTTCAAAGCCCCGGTGCAGATAACCGCCGTCGGCTTTGGCTGCGGTCACGGTATCGCCGTGCAACCGCACCTTGAGCGCATAATTACCCTCGATGCCCGGATGGTTCGGGCCAAAATTCAGCTCGAATTCGTGGCTGGGCGGGTGCGAGTGGGGCCGGTAATTTTCAGGACGCATCGGAAGTTCCACCTTGCTTGCGGCTGAAACGCTGTTCCTCGGGCGGGGTGACCACACCGCCACCGCGCGCTTCCAGGTCCTTGAGCCAGTCTGGGTGATAGTCCTGCCAGATTTGATGCTGGTTGACCCAGGCTTCGCTGTCGAACTCCTTGCGCATCGGGGGCGGGCCATCCCATTCCGTGAGGATGAATTTTTCCATATGCGGACTTCCCTCGAAATACACCCCGTACATCTCGTAAATGTCGCGTTCAAAAAACGCCGCCGGGGTGTACAGGTCATAAACCGAGACATAAACGCCGGGGTCGCGCGGGATGCGGGTGTGGGCCGAAATCAGGCTGCGGGCCTCATACGACCAGAGGTGATAGACCAGCTCGAATTGCTGGGCCTCGGGCCAGTCCACGCAGGAAATGGCTGACAGGTGGATATAAGCGGCCCGGCCCTGCAAAAAAGCCAGCAAGGTCGGCAAGGCGTCGGCAGCCACGTCCACCCGCATCCGCCGGGCACGCTGGCGGCGAAACTCGATGCCCGAAATGGCTTCCAGCAAACGATCCGGGGAAAGCTGGCTCAGATCCCGTTGGGCAGGCGGGGCCAGGTCGCGGGGTGCGGGGTCGTGGTGCATGAGCGGTTCCTACAGGCGCATGGGCAGGGCTTCCAGCGGCTGACGCTGCTGGGCTAACAGGGCAGTATGTTCGCCTAAGGTTTGCGGGCCAAACAGCCCGTAGTGCCGGGCTTCGCCAATGATGTCCGTGGGCGTCTGCCAGGCTGCACCAAACAGCCGTTGCTGATTGCCCAGGTAATAATCGTAGCGCCGGTAATAATCTTCCCAGCCGTTGGCCTTACGCTGGTCAATATTGCGCATCAGGTGCTGCAAGCCTTCCATCACCGCTTCGGGACGAGGCATGCACCCAGCGATATACACGTCCACCGGCATGTAGTCATTGAGCTTTTTGGCCGTGGCATAGCTTTGCCAGTACATCCCGCCATTGACGGTGCATGAGCAGATCCCCACCACATATTTGGGCGAGCCCATCTGTTCGTAGGTCAGAATGACGCGCTTCAAGGTCTTGACCGAGACGTACCCGGTAATAAGCAGAATATCGGCCTGCCGGGGAGTCACCATCGGCTGAATACCCAGGCGCTCCATGTCAAAACGCGAGGTCATCGCCGGGGGCAGCTCAATGGCTCCGCAGCCGGTGCAGTAGTGCAGGATGAACAGCGAGCGTGCCCGGCAGAAATTGACCAGGGCATCAAACACCGAAGCCAGCGGATTGGTGCGATTGGCCGCATCCACCACCTGCACCGGAATCTGGCTCAGCGACGTGGGGTCAGGAGTTGTCATGGTGCTTTCCTCACTTAAGGCAGGACAAAGGCCACACCGAGCAGGCCCAGCAACACCGGCCAGCGCCACAGCAGCCGCACGGCGTCTTCGGTACGGTAACGCGGGAACAGAAACGCAATGCTCATCGGCAGGGCAACCACGGCAAAGCTCTTGAAGACAAAGCCCAACCAGGTTTCACCGCCGCCTAGAAACAGCGTGACATACAGCACGCTGGCGGTGTAAAGCTGGAAACATTGCATGACAAACAACCCGCCCAAATATTTGCCGCTCATTTCGACCATCGGCCCGGTGGCAATTTCTGCGGGGGCTACATACAGCTCCAGCGGCTGCTTGCCCAGCATGCCCTGCAAGGCAAACAGTCCAGCCAGGGCCAGCAGCGGCATCTGCACCGCCCCCCAGCCACTGAATCCGGCTTCTTGTTGCAGGCGGATGATATCGACCAGATTGGTGGTGCCGAAGTGATAGGCCACCCCGAATACCACAATGACGAAGGGAATGTCATAAGCCAGCATCGCCGTCAGCGCCCGGGAAATCCCGATGGAGCCGTTGGGGTTGGCACATTGCCCGACACCCAGGGCCAAACCCAAGGACGGCACCATCATGACATAGGTCAGGGTCAGCAAATCGGCCTGAGCGGCAATGCCGTTCAGACCCGGCATGGGCAGCAGGGTTTCTGCGGCCACATAGCCTCCCACGGCCATGATGATGCCGATATCGTGAATCAGGCCGTGGGAAATCTGGGTCTGCTTGCCATACAGCTTCACGATGTCGTATAGCGGCTGCAACAGCGGCGGCCCGATACGGCGCTGCAGCCGGGCTGCCAGCTTGCGCATCATCAACACCATACCCAAGCCCAAGCCAAATGCCACCAACGGCATCAGCACCAGTTCCAGCAGCAGCCCCACCGTTGCACTCATGACCCGACTCCCACGCTGGCCAGCAACAAAACCACCCCTAACAGCAGCATCAGCCCCGGATGCGCCAGCCGGTAAAACCCGCTGACGGCAGCGGCCCCAAAGGCCACCGCCGCCACCAACGCCTGTTCCAGGCGCAGGAAGCTGCCGCGATACCAAGGGCCTATCAGGTGCATCAGCCCAGCGTAAAAATGATCGCTGTAATGGTATTGCACCTGGGCCGTGAGAAAATGCCCGCCCGCGTAATTATCCAGTTGATGCACGGGCTTGCTCTTGCCCCCGCTGTAAAAGAGCAGCGCCCCGACCCCAAACCCGGCAAACAGCACCCCCACGACCAGCAGCATGTTCAGGCTGCCTTGGGGAGATTCGACACCGCCCAGGGTGTATTGCACCACCGGCAAACCCACCGTCTGCTGCACCGCCGCCACCCAACCCAGCACCAAACCGGGCATCAGTCCTGTCAGGAAAATCACGCCGGCCAATACCAGCATCGGCACCAGCATGCTCCAGGGTGCTTCGCGCACTTCCAGATGTTCGGCACGCAACTGACCTAAAAACATATTGTGAATCAGTTTATAAACCGACAAAATCGTACCCAGGGTACCGATGATGGAGGCCACGAACAGCAAAGGCATGCCCTCACTGACCAGGGTGCGATAAATCATCCACTTGGATACAAAACCGTTCATCGGCGGCAAACCGGCCAGGCCGATGATGCCCGTCAGCAATACCAGAAAGGTCAGCGGCATGCGTGTCACCAGCCCACCCAGGCGGTTAAGATCGGCGGTCCCGGTGCGATATAGCACGGCAAACACCGCCAGCAACAAGGCCGCCTGATTGGTCGCATAATTGAAGACGTGCAGCAGCCCACCCGCACTACCAACAGCATGGGCGGTCATCAGGCCCAGCAGCATGTAGCCGCTTTGGCCGATACCGTGCCAGGCCAGCAGCAAACGGGCGTCGTTTTGTTTGAGCGCCGTGTAGGTCGGCAGAATGATGGTCAGCACCGCCACCCAGGCCCACAACTCGCGGCTGTTGAGGAAGGTGTATGGAATCTCGAGCATTTCCAGCCGGGCAAGCCCCAGGAGCTGAAAAAGCAGGAGAATCAGGGCATACAAACCCATACGCGAGGAAATCGCCCCCAGGAAGGCAGCCCCCGGCCCTGGGGTATATGCATAACTTTCCGCCTGCCACAAATGCACCGGCAACAGCCCCAGCTTGATGGCAAAGCCCCCGCCCAGCAACAGTAGCAACAGCCAGACCTGCACAGCAGGCAATTTGGCCACGGCTGCACTGACAGCAGCGTATTCAAAACTGCCCGTAAGCGCGTGCAGCCAGGCCAACGCCCCCAGAATGGCCATCGCCCCGGCCATGGCATACAGCAGATAACGCAGGGCAGCCCGCTGATTGCCCAGGGCCATCAGGAAGAAACTAGCCCAACTGACCAATTCCCAGCCGATGAACAGGGTCAACCAGTCGCCGCTGCCCAGCAGCCAGAGCATGGCGGCAACGTTGGCCGCCAGGGCGACCTGCAACCAGCGTCCGGTCTGACGGCCCCAGGCTCCGGCGGCATAAGCGGCGGAAGCCAGGGCAGCCCCTACGGTGATCAGCGCAAAAAACCAGGACAAGGCGTCGTAACGCCAGCCTAGACGCTGGCCCAGCAGTTCCAACTGCCAACTGGCCGCCAGCGGTGTGGCACAGGCAGCCAGCAACAGCAACTGCAAGGCGTAACCCCCCGTCGCGGTCCAGCCCACCCAGCGCAGTGGCAACAGCAAGGTGGCCAGGAGGAGGGCATCCGCCGTCAGCAGCAGCAAATCCAGAGCATTCATGGGTGCTTGTCCTCGGCAGCGGGCTTGGGCAAAACGGTCTGAATCACGGTGGGTCTATCCTGAAGCTGCAGCGCCAGGGCCTGCAAACCGGTTCCCAGGGACTGCAGCCAGAACATGGCCCCCAGCAACACCCCGGCTCCCAACCCCAGCACCAGCCGATCCCGCCAGGCCGGGGGCTGCACCGGTGCGGGGTCTTGCAATACGGCAGGGGCATACAGCAGCAGCACGATGCGGAACCAATAGGCCGCTTCCAGCACCGCCACTCCCAAAATCGCTCCCAGGGCAGTCAGATGCAACGCCGTCCCTGCCTGCGCCAGAGGCAAGACCAACAGCAGCTTGGCCCAGAACCCCGGCAAAGGCGGTACCCCTACCAAAGACAAGGCCAGCAGCACAACAGCCGCTGCCGTCCAGGGCAACTGATACGCGACCCCGCGCAACCACTGCAGCTGGCCACCCCAAACACTCGTCAGCCCAAACAGCGCCGACTTGGCCACCAAGTGATGCAGCATCAGGGCCAGCCCGGCCCAGACCCCCGCAGGCCCCAGCAACCCAAAGGCGATAAAAATCAAACCGAGCTGGCCGATGGAGGAATAGGCCAACAGCCGCCGCAAATCCGGGGCCTGAAAAGCCGCCAGCTCACCGATGACCAGCCCGGCAATACCCAGCACCAGCAGCATCTGGGCGGCTTCCGGCTGGGGAAACACCAGCAACAGCAAGCGCACGATGACCAGCACCGCCAGTTTTGAAATCAGGCCCGCCAGCAAGGCCGCCAGCCGGGCCGGGATGGCGGCATAGACTTCCGCCACCCAGAAATTCACCGGGAACAACTCCGCCTTGACGCCAAAACCCAGCAACAGCAGCGCAAACGCCGCCAAACCCAGCGGATTGTCCAAAGTAGTGGGAGCCACCCGGGCCAGGTCAGCCAGGCTGACAGTGCCCGCCTTGAAGTAAATCAGGGTGATGCCCAACAAGGTCAACACTGAACCTGCAGCACTGATGAGCAGATAGCGCAGACTGGCCAGGTAAGCCCGGCCGGTGGCTTCTACCGTCATCAATCCCAGGGTGGCAATGGCCAGCAGCTCATAAAACACATAGAGATTGAATAAGTCACCCGATAGCGCCAGACCGCTGGCGGATGCCACCAGCAACAACATCAGGGCATCCACCTGGGTACGGACGGCGGCTGAAACCGTGGGCCAGAACAGCAGACCCAGCAAGGCCACGCCGACGGCAAACAACAAAGCCGTGCTGTCTACGTAAAAATTGATCCCCAACGGTGGCGCAAAACCGCCCAAGGCCATGCTGAAAGGCCGGGGCACCTGGCTGATGCTCCACAGGACGGCCAGATTCAGCAATACCACCAAGGGCCCCAGACCCCGGGCCAGCGGGGCAGACAGCCGCGCGAGGGGATGGAGTAAAAATGCTGCCAGCAAGGGCAAGGCGACGGTCAGGGCAATCGCGTTCACTGCTTCACCTCATGCAAGGGCCGTTCTCCCGCAGGGATTTCCTGACTCTGGGGCACAGCCACCCCGGCAGCGGCAGCGTACTCCGCTGCCAGACGCTGACGCAAGGTCGGCATGTCCAGCGTGCCATAGTGCTGCTGGATGCGGATGATCAGCGCCAGCGCCAAAGCCTGCACCCCCACCCCGATGACGATGGCCGTCAGCACCATCGCCTGCGGCACCGGGTCCACCGCTGCGCCCGGCAAGCGCCCATCCAGCAGGATGGGCGCCACACCGCCCCGGTGCAAACCAGCCAACACCAGCAATAGATTGGCCCCCGACTCCGCGATGGCCAGCGCCAGCACCAGCCGTACCAGGTGCCGAGCCAGGGCCAGGCCCGCCAGGCCGATGACCACCAACCCCAGGGCGCCGACAAGCAATACCAGTTCCAGCGCGCTCATGGGGCCTCCTCCGTAACAGCCAGCCGTGCAAGCAAACCCGCCAATTCCGCGCCGACCTTGAGTCCCACTGCGGTATAAAGCAGTGGCAGACTGCCTGCCGACAGCAACTCACCCAGGACACCCCTGCCCAGCAAGGGCTGCAAAAACGCCCCGCCCTGCACCAGGGCCGCCAGTCCCAGGAGAATGAAACTCGCCCCTGCCAGCCCTTCCACCCAATGAATGGCCACGTGATTCAGGTGATGGGCCGGACGCGCCAGCACATCCAGAAAAAAGGCCGCCGCCAGGATCACCCCGCCCTGAAACCCGCCCCCGGGTGTCAGGTGGCCGTGCAGGATGATGTACAGCCCAACAACCAGCAGCAAGGGGAACAAGGCATCCACGCCCGCCTGGACAATGAAACCTGCTGCCGGGCCGGGCCGAACCACACCGCGCCGCTGCCCCAGCACCACTCCGGCGGCAGTCGCTGCCGCAAACAGGATGGCCAGCTCGCCCAACGTGTCAAAGCCCCGGTAGGCCAGCACCACCGCCGTGACGACATTGGCAGCACCCACTTCCGCCGGGGCCACCTGGGTAATCCGATCGCCGATACGGGTTTGCATCCCGCCCCAATCCTCTGCCGCGGTCAGGGCCAGCAGGAAAAAGGCCACACCCCCCGCCAACAACAGCGCGCTCCATTTAGCCATTGCGTCGCTCCGCCAGGCTGCCCAGTTTCAGCTGGCGCAGGCCCAGAGCCAGCACCAGACCACTCAAGCCAGCCCCGACCACGGCTTCAGTCAAAGCCACATCCGGCGCCCGCAGCAAAACAAACAGCACCGATACCGCCAGCGACACCACCGAGGAAGCGGCCACTGCGGCCAACAGATTGGGCCATACCAGGGCCGCCACGGCAGCCACCAGCATGAGTGCCACCCACAAGCCCGCCAAGATCACTTCCATCACGCCCCCTTACGCCAGGGCCGCACCCCGGTCTGATACAGTGCCCGCGCTATTGCCGAAGACCCCACCGGATTGGTCAGCAGGATGAACCCGGCAATGACCAGCAACTTGGCCCACCACTGCGGCTGAAGCAGGGCAATCCCGGCCAGAAAGGCCAGCGCCCCGAGCGTAACGGCTTTGGTACCGGCCTGAATCCGGTTATACACATCCGGCATCCGCAACAAGCCTACCGCCCCCAGCAGCGTGAAACCGGCCCCCACCAGCAACAACCCGTCGGCCAGCACGCGCACAATCATGGCTGCCCGCCCTCAATCGCCCGGGCCAGCGCCAGGATGCCGACAAAAGCCAGCACGCCGTACACCAGCGCCACGTCCAGGTACAAGGCGCTCTGCAACAGCCAGGCCATGCCCGCCAGCAGCGTGGTCGCCATCACGCCCAGAGTATCGGCAGCCACGAGGCGATCCCCGGTGGTCGGCCCCTGGACAAAGCGCACCAGGCTCAGCAGCAAGGCCAGGCCGACAATGCCAAAGGCCAGCATTTCCAAAAAATTGGGCGTCATTGCAGAAACTCCCGGATGTGTTGTTCAAACTCGGCGGCAATTGCCTGGGTCGCAGCGGTCAGATCTGTGTCGGGCGGGCAATCAATCCAGTGGATCAGGATGCGATCGGCCTGGATATCCAGGCTCAACGTACCGGGTGTCAGGGTAATGCTGTTGGCCAGCAATAACTTGCCCAGCGGAGATTGCAGTTGGGTGCGCACCTCGACGACGGCAGGGCGCAAGGGCAGATCCGGCGCCAGCACCCGCCGGGCTACATCCAGAT
>CAYNNN010000045.1:0-19235 GCA_964398665.1 uncultured Gammaproteobacteria bacterium | reverse complement strand
CAGTATTTTCCGGTGCGCGATGCCCAGAATCGGATGCCTTTGCAGCAGATTCGCCGCCTCATTGTGGCCCAGGCCCCGATCACGGCGCTGGTGAGTGAGGAGCGTCGCAAGGGCTTTGTGGCGGGTACTGCGCAAGGGGATGTGGTATTGCTCTATGCCACGGGCGGGGCTGTGCTGGCCAAAACCCGGTTGAGCCAGCCCATTGAACGCCTGTATCTCTCGCCCCGGGCGGATCGGCTGGTTGCCGAGACTCCCGATCGACGCCTGCATCTGTGGCATCTGCACAATGAACACCCGGAAATCAACTGGACCACCTTGTGGGGCAAGGTCTGGTACGAAGGCTATACCGAACCGACCTATACCTGGCAATCCTCGGCGGCCAATAATGATTTTGAGCCCAAATTCAGTCTGGTACCCCTGACCTTTGGTACTCTGAAAGCGGCCTTTTACGCCCTGCTGATCGCCATCCCGCTGGCACTGATGGGCGCCATCTTCACCGCCCACTTCATGGCTCCGAAAATGCGCCAGGTGGTCAAGCCGACCATTGAGGTGATGGAAGCGCTGCCTACCGTGGTACTGGGCTTTATCGCGGGGCTGTGGCTGGCGCCCTTTGTCGAACATAACCTGGCCGGGATTTTCGCCATCCTGCTACTACTGCCCCCGGCCTTGTTGCTCAGTGCCTGGCTCTGGGCCGGTTTGCCGCTGGCCTGGCGTAACCGGCTGGAGGGTTGGGAAGCGGCCTTGCTGATTCCGGTGGTTCTGGGCACGGGCTGGCTGGCCCTGAGTCTGGGCAGCGGGCTGGAATGGTTGTTGTTTGGCGGTGATCTCAAGCTCTGGATGCGCGACGTGCTAGGTATTGGGTACGACCAGCGCAATGCCCTGGTGGTCGGGATTGCGATGGGCTTTGCGGTGATTCCACCGATATTCTCCATTGCTGAAGACGCGATTTTCAGCGTGCCTAAGCATTTGGTACAGGGTTCCCTGGCCTTGGGTGCTACCCAGTGGCAGACCATGACCCGGGTGGTTTTGCTCACGGCCAGCCCTGGCATTTTCTCGGCGATCATGATGGGTCTGGGCCGGGCCGTGGGCGAAACCATGATCGTGCTGATGGCCACGGGCAACACGCCCGTGATGGATTTCAGCATCTTCCAGGGCCTGCGTGCCCTGTCGGCCAATATTGCGGTAGAACTGCCCGAGTCCGAGGTCTTCAGCACCCACTACCGGGTCCTGTTCCTGGCAGCCTTTGTGCTGTTCATTCTGACCTTCATGTTCAACACGCTGGCTGAGCTGGTGCGCCAGCGCCTGCGCAACCGGTATAGCAGCCTATGAATTTTCGCACCTGGTATCGCTCGGGAACCCCCTGGGTCTGGTTGAATGCCGGCGCACTCAGCATCAGCCT
Source organism: uncultured Gammaproteobacteria bacterium (assembly GCA_964398665.1). Taxonomy (GTDB): domain Bacteria; phylum Pseudomonadota; class Gammaproteobacteria; order CAYNNN01; family CAYNNN01; genus CAYNNN01. The sequence continues at coordinate 17,836 of CAYNNN010000045.1, read as the reverse complement.
GATTGCAGTCATCGGTCTGCTGTTGTTGATTGCTTCCCGAGGCCTGGTTCACTTCTGGCCTGCAACGCTGCACAGCCTGGAGTATCGGGAGTCCAGTGGCAAGGTCGTGCGGGTGATCGGTGAATACCGCAATGATGAAGTGGTGCCGGGAAGTCGGGTGGCGCATGAATACCCGGCCCTGGCCGGACAGGCGGTGGCCCGCACCCTGTACAAGGTCGGTAACCGCGACTTGCTGAGCAGTGACTTTCGCTGGCTGGTGGATAGTGAAATTCAGCAGCGGAGTCAGCCGTCAGACCTGGTGAATTTTGAGCGTTACGAATGGGGCAACCTGTACGGCTATGTGCGTGAGCTGCGTGAGCAGGGTCAGTCGGTTGTGCTGGCTGATGCGCAAGCCCGGTGGACTGCCCTGCAGGAGCGCCTGGACCGGGCTGCCGGGCTTCAGGCTCAGGCCGGGGAGATTCAGGCCGGTGCGATGCGGGGCCTGAACCATCGTCTGGAGCAATTGCGTCTGGACGAACGCAGGTTGAATCTGCGTGGGCGGCTGGATGCGGACGCACAGACCCGGCTGGCTGCCGAACGTGCCCGGATTCAGGCGGAATATGCCCAGTTACAGGCCAGGCTTGACACCGTACGGCATGCGCTACAGCGCGACAGCGTGCAGGTGGAAATCAGTGACGGACGGGTCATTGATTTACCGCTGGCCAAGGTGGTTCAGGCCTATCGGCCCAACGCCATGTCGTTGACGGAAAAGCTGGGATTCTATGCCCACAGGATTTGGGAGTTCGTCAGTACCGAGCCTCGGGAAGCCAATACCGAGGGCGGCGTGTTTCCGGCGATTTTCGGCACCGTGATGCTGGTGCTCCTGATGTCCGTCGTGGTGACGCCTTTTGGTGTGGTGGCGGCGGTGTACCTGCGGGAATATGCCAAGCAGGGTTTCGTCACCCGTGTCGTCCGGATCGCGGTCAACAATCTGGCCGGCGTGCCCTCCATCGTCTATGGCGTGTTTGGGCTGGGCTTTTTTGTCTACGGCCTGGGCGGCAGCATTGACCAGCTCTTTTTCCCCGAGGCCTTGCCTGCACCGACCTTCGGTACCCCAGGGATCTTGTGGTCAGCGCTGACCTTGGCCCTGCTGACCGTGCCGGTGGTGATCGTGGCTACTGAAGAAGGTCTGGCCCGAATCCCGCGCAGTATCCGGGAAGGCAGCCTGGCCCTGGGGGCAACCAAAGCCGAAACCTTGTGGCGCACCGTATTGCCAATGGCCAGTCCGGCCATGATGACCGGGCTGATCCTGGCCATTGCGCGCGCTGCCGGAGAGGTCGCGCCACTGATGCTGGTCGGGGTGGTCAAACTGGCACCAACCCTGCCGGTGGATGGGTACGCGCCTTATGTGCATCTGGAACGCAAATTCATGCACCTGGGCTTTCATATCCATGACGTGGGGTTTCAAAGCCCCAATGTCGAGGCGGCCCGGCCTTTGGTGTATGCCACGGCCCTGCTGCTGGTATTGATTATCATCGGCTTGAATTTGGTGGCGATCATTTTGCGCAATCGCCTGCGCGAGCGCTATCGGGCGCTGGAAAATTAACTTTACGAGAGGAATGGCTCATGGCGGGAATCGGCCCGATGCCTCCGGTGCCTGAAACGGCAGCCAGGGTGGAAAGTTCCAATGGCGCAGCCCTGGACGTGATTTTGGCAGTGCAGGATTTCAGCCTGTACTATGGTGCCAAGCAGGCGCTGAAAAATATCAACTTCAACATCTACCGCCACCGGGTGACAGCCTTCATCGGTCCCAGCGGCTGTGGCAAGTCCACCCTGCTGCGTTGTTTCAACCGGATGAACGATCTGATCGATGGGGTGCGGATCGAGGGCGAAATTCGCCTGGATGGCCAGAATATTTTCGCCTCCAGCCTGAATGTGGTGGGGCTGCGCTGTCAGGTCGGCATGGTATTTCAAAAACCGAACCCGTTTCCCAAGAGCATTTACGAAAATGTTGCGTACGGCTTGCGGCTGCAAGGCGTGAACAAGCGCCGGATTCTTGACGAAAAAATCGAATGGGCCCTGAAAGGGGCGGCGTTGTGGGACGAGGTGAAGGATCGTCTCCACGAAAGTGCCCTGGGCCTGTCCGGGGGCCAGCAGCAGCGTCTGGTGATTGCCCGGGCCATTGCCATCGAGCCGGAAGTGCTGTTGCTGGACGAACCCGCTTCGGCACTGGACCCCATTTCCACCTTGAAAATTGAAGAATTGATCAACGAGCTGAAAAGGCAATACACCATCGTGATCGTCACCCACAACATGCAGCAGGCGGCACGGGTGTCGGACTACACGGCATTCATGTATCTGGGTGAAATGGTCGAGTATAGTGATACCAACACGATTTTCACCAACCCCGAACACAAGCAGACTGAAGACTATATCACCGGGCGCTACGGCTAACCAGAGGTCACTACATGGACACCACACAACTGACACAGCATATTTCCCGGCAATTCAATGCCGAACTTGAGGAAGTGCGTACGCACATCCTGACCATGGGGGGGCTGGTCGAGCAGCAGATCGGTGATGCGTTGCGGGCGCTGCGCACCGGTGATGGCGAGCTGGCAGAACGGGTGGTGCGGGACGATTACCGGGTCAATTCTCTGGAAGTGACCATAGACGAGGAATGCACCCGCATTCTGGCCCGGCGTCAGCCGACCGCTTCCGATCTGCGCATGATCGTTGCGGTGATCAAAACCATCACCGATCTGGAACGCATGGGTGATGAAGCCGAAAAGGTCGCCCGCATGGCCCTGCATCTGGCACAGGGGGGGGATCGTTGGGTGCGCTATACCGCAGGCGTGCAGCCGCTGGGTGCGCGGGTTCAGCATATGGTTCATGATGCGCTGGATGCCTTTGCCCGGCTGGATACGACCGCCGCACTGAGTGTGGCACGGGAAGATACCAATGTCGATCAGGAATATGAAGCCCTGATGCGCCAGTTGATCACCTTCATGATGGAAGACCCGCGCTCCATTTCCACCGTGCTGGATGTCATGTGGTCGGCCCGCGCCCTGGAACGTATCGGCGATCACGCCCGCAATGTCTGCGAATACATTGTCTATCTGGTCCACGGCAAGGACATTCGACATACCAACCTGGAACAGGTAGCCCGGACCATTCAGGCGAAGCGTTGATGAGTCAGCGGATTTTATTGGTAGAAGATGAAGTGGCCATCCGCGAGCTGCTGGCCTTGAGCCTGCGCGAGGCCGGTTTGATACCGGTAGAAACGGGCAAGGTGGCGGAGGCCTGGAGCAACATCCTGCAGGAAATGCCTAGCCTGGTATTACTGGACTGGATGCTGCCTGATGAGAGCGGCATTGAATTGCTGCGCCGGATTCGGCGTACCGAAGCGACCCGGCGCCTGCCCGTCATCATGGTTACGGCACGGGGGGACGAAACCGAGCGGGTCTGGGGTCTGGATGCCGGCGCTGATGATTATGTCAGCAAACCGTTTTCGCCTCGCGAGTTGCTGGCACGGGTCCAGGCCGTATTGCGTCGCACCACGGCGGACTTGCCGGAAACGGTGCTGGAAGTGGACGGGTTGCGTCTGGACCCCGTGAGTTATCGGGTCACGGCAGCGGGCCAGATCCTGAACCTGGCTCCCACCGAATTTCGCCTGCTGCATTTCCTCATGCAGCACCCGGAGCGGGTCTACACCCGCAGCCAGCTGCTGGATCATGTCTGGGGCCGACATGTGGTGGTTGAAGAACGTACCGTGGATGTCCATGTGCGGCGCCTGCGTCTGGCACTGGAAGCCCACCGGCTCTCCGGCCTGCTGCAAACGGTGCGGGGTACCGGTTATCGTCTCGCCAAAGCGCCGGTTTGAAAGCTTATCCTGGCCGTACCCTCTGGCGCCGCGCCCTGCTGCAACTGGGTGCGCTGCTGGGGCTGGGCTGGCTGGCAGGCCTGCTGCTGGGGCTGGGCTGGCTGCTGGTTGCAGGCGTCCTGCTGGCCTATCTGGCGTGGTCTGGCTACCAGCTATATCGTCTGGAATACTGGCTGCTGACCGGTAGCTATGCCAATCGGGTTCCAGAAGGCATCGGTGTCTGGGGGGAAGTGTTTGAGCGCCTGCACCGCCTGGAAGTACGGCGTCAGCAACGCCAGCGGCGCCTGATGTTGCGTCTGGATCAATTTCGCAACTCTGCCCATGCCTTGCCGGAGGCTGTCGTCATGCTGGACAAGGAATTCCAGATTCAGTGGCTAAACGATGCTGCCGGACGGCTGTTGGGTCTGGATTACGCCCGCGATATTGGCCAGCGGGTAGATAACTTGCTGCGTCAGCCGCCTTTTTGCGCCTACCTCCATGCCGGGCAGTTTGCCGAACCGCTGGCGCTGGGGCCAGAATCAGGCAGTGAACAGCATTTGCTGCTGCGTATCGTGCCCTATGGCAGCAACCAGCTGCTGCTTGTCGCCTACGATGTGACCGAACGCCATCAGGTTGAACAACTGCGCCGGGATTTTGTTGCCAACGTCTCACACGAGCTGCGCACCCCGCTGACCGTATTTACCGGCTATCTGGAAACACTGGTACGGAGTGATGACCCACAGCTGGAACGCTGGCGCCGTCCCATTGGCCTGATGCAGGCGCAGGCGGAACGGATGCAGCGTATCGTGACTGACCTGCTGTTGCTGGCACGCCTGGAGAGCAAGCTGCGTGCCCCGATGCAGCCGGTGCCAGTGTTGGAGCTGTTGCGCAGCCTGCGTCAGGAAGCTCAGGCACTCAGTGGCATGGCTCAACATCAGATTGTCCTTTATGCACTCGCGGATTATGGCCTGCAGGGCAACCGTGAGGAATTACGCAGCGTTTTTGGGAATTTATTATTCAATGCCGTGCAATATACGCCGCCAGGTGGCCTGATCGCCGTGCATTGGTGGGTGGATGCCCAGGGTGGCCACCTGACCGTGCAGGACACCGGGATCGGCATTGCGGCTGACCACCTGCCGCGTTTGACCGAACGCTTTTATCGGGTGGATAGCGGGCGCTCCCGTGCGATAGGCGGCACCGGGCTGGGATTGGCCATTGTCAAACATGTGCTGGAGCATTACCGAGCACCATTGCGGATCAGCAGCGAACTGGGGCAGGGCAGTTGTTTCAGTTGTGATTTTCCTAAAGGCGCGTTGGTTGAATGGGAAACTGATATCGAGGTCGTCACTGAATTGTCATCTGACAGTCCTTGACCCGTCATACCTCAAGGGTACATTAGCCCGGTTTTTCCAAGCAGCGAGAGCGACCATGCGCTTAACATTACTTGCTTTGGGTCTGGGTTTGAGCCTGAATGTGGCTGCCCAGGACGCCAAGGTTGACCCGGCCCTGCCTGTGTATCAACCGACCACCAGTGGGGTGTCCGGGAACCTGTCCAGTGTCGGTTCGGACACCATGAACAATCTGGCGACCCTGTGGGCGGAAGAGTTCAAAAAATTCTATCCCAGCGTCAACATCCAGATTCAAGGCGCCGGTTCTTCCACCGCACCACCTGCGATCACTGAAGGCACGGCAAACCTGGGGCCGATGAGCCGGGCCATGAAGGACGGTGAAATTGCCGCATTTGAGAAAAAACATGGTTACAAGCCCCTGGGCATACCGGTCGCCATTGACGCCTTGGCTGTGTATGTCCATAAGGACAACCCCATCAAGGGTATGAGCTTGTCACAGGTGGACGCAGTGTTTTCTTCCACCCGCAAATGTGGTGCCCCGGCACCGATCGATGCTTGGAAAGATTTAGGCTTGAGTGGCGCCCAGTGGGATACGGCAACGATCCAGCTCTACGGACGCAACTCGGTTTCCGGCACCTACGGCTATTTCAAGGAACATGCGCTGTGCAAGGGCGATTTCCGTAACAACGTCAACGAACAGCCTGGTTCAGCCTCGGTTGTGCAATCGGTTTCTGAATCCCTGAACGGGATCGGCTACTCCGGGATTGGTTACAAAACCTCCGGGGTGCGTAGCGTGCCGCTGGCCAATAAAGATGGCGAAGCGTTCATTGATGCCTCCACGGAAAATGCCATTTCGGGCAAATATCCGTTGGCACGCTTCCTCTATGTCTACATCAACAAGCACCCGAACAACCCGCTCAGCCCGCTGGAACGGGAATTCATGCTCCTGGCATTGTCCAAGCAGGGCCAGGAAGTCGTCGTCAAAGATGGCTATATTCCGCTGCCGGCCAAAGTGGCTCAGAAATACAGGGCACAGCTGCAATAAATCCTGCCTATCTGCTGTGTAAAGCCCGGTTCGGTTCCCCACCGGGTCGGGCTTGACCCCTCCCCATTGAAACGCAGCGGCCATGCATAGGGCCAAGCGTTGACCAGACGGTATTCACGCACCGTGTTGGGTCCGGCGCTGAAGTGCCATCAAGCGCAGGCAGCAGGTCAGGTGCCGCTTGCCATGTGATTGAACTTCAGCATGTTGCAAAAGAGTGCCCCTTGTTCGATGGCATCGTCCAGCGCCACGTGCGTGTGGGGAAGCTTGTCAAACCATTGTGTGGGCATATTGCGCTTGGTGCTTGCGCGGTATTCGGTTTTCAGCACAGCCATTGCGTAAGACTTCATGTCCAGCGCTGAATGACTGAACGGACTCTCTCCAGTGAAGCGAATGAGATACCAATAGATAAACAGGAAGTCGAAGCCGGCCGGATACGCGACAAACACGGGCTTGCCCGCGAGCGTCCTGATCCAGGTGACATAGGCACGCATGGCGGTCTCGGGGCTCTGGAGGTCTTGCCGGCATGCTGCCCACGCTTCGGGCTGGGTGGCCCACCACGCTGCTGTCTTCGGATGGGGTGTTGCACCCTCCAATGTTTCCAGGTTGGCAGAGAAGGTTGAGATAAGCTGCTTGTCCGGGGTGTATGCGGCAGATCCGAAGCTCAACAGGGAATGTGGGCCTGGAATGGGGCCATCGGTTTCAACGTCGGTACTGATGTAGATCTCGCGCATGGTGGGTAGACCCGGTGGGAATGAGGGGCGCAAAACGGGGGTACGAATCGAGCGATACCCAGCAAGCCAGAATCGGCCCCGTGCCGGGCGACAGCGCGGGCGCCGGATTGAGGTTGTGCGCTCAGTACAGGATCAGATTGTCGTGTACCCAGCCGTTGCGCCCGGCGGCTTTGGCCTGATACAGGCAGCGGTCGGCCTGGGTGACCAGCAAGCTGGCCAGATGAGGGAGTTGTGGCAGGGCACTGGCAGCGCCCACGCTCAGGGTGACGTGCGGCATGGTGGAGGAAGCGGCATGAGGCAGGTTCAGGGCAGCGATCTGTGCCACGCAGTGGGCCGCCCGGCCCTGGGCGCCTTCCGGGTCACAACCACTTAAAATGATGGCGAACTCCTCACCACCATAGCGGGCCACCAGATCGCCTGGACGCTGGATCAGTGTGGCCAGGGCATGGGCCACCTGACGCAGGCATTCATCACCCGCCAGATGACCGTAATGGTCGTTGTAATGTTTGAAATGGTCAATGTCCATCAGCAGCAGGGACAAGGGGCTTTGGTGCCGGGTACTGCGGCGCCATTCCTGCTGTAGGGTTTCATCAAAGTGGCGCCGGTTGGCAATTCCGGTCAGGCCGTCCAGCAAGGAGAGCTGTTGCAGCTTGTCCCGCTGGGCCTTGAGTTCCAGGTGGGTGCGTACCCGGGCCCGAACGATGGGGGTGCTGATGGGCTTGGTGATATAGTCCACGGCACCGACTTCAAACCCCAGGGTCTCATCCTGAACTTCCAGCGCGGCGGTGACAAAGATCACCGGGATGTTGCGGGTCAGGAGATCGGCCTTGAGCTGGCGGCAGGTTTCAAAGCCGTCTATGCCCGGCATGCTCACATCCAGCAGGATCAAGTCCACCGGATGATGGCGGGAAAATTCCAGCGCTTTCAGTCCCGTGGTGACAAAATGCACCTCATGGTCGGGGGTCAGGGCGCGGGCCAGGTCCTGAATGTTGACCGGGCTGTCATCAACGACCAGGATATGCGATACAGCGGTATTCATGGACAATGCTCCGGTTTCAGAAGGGTGTTGGGTTTATTTGACCCGCATCCCCGGCTGTGCCCCGCTATCGGGTTGTAATAACCATAATGCCTGACCGCCTGGTCCAGCGGCCAGGACCATGCCTTCGGAAACCCCAAAGCGCATCTTGCGGGGCGCCAGATTGGCCACTACCACGGTCAGACGCCCGGTCAGTTGTTCCGCAGTATAGGCGCTTTTGAGGCCGGCAAATACGGTGCGTGGTTGCGCCTCGCCCACATCCAGCGTCAGTTTGAGCAATTTTTCCGCTTCCGGCAAGGCTTCGGCCTGAATGATACGGGCGATGCGCAAATCGATCCTGGCAAAGTCCTCGTAACTGATGGCCGGCGCCACGGGTTCCAGGCTCGGGGCCACCGGTGCTACAGGCGGTGGCGCAGGCGGTTGAAACACGGCTGCTACTTGCGCAGCGTCCACGCGCTGAAGCAGAGGCTGGTAGGGTGCGATGACATGGCCCAGCAGGGGCTGGGTCAGGTCAGCCCAGCGCAGGGGCGGGATTTGCAGGAAGGCCTCGACCTGGGCCACCAGTCCCGGCAGTACGGGCTGGAGGTAAATGCATAGCTGGCGGAACAGGTTCAGGCCCAGGGTGCAGACCTGATGCAGGTGGGTGCGTTGTTCGGGCTGTTTGGCCAGTAACCAGGGCTTTTCGGCGTCAACGTACTGGTTGGTGAGATCAGCCAGGGCCATGATGTGGCGCAGGGCCTGCGCATAGGCGTGGCCCTCATAGTGTGCGGCGATGGTTTCGGCCAGGGCGCAGCTGTCGGCAAACAGGGGGGACGCCGGCAGGGCATCTGCCAGGCGGTTCTCGAAATGGCGGGTGATGAAACTGCTGCACCGGCTGGCGATATTGACAAACTTGCCGATCAGGTCGGCATTGACCCGCTGGACAAAATCTTCGGCGTTCAGGTCCAGATCATCCAGGGCCGGGCCGAGTTTGGCAGCGAAGTAATAACGCAGATAAGCCGGATTCAGGCTGGCCAGATAATCCCGCGCCAGGATGAAGGTGCCCCGCGACTTGGACATTTTCTGTCTGTTGATGGTCAGGAAACCATGTGCATGGACACTGTCGGGCAGGCGCAGCTCGGCGCCGTGCAGCAGGGCAGGCCAGAACAGGGCGTGGAAATACATGATGTCCTTGCCAATGATGTGATGCAGTTCCACGGGGCTGTCGGGCGCCCAATACCGCTCGATGGCTTCTCCGCGTTTTTGGCACAATGCCTGGGAACTGCCGATATAGCCGATGGGCGCATCCAGCCAGACATAAAAGTACTTGTCCGTTTCGCCCGGAATGGTGAAGCCGAAATAAGGCGCATCGCGGGAAATATCCCAATCGGCCAGCCCTTGGGCAAACCACTCATCCAGCTTGTGCCGTACCTCAGCCTGTACATGGCCCGGCTGGCGCAGCCAGGCGTGCAGAAATTCCTGATAGTGAGGTAACTGGAAAAACAGGTGTTCAGATGCCCGCTGCACCGGTGTGGCCCCTGACAGGACCGAGACCGGATTTTTCAGATCGGTGGGGCTGTAGGTGGCACCGCACTGTTCGCAGCCATCCCCGTATTGGTCAGGGGCATCACAGCGCGGGCAGGTGCCCTTGATGAACCGGTCGGGCAGGAACATTGCCCTGACCGGGTCATAGGCCTGGGCAATGGTGCGTCGGGTGATGGCCCCGGTGGCCTGGAGGCGTTGGTAAATCGTGTTCACCCACTGCTGATTTTCCGGGCTGTGGGTGATGTGGTAATGCGCAAATGCGATCTGAAATCCGGCAAAATCTTCCTGATGCTGGGCGTGAATCTGGGCGATCAGGGTCTCGGGTGTCAAGCCCGCTTGCTGGGCACGCAGCATGATCGGAGTGCCGTGGGCGTCATCGGCGCAGATGTAATGGCAGATATGACCCCGCAGGCGTTGAAAGCGGGCCCAGATATCGGCCTGTACGGCCTCGACCATATGGCCCAGATGCAGGGGGCCGTTGGCATAGGGTAAGGCGCTGGTCAGCAAAATCTGGCGGGGCATGGTGAATCTCGTCAGGAAACTGGGGGAAGCTGGCCCATCCGGCCATGTTGATAATCGGCAAACGCTGCACGGATTTCTGCCGCCGTGTTCATCACGAATGGCCCGCTGCCGACCACGGGTTCATCCAGGGGTTGTCCGCAGAGCAACAGGGCAGTGACCATGCCTTGGGGCGCCAGCGCCAGCGTAGTGCCGTTGCGGCTGTACAAGCCTGCCTCGCCCGCCTGCAGGATGGCATCCCCGCCATGCAGCCGTCCCCGCAGCACGACCAGCAGGGTGGTGTGGCCTTCAGGCAGGGTCAGGGTCAGCGGTTTGCCCGTCAGGCGCAAATCCCAAAGCTGAATCGGGGTAAAGGTCTGGGCCGGGCCAGGCTGATCCTGGTATTGTCCGGCGATCACCCGGATGTGACCCTCGGGCTGGATCACTTCGGGAATCCGGGCGCGGGTCAGGGCCTGATACCGTGGTGCAGTCATCTTGAATGCGGCGGGCAGATTGACCCAGAGCTGGACCATTTCCAGCAGGCCACCCTGCCGGGCAAAATCCTCGGCATGGAATTCTTCATGGACCACGCCAGCGCCAGCCGTCATCCACTGTACTTCATCCGGGCCAATGTGCCCGCCGCCGCCGGCGGAATCGCGGTGTGCCACGGCACCCTGATAGACCACCGTGACGGTTTCAAAGCCCCGGTGTGGATGGGCGCCGACCCCGCGCCGGATCTCAGTGGGCGGGAAGTGTTGGGCGGGGGCATAATCGCAGAGCAAAAACGGACTGAGCGCAGCAGCATCGGCGTGATAGCTGAACAAAGACCGGACCGGAAAGCCATCACCGACCCAATGCAGATCAGGATTGCGAAATTGACGTTGCAGGGATTTTTGAGCCATGGTGCTTTCCGTCAGGGGAGGGAAGCTAACGGAGTGCCCGCCAGCCGATATCCGAACGATAGTGTAGGCCACGCCAGTGCAACTGGCTGACCCGCTGATAGGCCCGCTGTTGCGCCTGCGCCAGGTCGACGCCCCGGGCGCAGACGCACAGAACCCGGCCTCCTTGAGTATGCACTTCAGCGCCAGCAAGCCGGGTGCCGGCATGGAAGACCTCGGTATCGGGCCAGTCGGCGTCCAGCCCGCTGATGACATCCCCGGTGCTGACCTGGCCGGGATAGCCTTCAGCAGCCAGCACCACGCCCAGCACTGCCCCCGGCGTCCAGTGCAGGGTCTGCGCGTCCAGGCTGCCCTGTAAGGCAGCCTGCAACAGCGGCAACAAGTCGCTGTCCAGCCCGAACAGCAAAATCTCGGCTTCCGGGTCGCCCAGCCGACAGTTATATTCCAGGACGTTGATCCGTCCGTCTGGTCCCAGCATCAGTCCGGCATACAAAAAGCCCTGATATGGGCAGCCTTCAGCCGCCATGCCGCGCAAGGTGGGCAAAATGACTTCAGCCATGACCCGTGCCTGCAAATCGGTTGTCAGTACCGGGGCCGGGGCATAAGCGCCCATGCCGCCGGTGTTGGGGCCGGTATCGGCGTCGCCGACCCGCTTGTGATCCTGGGCCGCCGGAAAGGGCAGCGCCTGAATGCCATCGGTGATGACGATGAAGCTGGCTTCTTCGCCCTCCAGATATTCTTCGATCACGACCCGATTGCCTGCGGCGCCAAATTGGGCCTGGGTCAACATGCCGCGCACGGCGGCTTCGGCCTCGGCGTGAGTGCTGGCGATGATCACGCCCTTGCCTGCGGCCAGGCCATCGGCCTTGATGACGACGGGCAGGGTTTGCCGGGCCAGATAGGCCAGTGCTGGTTCCAGGGCCTCAAAATGGGCGTAGCGGGCAGTGGGAATCTGGTGGCGGATAAAAAAATCCTTGCTGAAAGCTTTGGAGGTTTCCAGCCGCGCTGCGGACTGCGTGGGGCCAAAGCAGGCCAGACCCAGGGCCTGAAACCGATCCACCAACCCCAAAGCCAGGGGAGCCTCCGGGCCAACCACAGTTAAATCAATGCCTTGCGTCTGGGCAAATTCCGCGAGTCCCGCGACATCATCTGCCCGCAGGGCCAGGTTCCGGGTTTTGGCAACCTGGGTCGTGCCCGCATTGCCGGGGGCCACGTAAAGGGCGCTGACGTGTGGGGATTGGGCCAGTTTCCAGGTCAGGGCATGTTCCCGACCGCCATTGCCGATAATGAGGATACGCATGGTGCTTAGTGCCGGAAGTGGCGCATGCCGGTGAAAATCATGGCCATGTCGTGCGCATCTGCTGCTGCGATCACCTCGTCGTCCCGCATGGACCCGCCGGGCTGAATCACGGCGCGAATACCCGCTGCGGCGGCGTTGTCAATGCCGTCCCGGAAGGGAAAGAACGCATCCGAAGCCATGGCTGCTCCGGCCACGCTCAGGCCCGCCAGTTCAGCCTTGATGGCGGCGATGCGGGCCGAATTGACCCGGCTCATCTGACCTGCGCCCACGCCGAGGGTACGTTGGTTCTGGACATAGACGATGGCATTCGACTTGACAAATTTGGCCACCCGCCAGGCAAATAACAAGTCCTGCATCTCGGCATCGCTGGGGGTGCGGCGGGTCACAACCCGCAATTCCTGATGCAGTGCCAGGTCAGCCTCCTGGACCAGCAGGCCGCCGGTGACCCGCTGATAGTGCAGTCGGGCCGGGGCCTGACCCAGCCAGGAGCCGCATTCGAGGAGCCGGACATTCTTCTTGGCCGCGCAGGCTTCGGCCGCTTCCGGACTGATCTGGGGTGCAATGATGACCTCGACAAACTGCCGGGCCAGGATCGCCTGAGCCGTGGCCAGGTCCAGCGGGCCATTGAAGGCAATGATCCCGCCAAAGGCGGACTCCGGGTCGGTCTGATAGGCCCGCTCGTAGGCGGTCAGCTGATCGGTGGCTTGTGCCACTCCACACGGATTGGCATGTTTGACGATCACGCAGGTTGGGGTGGTACCGAATTGCTTGACGCATTCCAGGGCCGCATCCGCATCGGCGATGTTGTTGTACGACAGTTCCTTGCCTTGAAGCTGCCGGGCCGAGGCGATGCTGGGTTCCCGTACCTGGGCTTCGGTGTAGAACGCGGCGGCCTGGTGCGGATTTTCCCCGTAGCGCAGATGCTGATTTTTGTGAAACTGGAGGCTCAGGGTACGCGGGAACGGGGTCAGCTGGGTGCTGGTTTCGCTCAGGGCACTGAGATAATTGCTGATGGCGCCGTCATAAGCGGCCGTGTGCGCAAATGCCTTGGCGGCCAGTTGCAGCCGGGTGCGCGGGGGCAGGGCGCCATTGTTGCCTTCCATTTCGGCCAGGATCAGGTCGTAATCTTCCGGGTCGCAACTGACCACCACGCTGTTGTGATTTTTGGCGGCCGCCCGGAGCAGGGCGACCCCGCCGATGTCGATTTGCTCAATGGCCTCGGCCAGGGTGCAGCCGGGTTTGGCAACCGTGGCGCCAAACGGATAAAGATTCACCACCAGCAAATCCAGGGGCAAAATGCCGTGGGTGGCCATTACGGCATCATCCACGCCGCGCCGGCCCAGCAGACCCCCATGAATCTTGGGATGCAGGGTTTTGACCCGACCTTCCATGATTTCGGGAAAACCGGTGTAGCTGGAGACTTCCTGCACGGGAATGCCGGCTTCGGTCAGTGCCTTGGCTGTTCCGCCCGTAGACAGGAGGACCACGCCCCGTTGATGGAGCTGGCGAGCGAAGGCAAGCAGGCCGGTCTTGTCGGCGACGCTGAGCAGTGCGCGTTGGATGGGATACATGATGAAAATTCTCAGTCTTCGATAAGATGGTGAGCCAGCAGCTTCTTGCGCAGGGTCCCCCGGCTCAGGCCGAGAATCTGGGCGGCATGACTTTGATTGCCCCGGACATGGGCCAGGGTGGCTTCCAGCAGCGGGCGCTCGACTTCGGTCAGGACTGTGGCATACAAATCGGTGAGTGGATGTCCGCCCATCTGACTGAGGTAGCCGGTCACGGCGCGCCGGGTACAATCAGCCAGCAAGGTTTCTTCAGCGGCACGCAGCTTGAGGGGCATTGGTGCGTTCATGGGGGTAAGGCTGGGGAAACGCGGCATTCTATGCCCAAGCGCCAGGGCCAGCAAGTCATCGCTGACCCTGCGGCGATCCACCATGAACGATTCGGGGGGCCTCATTTGGGCAGGCACAGTTCGACCCGGGTTCCATCGCCGGGTTCGCTCTCGATGCGCAGCTCGGCATTAATCCGTTGGGCACGTTCCTGCATGATGCTCAGACCCAGATGCTCGCCGGGCCGCGAGGGGGCAGGCGGCGTGCTGATGCCGATGCCATCGTCTTCGACCAGAATCTGCCATTGATTGGGATTGCGCCGGGCCGTCAGCATGACCCGCACCGTACGGGCCTGACTGTGTTTGCGCACATTGGCCAGCGCCTCCTGGATGATGCGCAGGACTTCGCTGCCGATTACGGGACTGAGCGGGGTGCATTCACCCTGCTGGTGGAACAGGGTCAAAATGCCGGTGGCCTCGCGGAAACTACGGAGTGTGGTTTCCAGTTCGTGGGGCAGGTTGAATTCCGCACCTGGTGCAGTACTGGACTCCAGCGGGGCACGAAAGTGCGCGATCAAGGCACGTAATTCGGTATCCGCCTGGTCCAGAATTGCCTCGAGTTGTTCCAGATCGTGCATGGCTTGTGCGCCCCCGCCGGATTGCAGGCTGGAATCCAGCATCCGTACCCGAAACCGCAAGCTGGCTTGTGTTTGCGCCAGGGAATCGTGCAGTTCGTGTGCAATACGGTTGCGCTCCTGCATGATGTTGAGTTTGCGGGATTCTTCTTCCAGCTGCATCCGGGCGATGGCGCCACCCAGATGCCGCCCGATGCCCGTGAGCATGCTTTGCACATCCTGACGTTCCACCCATTCGGGGGATTCGGTATACAAATTCAGCATGCCCAGATTGCGCTGCTTGTAGTGCAATGGTACCCCGACCATGCCACCATATTCCACAGCACCCAGCGTGGTCGGGTCGGGTGTGCGGGCCGGGCCGGATTCGGCGTGCAGGGTTTTGACCACCTGAGGCTGTCCGTGTTCGCTCAGCAGGTTGACCGTTGCGGCCTGAGCGCCCAGCGCGCCCATCAGGCGCCGCAAACTGCGATCCAGCAAGTCGTCCAGATCATGTGCCACATTGCTGATCGTGGCGATTTCATACAGGATTTCCAGAGAGCGGTTTTTTTGCCGCAGGTGCTCCCGTTCGCTCAGTTCCTGGATATCCGGGCGACTGGGAAGGCGGTGCAGGGCATGATGAACCCAGGCCAGGGTGCCGAGCGCACCCAGCCCCAGCAGGGTCAGGCTGCCTGCCGCCTGAGCCGGCCACAGCAAGCCCAGCAGGGCCAGGGCCGCAAAGACTGCCAGCAGCCCGGAGAGTTGCACGGGCAGGCAGCGCATCCGGCGCCGCTGTCCTGATGCACTCCGCCGCTGGACGGAATCCTGGGTCAGCGGCGCAGTCAGGGCCTGCAGCCAGCGGCGCAAGCGCTGCAGTGCCGCGCTCCCGGCCATTACCAGCAGGGTGTGGCGAGACTATCCATCGCCCCCAGGGCATCCCAGGGGGTGGGCGTGGGCATACCGCCCCAGGGACCGCCGGCTTTAAGCCGTATCACATACTCGGCCCACTGCAAGGGGCGTGGCAACCCCCCGTACTGGGCTGCCAACCCGTGCAATTCCTGCACAAAACCGATATCACAGCCGGTGGCATCGTAGGTCGCCAGGGTACACAGGTCATGGCGCATGCAGGCTGCATCAAAGGCATCCACCACAGGCGGATAGCTGCCCACGACCGGATGGCCCGGTCCGCACCAGTTACCGTAAATCGGCATACATTTGAAAAAAGCCTGGGCAGGCGCACAGCCCAGCCCCGTGAACAGGACAACCGCACTCAGGGTACCCGCATGTTTCATGAGCATTCCTCACAGACCTGGCAAAGCCCCATTCTAACCGTTTGGCCGATTCGGCGGTAATCCTCAACGCGCGTGTCGCCGGCCAGGGATGTGGTCAGCCTGCTGCGTCCCGGGATCGGCGCTGCTGAAGACAGGGAGTTCAGTCTGTGGATCATCGGGCAACAGGCTACCCCCGGTCTTCCATAGCGGCAGGATGCGCGGCGGGCAAGCCAGGGTATCTGCTTGTTCGCGGCTCAGATTGGGGGAATAGGCCGGGTCATGATGGAGGGTCGGCCCCCAGCGAGCCTCCAGATAGGAATATTCCCGCAAGGCCCGTTCCCGATGTTCCGGGCGCACGTCATCGCCTCGGCTGGCGGATTCGTGATGCAGCAGGACGGCATACGGGGTCCAGACGATTTGATAGCCGGCCACTCTGGCCCGGAGACAAAAATCCACATCGTTGTAACTGACTGCCAGACCCGGATCCAGGCCGCCCAGTTCTTCATAGACGGCGCGGCGCAGTACCCAGCAGGCTGCCGTAACGGCTGAAAGATTTTGCACCGCCTGGGCACGGCCCAGATAGCCGGGGGCATCGGCGGCCAGACCGACGCCCCGGTGCTGGGCCACACCACCGACGCCCAGGACCACCCCGGCATGTTGCACCCGCAAGTCCGGGTACAGCAGCTTGGCGCCCACCACGCCCACCTCGGCTTGCAGGGCGTACTGGATCATCTCCAGCAGCCAGCCGGGTTCCAGGATTTCAATATCGTTGTTCAGCAGCACCAACAGCTCGCTGTCAGTCGCAGCCACTGCGGTATTGTTCAGGGCTGCGTAGTTAAACGGCACAGCCTGCCGTAACACCTGTGTGGTCAGGCGCAGGTGGGCCGTTTCCAGCACGGGGGGCAGTTGGGCCAGATACGCCAGGGTGGCCGGGTCGGTGCTGCCGTTATCCACAATGCACACATGCAGGGCCGGGTACAGGGTTTGTTGCAGGCTGCTGATGCAACGGCTCAGCAAATCGTGCCGGTCGCGGGTCAGGATGATGACGGCTACGCGTGGCAGCGTTGCGGGTAGCGGGTAATGCAGGCGCAGGCTACCGGTGCGCTGCGGACTGGCGGTGGGTTGGGAGGTGCCCAGGAGTGCGGCGCGCTGTCCAGGGTCTGGAAGTGGGGCAGCAGCCGTACCATGCCAGAGCAGGTAGGGCAGATGTACGGGCCGGGTCTGACGGGTCAGGCGCAGGCGTAAATCAAATTGCTGGGTATGGGCGTCGGATCGTTGAAAGCCGCCGACGGCCAGGACGGCCCGGCGCTGATACCAGACGGCTGCGCCCAGATAGTTCTGGCTGTAAAACAGGTAAGGGTTCCAGTCTGGTTTGAGCTGCGGTTGTTGTGGGTTGTCGTCCCATATGTCTTCATCGCTGTAACACAGTACGGCGTCGGGTTGGGCGTTGAAGGCGCCTGCAACGGCGCTCAGGGCATGGCAAGCCAGACGGTCGCCGGGATAGAGCAGGGTACAGTAATCACCGTGTGCCTGCTGCAACAGGGTATTCCAGCCCCCGGCCACCCAGCGCACCGGTAAACGGCTGCGCCAGTGGGGTGGCTTGCGGCCCTGAATCAGGACTTCCCAGCGTGGATACAGTTGGGCCGCCAGGCTCCGCAGGGTCTGTTCAAGCGGGGCCAGGCGGGCCGTTTCGGCTTCGACCAGCAGCAGGCTGAACCACGGTTGTTGGTTCAGGTGCGTGTGCCATTGGCGAATCCGCCAGCGTGCCCACGGCCCCGGTTGATGGTAACGCTTCAGCCAGCCTGGATAATCACGCATCAGCCAAGGCTAAGACCGTGCGCAGGGTTTGGGTAAATCGGGCCGGGTCACATTCTGATGTGATGCGGGCCAGGGCTGCGCT
>CAYNNN010000044.1:0-21975 GCA_964398665.1 uncultured Gammaproteobacteria bacterium | reverse complement strand
ATTCAGCCCGGTCGGGTCCAGAAACCGGGTATCGTGCATCCCGAGGCTTTGGGCCTTGCGGTTCATGGCTGCGACAAAACGGGGCAGACCACCGGGCACCGAAGTCCGGGCCAAGGCCGAAGTCGCCCGGTTTTCCGAAGACATCAGGGCCAGGGTCAGCAATTCCTCCCGGCTCAGGGCGGTGCCTACCGGCAGGCGCGAGCTGGAATTTTTCAGGGTATCGACATCTTCTTCGCTGACCCGCACCAGTTCCTGCATGTCCAGACCCTGTTCCAGCGCCACGATGGCGCTCATCAGCTTGGTGACCGAAGCAATGGCGTGGGGCTCGTTGGCGTTCTTGGCATACAGGATTTCTCCGGTATCGTGCCGCATGACCAGCGCTGCGTGCGATTGCAGGGCGGGCGGGCGGCTGGGGTCCACGACCACCACGGGGGCTGGGCGCGCGCCGATTGCCGGACGTTGCCGGGTAACCAGCCGCTGCTTCTTGCCGCGCCCGGAAGGCACTGCCCTGACACTGCTACGGGGAGTGGGTGCTACCTTGCGTGCAGTGGCCTTGCTGGCAGTGCTGCGGCCCTGGCTGGCCACCTTGCCCGGCTTGGGCGCAGTGGTCGCCTTTCGGATCATGGCCTTGCCGGCGGCTTTTTTGGCAACGGCTTTGGGTGGTGCCTTACAGGATGCCGTTGCCTCGGCGAAGGGCTGCGCCTGCGTCAGGGGCAGCCAGAGTGTCAGAACGAGCAGGAGCAGGATTCTCATACGTGTAGCGGTTTGTAACGCAGGCGATGGGGACGGTCGGCATCCACGCCCAGACGGCGTTTGCGGTCGGCTTCATAGGCAGCATAGTTGCCTTCAAACCAGACGGCCTGGCTGTCACCCTCAAAGGCCAGCATGTGGGTGGCAATACGGTCCAGGAACCAGCGATCATGCGAGATCACGACCGCACAACCGGCAAAATCCAGCAGCGCTTCTTCCAGAGCGCGCAAGGTTTCCACATCCAGGTCGTTGGTCGGTTCATCAAGTAACAGCACATTGCCGCCGCTGCGCAGCAACTTGGCCAGATGCACCCGGTTACGCTCCCCGCCCGAGAGTTCCCCGATGCGTTTTTGCTGATCGGTCCCCTTGAAATTGAACCGGCCCACATAAGCCCGCGAGGGCATGCTGACGGTGCCGACCGTGATCAGGTCCAGACCATCGGAAATTTCTTCCCAGACCGTTTTATTGCCGGCCAACTTGTCGCGGAACTGTTCCACCGCCGCGAGCTTGACGCTTTCGCCCACCCGGACGCTGCCAGCGTCGGGTTGTTCCATGCCAAGCAACATGCGAAATAGCGTGGTTTTCCCCGCGCCGTTGGGGCCAATGACCCCGACGATGCCGCCGGGGGGCAGCGAGAAGCTCAGATTGTCCACCAGCAGCCGGTCATTGAAACTTTTGCGCAGGTTTTGCGCTTCGATGACCAGATTACCCAGACGTGGCCCTGGTGGGATGAATAATTCTTTTGTTTCATTGCGTTTCTGGCTTTCCTGGCTCATCAGTTCTTCAAAGCGGGCCAGCCGGGCCTTGCTCTTGGCCTGCCGGGCCTTGGGATTGGCACGCACCCACTCCAGTTCGGCGGCCAGGGTCTTTTGATGAGCGCTTTCCTGTTTTTCTTCAATTTTCAGGCGCTTCTCCTTCTGCTCCAGCCAGGAACTGTAATTGCCTTCCCAGGGAATGCCCCGGCCCCGGTCGAGTTCCAGAATCCAGCCCGCGACGTTATCCAGGAAATAACGGTCGTGAGTGACCGCGACCACGGTGCCGGGATAGTCATGCAGGAAGCGTTCCAGCCAGGCCACGGATTCGGCATCCAGATGGTTGGTTGGCTCATCCAGCAGCAGCATGTCGGGCTTGGAGAGCAGCAGGCGACACAGAGCCACCCGGCGGCGTTCCCCACCTGACAGCTTGCCGACATCCGCATCCCAGGGCGGCAGACGCAGCGCATCGGCAGCAACCTCCAGGGTGCGGTCGAGTTCCCAGCCCCCGGCAGCATCGATCTGGTCCTGCAGCTGGGCCTGCTCATTGAGCAGGGCTTCGTAATCGGCATCCGGATTGGCAAACTCGTCACCAATCTGGTTAAAGCGCGTCAGCAGGGCTTGCAATTGGCCGACGCCTTCCATCACGTTGCCCCGCACGTCCTTGTCGGGATCAAGCTGAGGTTCCTGAGGCAGATAGCCGATTTTGATACCGGGTTGGGGCCGGGCCTCACCCAGATAATCGGTATCCACCCCGGCCATGATGCGCAGCAGGGTGGACTTGCCGGAACCGTTCAGGCCCAGGACGCCAATTTTGGCGCCGGGAAAAAAGGACAGGGAGATATTGCTGAGGATTTCACGCTTGGGCGGGACAACCTTGCCCAGACGGTTCATCGTGTAGATGTATTGCGCCACGTTGCTTGGGGGGAAAAGCCGGGAAAGCGGCATTATCAGGCAAAATGGGCGCCTGTGGGCGATCCTGGCCAAAAAATTTTTGGCCTGATTTCAGGCAGGATGCACCTGAAACAGCCGCTCCAGGGCCAACACGACAACAGCTTGTTCCTGATGTAAAAAAGCAGCATCCGCCAGGGCACTCCAGCGGGGATGGGGCAAATTGCACCCAGCGGTGTCCTGAACGGTGATGCGCCTGGGCGCTGCGGCCAGGCGCAGAGCACCGTAGCCGGTACGGCCATCGGCTTGTAGATAACCGACTACGGCAGCCAGCCGGGCTGGGTGCTGTGGCAACGGATTTTCACTCACCCATGCGCTGGGGTCAGCACAGGGCAGCCACAACGTTTCCCAGGGCAACAGGTGGCAGCAGTGCGCAGGGGCACACGGCACAAAGTGCAGCGTGGGCCGATCCAGCAAATAAAACAGTTCAGCCGCGCCAACAGCCGCCCAAAGCTGCTGTTCCAGGGGCAATAACCAGGCTTCGGCACTGACAGGGGCAGATGTACTCATGGGCTGATGCGGGAAGCCCCGGCCCGGAGGCAAGGGCGGGATAGCGCCTGTTTTCCCTAGATAAAAGCTATCGGGCCTGATGATTCGGACGGCTCATTGTAGCACCAGCCATCCTCATCCTGCCACCGGCAAGCGTGCCCCGTTCAGGTTATGGCAACGAAAATTTTTGCGGCTGTGCTAAGCTTGCGGCGCCTTCAGGCAAAGCGCATTTCCGACGTGCATCCCGACTCAGGAGTCCCCATGACCATCTCCGCCGTAACGGCGAACCTTGAAGAACCTCCGTCTGCTGCTGTGGCTCCCTTGGGCGTTGAGGAGGACGCCAAACCCCCGGCGTCCCCCGCTGCGAGCAATGTCATCCCACTGCCTACCCGCATCGTGCGTCGTTTCCCCATCAGCCCAGCAGTTCAGCGTTTCCGGCGTCAATTTTTTCCCACTGCCACAGCCGCCGAATGGAATGACTGGCGTTGGCAAGTGCGCCAGCGCCTGCGCGACCTGTCGGGGCTGGAGCGGATTTTCCAGCTCTCGGCCAGTGAACGCGCCGCCATGCAGCAGCGCCAGGATCACCTGCCCCTGGGAATTAGCCCCTATTATGCCAGCCTGATGAGCCGCACCGACCCACAGGAACCCTTGCGGCGCACCCATATCCCGGTGCTGGATGAATACCTGCAAGGACTGGGCGAAGCAGACGATCCGCTGAGCGAAGATCACGACACGGTGGCGCCGGGTCTGGTACACCGCTACCCCGACCGGGTGTTGTTCCTGACGACGCCTTTTTGCTCAACTTATTGTCGCTACTGCACCCGTTCCCGCATGGTGGGCAATACCGGGGAATACAGCTTCGGGGTATCGGTGTGGGAACAGGCCCTGCGTTATCTGGAAGCCCATACCGAAGTACGCGATGTCTTGCTCTCCGGCGGTGACCCGCTGGCCTTGGCCGATGACAAGCTGGATTGGCTGCTCGGCCGGCTGCGGCGGATTAAACATATCGAATTTGTCCGTATCGGTACCAAAATCCCCGTGGTACTGCCCCAGCGCATTACCCGCGAGCTGGTGCGGATGTTACGCAAGCATCATCCGCTCTGGATGAGCCTGCATTTCACCCATCCGGCAGAGCTGACTCCGGAAGTGACGGAAAGCTGTGCCCGCCTGGCAGATGCCGGGATTCCCCTGGGAAGCCAGACTGTTCTGCTCAAGGACATCAATGACGATGCTGCGGTGATGAAACAACTGATGCATGGCCTGCTGGTGCGGCGGGTGCGGCCTTATTACCTGTATCAGTGCGACCCGATCAAGGGTTCCGCGCATTTTCGCACCCCAATCGCCAAAGGCCTGGAAATCATCCAGGCCCTGCGTGGCCATACCACGGGTTATGCAGTGCCGACCTATGTCGTGGACGCCCCCGGTGGCGGCGGTAAAATTCCCCTGCTGCCGGAGGCCTGTGTCGGACGTGAGGGCGGGGACTGGTTGTTGCGCAATTATGAGGGGCGCATTTACCGCTACCCGGAGGAACTGCCAACCTGATGGGCAGGCTGCGGCATTTGGCCGCAGGGACGGGCAGGGTGACGTTGGGCTGGGTAAAAGCAAGGCTTCCTGTTTCTACCCGTGAGGTGTTGTGATGCGTATTTCCCGTCCCCTGCTGGCGGGACTGTTGTGGGTGGCAGCGCCCGCAGTCCTGGCCCATACCCGGCTCCAGACCCCGGAGGTCAACGAAAATAGCCGCCACTACAATGCTGCCGTCATTGGTCACGGCTGCAACCACGACGGCCATAATCATGCCGTAGGCGGTACCAGCATCGTGTTTCCCGATGGCGTGGATTCCCTGGTGAGCGACATCACCGATACGGCCAATCCCAAGAGCCTGACCCAACCGGTGTCCAGCTTCATCAGCAATTATGGCAATGTGCTGAGTGCCGTGGTCAGTCGGGAGGTGTTTGACGCGACCTATGTCAAAACAGCCTCTGGGAGCAGTAACATCATCGGCTTGTGGGCCGGTGGCGGGCCGGGCGTTCCGGCCAGCGGATTTTTAGGTCTGGTGCCGATGCGTGTCAATGCCCTAGTCATCGAACCCACCTCCTGTGCCCGGAGCGTGACCTTGGTGGTGGCGATTGCCGACGTTTGCGAAAACACCAGTCTGGCCGGTTTTGATAGTGGCACGGTGAATCTCTGGACCCCGGCGGTTGGCTCGAATTTTGACGGCGCCACAAGCGCTGATGGCTACAATTCCCCGGCTACCTTGAAAATCAAGCGCACCAGCAGCCTGCCTGCGGAATGTGGGGCCGGGATTGACGTGAAAATCACCCCCTCGGCGGCGCAATTGAACCGGGACATGCCTGCGGTGGACAACGACGGTAATCAGATATGGCCGCTGCCCTGAGGGCGATGCTGGGGCTAGGGTGCTTACTGGCCAGCCCCTTGGCCCTGGCCCACAGTGTGGCAGGCACCTTTGACCCGGCAGGCGGCAATCCCCATGCCACGGTGTATGCCGATATCACTTGTTTTGATGACGGTAACGGCGCGGCGGCCGCGCTGTACGCCCGCATCAAGGACCTGTCCGCACCGGTCGCGGGTCTGCTGGTGAATTTGCAACTGCAAAAGGGTAATAGCGCCACCAACACCAGTGACCCTGGCGTGGGGGATGCGGATTTTGGTCCAGCGGTTCAGCTCAATGCCGGGGAAGGGGTGTATCGCCTGCTGATCAACAAGACCGCCGCTGGGGCCAGAACCGTCGAGTTGGAATATCATTGTCTGACGGCCACCGGGGTGCATACGGGAACCGATGCGGTGGCTCGGCAGGTGCAGTGAAACGCGCCTGGTTGGGGCTGGTGTTGTTGAGTCTGGGGGGCTGTGCCCCGGTGCCGCTGTGGGAACGCGGCGCCCTGGCTGACCCCAAGTTGGCCCTGACGCCAGAGCCACTGGCTGCCGCGCAGCGGGCGCATATTCAAGATAGCCGGGAAGCTGGGGGCCGGGCTGCCGTGGCTACGGGTGGTCCGCCGTGTGGCTGCTACTAGGGTGAACACCACCCCTGCTTATCTGGCCTTGCTCAGTGCCGCGCTGGCCTTGCCCGGTGTGGCCGCGACCCTGGACAGTCAACTGAGCCACTACCAGGAACAGCGGCCCGATACTGAGAACCTGACACCGCTGACGGTGGAAACCCTGCGCGTACAGGGCACGTGGACAAGTGCTGCGCAGACCTGGGGTTTGAGCTTCAGCAGCGATGTCTGGTCCGGTGCCACGCCGATTGCCACTGCGCCGCAGGCGGCTGAGGCGCAGCGGCCACTGCTGGACGCGGGCGTGGTGGTCGGGGCATCCCCGCTGCTGAATGGCTCGGTGCTGCTAGATGCCCACCTGCGCCCACTGCAACGTGACCCGCACACCGGGCAAGCGGGTGCGCTGAACACCCGCAACACCCTAATTCTCACCGGGGCTTCCCCCGAAATTCGCCAGCAGCTCGACTTGAACTTCCAGCAGCGCAACCAAGACTGGCACTGGGGTCTGAATCTGGGACTGTCCGATGAGCCGGACTACCAGTCTCAGGCGTTGAACCTGCAGTTGGAACCCGTGCTGGCAGGGGCGTTGAC
Organism: uncultured Gammaproteobacteria bacterium; assembly: GCA_964398665.1. Taxonomy (GTDB): domain Bacteria; phylum Pseudomonadota; class Gammaproteobacteria; order CAYNNN01; family CAYNNN01; genus CAYNNN01. The sequence goes on along the minus strand of CAYNNN010000044.1, from coordinate 15,434 downwards.
CCAACTACAGGCCAATCTGGGCTATGCCCACGGCCAAGTTGAGGCCGCACTAGACCCCGAAGTCACACCCTATCTGGACAAGCGCGGTGCTGCCCTGGATGTAAGCCCGACGGGCACCTACTGGCGGGGGGTGCGTGAAGAATGGACCCTGGGCGCCAGCCTGACGCAGGTGTTACATAAGCACGCCTGGCTGCGGGTTTCGGGTGGCTGGCAGCGTAGTCAGGGCTTGCTGGAACAACCCTACCGGGCGGTGACGGTGCTGTTTCTGGACCCGGTCCAGCAGGGGCAAAGTGTCCTGGAAGCGGATCGCCGGGCCGTGTTGGAACAACGTCCTGACCAGCGCGACCAGTGGAGCCTGGGCCTGCACTACGCCCACGCTTTCCCTGAGCACCAGGCCGCCTTGCATCTGGATTATCGCCATACCCAGGATGATTGGGCGATTCGCAGCCACAGCCTGGAATTGCAATGGCTGCAAACTCTTGGGCAGGGCTGGACGCTGACCCCACGCCTGCGCTACTACACCCAGACCGCCGCCGAGTTTTACCAGCCTTACCTGCTGACCTGGCAGCGTTACCGCAGCCCGGTGCTGGATGCCGCAGGCCGGGAAGTCTGGGTAGATGCCCAAGGAACGGCGTATTTTCGGGATGCGCAGGGCGAGCTGACGGATGCGGCGGGTCAGAGCGTGGATGCGGACGCGGTGGGTGCCAGACCTCAACTGCAAGCCTTCAGCTACACGGCCTTGCCTGAACAGTTTGCCAGTGACCCCCGGCTGGCGGCTTTCAGCCGCTGGGAAGCGGGGCTGACGGTGCGCAAACGCTTGCCCAGCGGGCTGGAACTCCAAGCTGGGTTGAATTACGCCCAGCGTCAGGCCGATGATTCGGCAGAACAATACGCTGATTTTAGTTCCTGGAGTCTGGACGTGGGCTTGAGCCTAGCCCTAGATCAGCCGTTTAGCGCAATGTCTGAAACCACCCATACGCACGGCTCTTTGCCTGCCGGGCTGATGGCCGGGCATCGGTTAGCGGCGGGACGGGGGATGCTGGGCTATCGGCTGATGCAGCAGCAAGCCCAAGGGGACCTGTACGCCGGACAATTGGCCGTGACGGACGCGGCGGTGGTGGCGAGTGCTTGCGCCCCTGAGCGCTGCGCCCTGGCCCCGGAACGGATGCAGATGCAGATGCAAATGCTGGAGCTGATGTATGCTCCAAGTGCTGAGCTTACGCTGATGCTAATGCCACAATTCGTCAACATGGACATGCGCTTGCGTCAACTAGACGGTGCCGACGCAAGCAGCGCGCATCAGCACCATTTCAACGCCAGCCATCAAACCGGCGGGCTGGGCGATACCCTGTTGGCGGCTTATTGGCACGGGGCTACCCCGTGGCAGGTGGGGCTGGGGCTGAGCCTGCCGACCGGTTCCGTGCAGGAACGCCTGCGCCCGCTCGCAGGTCAGGCACAAGGCAACTTGAGCCATTACGACATGCAGTTGGGCAGTGGTACCTGGGACTTGTGGCCCAGTGTGAGCTATCAGACCGATGCCTGGGGGATGCAGGTGCAGGGTGTTTGGCGCTTGCAAGACCGCAATGCGTCCGGGTACCGCTTGGGACACGGCTGGAGCGCTACCGCCTGGCACACCTGGCCGCTGGCAACACAGGTGCAATTCAGTCTGCGCGGCGTCTATACGGTGCAAGGTGCCCTCAAGGGCGAGGCTGCTACCGCCGGGGCTGGCCCGATGGATTTTGCGTCCAATACCGGTGGCCGCTTTGCGGACCTGGGGCTGGGAATCAGCAGCCAGTGGGGCGGATTACAACTGGGCCTGGAGTACCTGCACCCGGTCTGGAGCGATTTTAACGGGGTGCAACTGGAACGCAGCGGCAGTGTTTTTGTAACCGGGCATATCCTGTTCTAAGCAATCCCCAACGTACTGGATTGCTTGGAAGCACCGGGTAGATCAGGCTGGTGGAGAACATGCTGGCCTGCTACACTGCCCTGTATGCCTTTCCCGGAGATTCACGCCATGTTCTCTGCCCCCCGTCTTCTGACCGTACACGTTTCCGCACTGGCCCTCTGGGGCGCCTTGGCCACCCTGCCGCAGCTGGCGTGGGGTTATGGTGCAGTGCCCACCGTACGGGGTAAAGCGGCGCTGGACGCTGCGGTTGCAAACCTGGGGGCAGCGCCCGGAGAGCGTATCTGCCTCAATAGCGGCACGGGAGGATTTGGCTGCAATGACTTCAATACCAATGACAGCAGTCGTGCCGTAGCCCTAGGTGACTTGAACAGTGATGGCACCACTGATGTCGTCGTAGTCAGCTCCAGCGCACCAGAACGACGCTGCCTCAATAACGGCTCCGGCGGCATGAGCTGTGCGGACTTCAACACGGTGCTGGATGGTGATAACGGAGCGGCTCTGGGGGATCTGGACGGGGATGGCGATCTGGATGTCATCATTGCGGATGGCACTGAAGACATGCGCTGTTTCAATGACGGAAGTGGCAACTTCAGCGGCTGTACCACCTTCAACCAGATTGACGGCAGCTTTTCGGTGGCCCTAGGGGATCTGGATGGGGATGGCGATCTGGATGTCGTGCTCGCCAACGGCAGCAGCCAGTCCGACCGCCGATGCCTGAACGATGGCTCGGGTAATTTCACCAGCTGTCTGGACATCAACCAGCTTGATCCGAGTTACGCCGTGGCACTGGGGGATATCAACGGCGATGGACACCTGGACGCCGTGTTTGCCAATGGTGGCGGGGTGTCGCCGCAACCGGAACGTCGCTGTCTCGGCGATGGGGCGGGGAACCTGGCCAGTTGCGTCAGTTTCAATGTAGCTGATGACAGTACCGGGCTGGCACTGGGTGATCTGGACAATGATGGTGATCTGGATGTCGTCATTGCAAACAGCAGTCTTGTCACCGGCGAAGTACGCTGCCTGAACGATGGTGGCGGCAATTTCAGCAGTTGTGTGGGCTTCAACACCATCGGCGACAGTAGTCTGGCCATTGCGCTGGGGGATGTGAACAACGACAGCTACGCCGATGTCTGGGTGGCCAACGCATCCTCCACCGTGGAAAGGCTTTGCCTGAACAATGGGTCTGGCGGGTTTGGCACCTGCAGCTCCGTCAATGCGGCCGATAGCAGCCGTAGCGTTGCCTTGGGCCGCCTGGATAGTGACGGCCTGATTGACTTGACCAGCAAGTTTGTGGGTGGAGTCACAACCAACAATTTCATCTTGACAATGGCTTCCGCGATAACCAGCGTCAAGCCCTCGGGTCTGGAGGCGCTGTACCAGTTCGATACCAAATACTGCAACGTCGTCCACGGGGGACAGACGCTCAGCGAACTGCGGACGCGCGTCATCCGGATTACCCAGGGCAATGTGTTGAATCTTGATAACCTGGCGCTGGACAAATTGCTGACTGCGCCCGAGTGGCGCGCAGGCGGCATTGGCGCAGAACTGGTCATCCCCACAACAGGACAAGCCTTTGGTTACGCCGATGGTACCCTGGCACCTTCGGAATGTGCGACCGTCCCCTACCGTTTCAACCTGTTCAACCTGGGCAAGTATAAATTCGCGGTCCGGCTGTATGGCAAAATCAGCGCAGGCGATGCGCTGCCAGATGGTTTGGCGTTGCCGGACAGTCCCAACGATCTGGCCGCCCTCCCCACAGGGGTGACAGAAATCGAACTGGATCTGGATACCCTGCCAGCCAATCCCGAATCCACGACTCCCGGCGGCAGCGCACCCACACCCGTGACCCCGGTTCCGGCCTTCCCCGCCGGTACCAGCAACCTGCCCAGTCGGCGCTAGATGCTGGCCCCGGCCCGCCAGCGGCGGGATCGGAACAGGTGCCGTAACAACAGGCAGGCACCGGGATGCCGGTTCGTCCTGGCATCAGTCCGGTGCAGGGCCTGGGCAAGGCTGGGTCCGGCGTGGCGCCTTACTACTGAGGCCCCTGGCGTTCCAGGGCCCGGCACAAGCCACGCAGCAATTGCGCCTCACTGCGGTCCAGTTGCGCCTTGAGCAGGATCTTTTTCACCCGCCGCAGCGTTTGCCGAGGCTTTTCCGGGTCAAAAAACCCCACTTGGATAAAAGCCCGTTCCAGATGGGCAAACAAGGCTTCCACCTCGTCTGCCGGGGCAGGCTGCTGGCTGGGTGCCAGCGTCGGCATGACCGGCGTGTGCAGGCGCTGATAAAGCTCATAACTGACAATCTGCACCGCAGCCCCCAGATTCAGGGAGCGAAACTCGGGCTGGGTTGGAATGGTGATGGCACCGTGACACAGCAGCAGTTCATCATTGGTCAGCCCGGAATGCTCCCGGCCAAATACCAGCGCTACCGGCCCCGGCAAGGCGCGGGCCACCACCGCGGCCGCTTCGGCTGGCGTGTAAGTGGGCCAGGGAATGGTACGGCTGCGGGCAGTGGTGGCCAGAATCAGGCTGCAATCGGCTACCGCTGCGGCCAGATGGTCGTAGATTCCGGCCTGATGCAGGACATCATCGGCGCCGGCGGCGCGTGCGCTGGCTTCGGCATGCGGGAAACGCAGGGGGCGTACCAGCGCAAGCCGGGTCAGGGCCATGGTTTTCATGGCCCGTGCCGCCGCGCCGATGTTGCCCGGATGCGTAGGCTCGACCAACACGACGCGCACCGGCAACACGTTCAGCCCCAGACCAGATACAAGCCGCCCAGCGTGATCAGCCCACCGGCCCAGCGGGTCAACATACCCAGCGCCCACTGGCGCGCCAGCAAACCCAGTCCCACGCCCATGCCGTGCAACAGGGCAGTCGCCAGCGCAAACCCCAGGGCATAGCTCCAGGCCCCTGCTGCCAGCGGCAGTTCTGTGCCGTGGGCATGGCCATGCAGCAGCGCAAACAGGGCCACCAGCGCCATACTCAGGCCCAGCGGCACACGTAGTGCAGCCACCAGCACCAGCCCCAATATCAGCACCGAGGCCAGAATCCCGGCTTCGACGTAAGGCAAGGTCAACCCCAGCCAGGCCAGCCCACTACCCAACAGCATCAGCGTGACGAAGGTACCAGGTACGGCCCACACGGCCCGCCCGCCCTGTTGTGCAGCCCACAGACCCACCGCCAGCATGGCCAGCAGATGATCCAGCCCCCCCCAGGGATGCTCGAACCCGGCAGCCCAGCCCGATAACCCGTGTCCGGTACCATGTGCCCAGGCCAGGATCGGAAGGCAGGCAAGAAGCCCTACCAACCCATTAAATTTTTTCATGATTTACCCCACTATTGCAAACAGCGCGCCCGCGCGCCCGAAACTCTGCTATTCTAGCGCACCTTGACGCCCTGAACACCCGTTTCACCATGTCGCACCCATTTGTCACCGTCGCCAGCCGGGCCGCCCAGACTGCCGGCAATCTGATGCTCCGTTATCTGGAGCGTATCGACAACCTGAAAATCGAAGATAAAGGCCAGCACGATTTCGTCAGCGAGGTTGACCGGCTATGTGAACGCACCATTGTTGAAGCCGTGCAAAAAGCTTACCCGGAACATGGCATCCTGGGCGAGGAAGGTACCGACATTCCCAATGCGGAAACGTTGTGGATCATCGACCCACTGGACGGCACTACCAATTATCTGCATGGCTTTCCGGTGTTTGCGGTTTCCATCGGCATTCAGGTGCGCGGCAGGCTGGAGCACGCCGTGGTGTTCGACCCCCTGCGTAACGAGATGTTCATCGCCTCGCGCGGGGCCGGTGCAGTCCTCAACAACCGCCGCCTGCGCATCCGGCGCCAGCAGGGGCTCAATGGCGCCTTGCTCGGCACCGGGTTCCCTTACCGCAGCCTGGCCAGCGATCCTGAACGTCGGGAAAGTTATATGAATATGTTTACCAGCCTGTTGCCGCTGACAGCCGGCATCCGCCGGGCAGGTTCTGCGGCCCTGGATCTGGCCTATGTAGCCACCGGGCGTCTGGATGGCTTTTGGGAAGCCGGCCTGAAGCCCTGGGATATGGCAGCGGGCCTGCTACTGGTACGGGAAGCAGGCGGATTTATAAGTGATTTCAACGGAGAAGACAATTGTCTGGGGACAGGGCACATCATTGCCGGCGCCCCCGCCGTGCAGCAGGAATTGCTGGAACTGTTCCAGCCGGAACGCACCCGCAGCTGCTGGGCTGTGCGTTAAATGGATAGCTGGCTGCTGCTCAAGGCCCTGATCCTGGGCATCGTCGAGGGTCTGACCGAGTTCCTGCCGATTTCCAGCACCGGGCATCTGATTCTGGTTGGAGATTTGCTCGGCTTCAATGATACCAAGGGCAAAGTCTTTGAAGTTGCGATCCAGAGTGGTGCCATCCTGGCCGTAGTCTGGGAATATCGGGCCAAATTTCTGGGTGTGGCCACTGGGCTACGCCATGACCCCGGCGCCCGGCGCTTTGTCCTGAACCTGTTGCTGGCCTTTTTGCCCATTGCCATCCTGGGCCTGCTCCTGGGTAGCGCCATCAAGGCGCACCTGTTTGCTCCCGTCCCGGTTGCTCTGGCCTTCATCATCGGCGGGCTGATCATCTATTGGGCCGAACAGCGTCAGCATCAGGTGCGAATCGCCGAGGTGGATGAACTGCGCTGGCCTGATGCACTCTGGCTGGGTCTGGCCCAATGCGCCGCCCTGATTCCGGGCACGTCCCGCAGCGGCGCCACCATCATCGGCGGCCTGCTGCTGGGCTTATCCCGCAAGGCCGCTGCCGAATTTTCCTTCTTCCTGGCCGTGCCGACCCTGGGCATGGCTACCCTGTACGATTTGTACAAACACCGGGATCTGCTGGCCTGGGGTGACCTGCCCATGTTTGCGCTCGGCTTCGTCGCCGCTTTCCTCAGCGCGCTGCTGGCGGTGCGGGTATTTATCCGCTACGTGGCTCATCATAACTTCACGCCCTTTGTCATTTACCGGATCGCATTTGGTCTGGTGGTGCTGGTGACCGCCTACACCGGCCTGGTGCAGTGGACGGTGCCTTGAGTAACGTTCGGCGTCTGGATTTGGGGCACTGGGGTTTGCCAGCGGCTGCCAGCGGGTTTTACCCCGAAGACCTGCCCGCTGATTGGCAGCTGGCGTTTTACGGCAACGAGTTTCGCGCGCTGGCTGATGAGCAGACTCTGCTGACGCCCGAAGCCGTGCAGGCCGAAACCCACGCGGACTTCCGGCTGTATCGGCCCACACCGCCGGCTCCGGAATGGCAGTGCCTGGATGCACGCCTGGGCGGGGTTTTTGGCCCGCCTGAACACCCCTTGCGTGTGCTGACGGCCCACGCCCCGCTGCCAGTCCTGCCGCCGCAAGCACTGCTACGGTTACCTGGCGCCTGGGCACCTTCCGAACTGCGGCTTTTGCTGGAACAGGCCGCCCAACAGGCGGCATCAGGCTGTTTTTTCGAGGATCTGGCCAGCTTGCGCACCGCCATCACCCTTGCAGGCTTGCTAGGCATTGCCTGCTGATTTTGCTAGAATGGTGGCCTTTTTGCCGCCCTGCATCCGCCCATGTATGCCCATTTGTTGCGTGCCCAGACGCCCGAAACCCTGGCCCAGTTGCAAGGGGTACGGCTGTACCGCAACAATCGGGTGATCTTGAACGGACTCAGCCTGGATATTCCCCAGGGTCAGGTTACCGCCATCCTCGGCCCTAGCGGAACCGGCAAGACCACCTTGCTGCATCTGCTGGCCGGGCTGCTCAAGCCTCAGGCCGGCACCGTCACCCTGGCAGGCCAAAATCTGGCCACACTCTCGCGCCCGGCCCTGTACCAGTTGCGGATGCAGATGGGCATGCTGTTTCAAAGCAATGCCCTGCTCACGGATCTGAATGTCTTTGACAATGTGGCCCTGCCGCTACGGGAACACAGCCGCCTGCCCGCCAGCCTGATCCGGCGTCTGGTGCTGCTCAAGCTTCAGGCCGTCGGTCTGCGCGGTGCCCAGGCCTTGTATCCGCATCAACTCTCCGGGGGCATGGCCCGGCGCGTGGCGCTGGCGCGTGCTGTGGCCCTTGACCCGATGCTGGTGTTGTACGACGAACCCTTCACCGGTCAAGATCCGATTTCCATGGGCATTCTGGTCAAACTGATCCGCGCCCTGAACGACGCGGCCGGACTGACCAGCGTCATCGTTTCGCATGATGTGCGCGAAACCTGTGCCATTGCCGACCGGGTCTATGTCCTGGCCGAAGGTCAGGTGCTGGCGCAGGGTAGCCCCGCCGAGGTGCTGCAACATCCATCACCCTGGGTGCAGCAATTTTTACAAGGCCAGCCGGACGGACCACTGCCCTTCCATTATCCAGCCCCACCGCTGGCCAGCGAGCTGCTGCACTGATGAACTGGCTCCGTACCCTGGGCCAGCACCTGCTGGATGTTCTGGCCCGCCTGGGTCGCGCCCAGTTATTCCTGCTGCGCGTCTTGCCGGGCCTGGGCAGCGCGTTGTGGCACTGGCGCATGAGCGTGCGCCAGCTCTATCTGAGTGGCGTGTTGTCGCTGCCGATCATCCTGGTGGCCGGGGGGTTTGTGGGCATGGTCTTGAGCCTGCAAGGTTATTATACCCTGGTCAAGTTCGGCGCCGCCGATACCCTGGGCACGCTGGTCGCCCTGTCCCTGGTGCGTGAATTGGGTCCGGTAGTCGCAGCATTGCTGTTTGCCGGGCGGGCCGGTTCCGCCCTGACCGCAGAGATCGGCCTGATGAAAGCCACTGATCAACTGGCCAGTCTGGAACTCATGGCCATAGACCCGTTGCGGCGTATCGTGGCCCCACGCCTGCTGGCCGGAATTCTGGCCATGCCTTTGCTGGCCGCCCTGTTTTCTGCTACCGGCATCCTCGGCGGCCATATCATCGGCGTAGGTCTGCTGGGCGTGGATGCGGGCAGTTTCTGGAGTCAGATGCAGGCGCAGGTGGATTGGCACCTCGATAGCGCCTATGGCCTGTTCAAAAGCCTGTTGTTTGGTATCGCCGTGACCTGGATTGCCCTGTTTGAAGGTTATGACGCCCTGCCCACCGCCGAAGGTGTCAGTCGGGCGACCACCCGCAGCGTGGTCAATGCCTCGCTGACCGTGCTGGGCCTGGATTTTGTCCTCACTGCCCTGATGTTGGGAACTGACTGATGCAAGACGCCACCCGCCTGATTGAAATCGCCGTCGGCCTGTTTGTCCTTTTGGGCGTGGCCGCCGTGTTCTTCCTGGCCCTGCAAGCCAGCAATTTCACCAGCCTGCAAAGCGGTGACACCTACACCGTCATGGCCCGGTTTCAAAACAGCGGCAGCCTCAAAGTGCGTGCGCCTGTAACCCTGGCCGGGGTACGCGTGGGCCGGGTACACAGCATCACCCTGGACACCCAGACCTTTGAAGCCGTGGTGACGCTGGCCATTGAGCAGCGCTACCGTAACCTGCCCAGGGATACCAGCGCCAAAATCAGTACCGCCGGACTGATCGGCGAGCAATACATCAGTCTGGAACCCGGCGGCGCACCGGAAACCCTACAGGCCGGCGAGACCCTGACCCTGACCCAATCGGCCCTGGTCCTGGAAGATCTGGTAAGCAAATTCCTGTTTAACCAGACTGCCACCCCCAAACCTTGAACACCTTCAGTCTCAGCAGGCACACGGCCAACCACCATACCCTGGGAGGCCGGGTGAACTTTGCCAATGCTGCCGGGTTGTACCAGCAACTGCGGCAGGCTTTGCAGCACAGCGACGCCCAACAGACCTTCACACTGGATTTACAGGGCCTGACACAACTGGATACTGCCCTGCTGGCCGTCCTGCTGGAACTACATGCCCAGGCAGCCCGCCGCCCCCAATCCCTGGCCCTGCACAATCCGCCCCCCGCTCTGCGGGCGCTGGCCCAACTGAGCGAGGTCGCAAGCCTTTTTACCCTCACTGTATCACCTGCCGATGGATAAATTATTATTGGACGGGGGCACGCCGCTCCTGGGCGAAACCCGGATTTCCGGGGCCAAGAATGCCGTATTGCCCATACTCGCTGCCGCCTTGCTGGCGGATACCCCGACGCATATTGGCAACGTCCCGCACCTGCGCGATGTCACCACCATGCTGGAACTGCTGGGCCATCTGGGCGCCGAATGCACCCTCAACGAGCGTATGGTCATCGAGGTGGACCCCCGGCCGCTGCATCACCAGCGTGCGCCCTACGAACTCGTCAAAACCATGCGCGCCGCCATTGTCGTGCTGGGACCACTGCTGGCCCACTACGGTCGTGCAGAAGTCTCGCTGCCCGGCGGCTGTGCCATCGGTGCCCGGCCTGTAGACATGCACCTGCGCGCCCTGACCCAGATGGGCGCTGAAATCGAAGTCGAGGGTGGCTATATCCACGCCCGTGCCTCCCGATTGCACGGCGCCCATATCCTGTTTGACCGCGTGACGGTCACCGGGACGGAAAATATCCTGATGGCAGCCACCCTGGCGCAGGGCACCACCGTGATCGAAAATGCCGCCCGCGAACCGGAAGTTTCCGACCTGGCCCGGCTACTGGTGCAAATGGGCGCCCGGATTCAGGGTATCGGCAGCGACACCCTGACTATCGAAGGCGTACCCCAATTGCAGGGCACCCATTATGAGGTGCTGGCTGACCGCATTGAAACCGGGACATTTTTAGTCGGTGCCGCCATCACGGGCGGGCATGTCAAACTGCGCAATACCCAACCGGAACTGCTGGAAGCCGTGCTGCTGAAACTCCAGGAGGCTGGCGCCAGGCTGGACTGCGGCCCGGACTGGATCGAGCTGGACATGCGCGGCAGACGCCCGCAGGCGGTGAATATCCGTACTGCACCCCATCCGGCCTTTCCCACCGACATGCAGGCTCAGTTCACCGCCCTGAACATCGTCGCCGAGGGGGTGGGCATGATCACCGAAACCGTGTTTGAGAACCGCTTCATGCACATCCCGGAGTTACAGCGTATGGGCGCTGACCTGCGCATCGAAGGTAATACCGTGATCAGCCGAGGCATCCGCCAACTGACCGGAGCACCGGTCATGGCTACCGACTTGCGTGCTTCGGCCTGTCTGGTGCTGGCAGGGCTGGCTGCCCAGGGCGAAACACGTATTGAACGGATTTATCACCTTGATCGGGGCTATGAGCGTATTGAAGAAAAACTGGCCCAACTGGGCGCCCGCATCCGCCGTGTCCACAGTTAGGAAAGACCCATGTTGACCCTTGCTCTGTCCAAAGGCCGCCTGCTGGATGAAACCCTGCCCCTATTGGCCCACGCAGGCATCACACCCACCGAAGATCTGGATACCACGCGCAAACTCATCATTCCCACCAGCAACCCCGAGTTGCAATTATTGCTGGTGCGGGCTACGGATACCCCGGTTTACGTGGCTCACGGCGCGGCCCAACTCGGCGTGGTCGGGGTGGATACCCTGCGGGAATATGCCAGTGAGACCTTGTATGAGCCGCTGGACTTACGCATCGGGCGCTGTCGGCTGATGCTGGCCGGGGTGGCCGGGGCAGCCATTCCCACGGACAGAATCCGGGTGGCCACCAAATATGTCCGCCTGACACAGGCTTATTACGCCGCCCAAGGTGTGCAGGTGGAAATCATCAAGCTGTACGGTTCAATGGAACTGGCCCCGCTGGTGGGTTTGGCCGATTACATCGTGGATCTGGTCAGCAGCGGCGGCACCCTGCGCGCCAACGGGCTGGTTCCATTGGCCCTGATTCAGGATATTTCCGCCCGGCTGGTCGTCAACAAGGCCGCATTCAAACTCCACACTGCCCAGATCCGCACCCTGCTGGTCGATCTGGCCGCTGCCGTCAACGCCCTGCATCCGGAACCTGCACCGTAGGCGGCAACGAACCGGGCGCACTGCGCATCCTTTGAGTTGCAGCCGGGCGTAGGCGCAGGGGTTGCATTCCTGAAAAAAACCACTATACCGGTGGGACGCTGTATCAAAGGCCGGTACCTCACATGCCCTCAGTCACCTTGATTACCGCCACTGGCGCGACTCCACCCCTCCTCGGAGCGGGCGAGGCGCACTTCGCTGTAGCCAACAACCCGAAGCTGCGCCTGCGAGGCTGTCCCCAAACCACCCTGGCCTACCTGGAACATCGCATCGTCGCCAGCCCTGCGGATCTGCGCAGCCATACCCAGCGCATTCTGTTGTTGCTGGATCAGGGGCGTAGCGCCGAACTCCCCGGTGCCCTGGTCGATTTGTATATCGCCCTGGGACCCCAGGGCAATGCACTCAAACAACATCTGCTGCAACTGGCCACACCGCGTCTGCCCGGCCCGCTGGTCAGCTTTTTCCGTCGCTATCTGCATCTGGGTTTCAAGCCCTGGCAGCCCAACTTGATCTCGATCAAATACGCCCGGCTGCCTTACGGTTACACTGGCACCCATGAACTGATACGCAGGCTGGAGCAACGGGTCACACGCTACCATGATGTGCAGGCAGAAGTGCAGGCTTATTTGGAATATGGCCAGGTGGATGCTGCGTGCGACGCCCTGGAGGCGGCTTTGCGGCAGACACCTGAGGACGATACCCTGGCAACGGCGTTACTGGAGATTTATCACCACACCCGAGACCAGGCGCGTCAGGCGACCATGCGTGCATTCTTGCTGAGCCATCGGACTGTGTTGCCGCCAAGCTGGACATGAGCTAACCGCTTGCGAAATTCAACTCTATTTTAAGTGGCAGGGCAATGAATAATAATGGTAATTTACCCCCCCCCCCGCGTTCCCGGCACGGGAACTGATGGTGCGCTAAAAATCACCTTGCAGGGTCTGGACGCACGCGCCCAGAGCACCCTGGAGATGTTTTTCCAAGGGCCAGCCCGCAGTGCCTGCGAGCTTGCACCTGAAACCAGCGCCGAGGCCGCGATCTTTGACCTCGATGGTCTTGGTGGCATGCAGTTGTGGTTGAAATTTCGGGAGAAATTTCATGCCCCAGCCGTGGTGTTGTCCGTCAGCGAAAAGCAGCTCCATAATGCGGTCTGGGTTCGCAAACCCATCAATCTTAAGGAACTGACTGCTGCCCTGGATCTCATTCGGCAGCGTTTGCATACCGAGCGCCGCCTGCAGGATTTGGCCCGGACTGCCGAAGTATCTCCCCCCCCAAGCAAACCGCTTCAGGCTGCTGCGCCCGCCGCCGCACCTGTCGTCGAACGCCGGATCATCAGTCGGCCTGGCCCACAGACACCACCGACTCAGCAGCCCCCCACATCGACCAAAGCCGAAGCAACACCCGACAGCATCAGTCGGGCGGCCAGCCTGGCCTGGAGTGAACAACAGATCCATGAATTCTGCGGCGTCATTGATGATGGTCTCTATCTGGACCCGTCTCGACACCAGGAGTTATTTTATAAATCAGAAGGCTATTTGCAGGGCCTGTTGCAACAGGCCTGTCGCCAGGCGCAAACGCAGCATACTGCGGTGCGGCTGGAGGCCATCGGCAACAGCATGACACTCCTGCCCGATACCGATCAGGTCTACAGTGAAATCCGCGAACCGGTGCTGCGCGCCTTGTGCATCCGACCCTTGCCCGAAGGTCAGGGCCATCTGAAACCGCTGGGGGCAGCAGAGTTGTCCAGGGTCACACCTGCCGCAGCGCATCATCTGCATACGTACGAGAATATACTTTGGGTTGTCACGCTGCTCTGTGCCCGAGGCCGGGTACCCGCCGGCACTGACCTGGATGCCCCGGTGGTATTACATAGTTGGCCCAATTTCCCCCGTATCCTGATCCCGCCTTACGCCATGCAGATTGCAGCCCTCTGGATGACGCGACCCACTTCCCTGATGCAAACGGCAAAGCTGTTGCGTGTTCCGCATCGCTATGTTTTTGCATTGTATAGTGGGTGCCATGCCCTGGAATTGCTAGAGTTGGCGCCCGTCGTCAACAAACCCGAGGCCAACCTCAAGCTGGTCCCCGCACCGGCACCCATGACGGCCGAAAAGCGCAGCCTCCTGGGCAACCTGTTACGTAAATTGCGCTTAACGGCCTGATACCCGGAGTCCTGCATGGCCCAGTACAAAATCATCTTCGCTGGCCCTGTGGGGGCTGGCAAAACGACGGCGATCAGCTCGATTAGTGACATTCCCATCGTCAGCACCGATGAAGCTGCCAGCGACATGACCACCAGCCGCAAACCCAATACGACGGTGGCCATGGACTACGGCATCATGAAACTGGATAACCAAAGCCGGGTGCATCTGTACGGGACACCTGGACAGGAACGCTTCAATTTCATGTGGGACATCCTCACCGAGGGCGGCCTGGGTCTGGTGCTGCTGCTGGACAATACCCGCGGCCACCCTTTCAAGGACATGAGTTTTTATGTGGGCGCCTTTCGCGAATTCATTGACCGCACCCGCCTGGTCATCGGGGTGACCCGGATGGATGAGCAGCGTCAACCCAATTTGCGCCGCTATAACGAACAATTACGTAGTCTGGGGGTAAAGGCACCTGTGTTTGAGGTGGATGCCCGCAAATATCGGGACGTGACCCTGCTGGTCCAGGCCCTGCTCTACTCCCTCGACCCTGGAATCAGCGCCGATGCCTGAATATGTGCTGACCCAGGGCATCTACCTGGCCCCGACCCCTGCCGGGGCTTATCATGCTGTAGCACATACCCATGATGAAAGCGCCCGCCGTTTGTTGCTGCGCCTGTTGGCCTTGCCCCAGACGCCCGCCTTGACGCAGGCACAATTGCAGGATCTGAGCCAGCTGGGTCCAGACGCTGCCCAGGAATTGTTATATCGCATGCAGACCCTGCACTTGCTGCAGGGGTTGGAGACACCCCGCACTGCTCCCACCGGTGCCCTGGAAAACCTGCTACCCGGCTTGCTGGCCAGCTTAGCCGGGCGCAACAAGGCGCTTTTGGCCGACAGTCAGGGGTTTTATCTGGTCAGTCATGGGTTTCACCACGAAACTGCTGAAGAGCTGGCAGGATTATCCGCCGACTTGGGCAACCTGCATGAACGCCATCAAGGGCTGATTGCCGGGAATCTGGCCCTGCAAACCTCCGCCTGGGCCTTGATCAATGCCGGGGGCAACAACGAAGTCGGCTTTTGGCCAATCTATGTGGGGAGCCAACGTTTCGTCCTGGTCATGACTGGACTACCCCACTTCAACCAGCCGGCTTTAATCGAGCTGGTCTGGATTCTGATCCGGCGCTATGGCCAGTAGTGCCTGGACACACACATAAATAACGCATTGAAGCTTAATGCTTCATGCCTTTACACATGACAATCACAGGAGTAATACCTCATGCGCGCAGATATGCTGACCGCAATCCTGAACGAGCTGAATGGCACCTCGGCTGATATCGAAGCCTCGGCAGTGATCTCCACTGACGGGTTAATGATGGCTGCCCTACTCCCTGCCAGCATGGACGAAGACCGGGTGGGCGCAATGAGCGCCGCCATGCTGTCCCTAGGCGATCGCACCGCCAA
This sequence comes from uncultured Gammaproteobacteria bacterium, assembly GCA_964398665.1. Lineage (GTDB taxonomy): Bacteria > Pseudomonadota > Gammaproteobacteria > CAYNNN01 > CAYNNN01 > CAYNNN01. The sequence continues at coordinate 42 of CAYNNN010000044.1, read as the reverse complement.
AGAGCTGGCCCGAGGCGCTTTGGAACAAGTGCTGGTCAAGGG
>CAYNNN010000043.1:0-22223 GCA_964398665.1 uncultured Gammaproteobacteria bacterium | reverse complement strand
ATTTCGAGTCGGCGCCGTTATGGCCACTTCGGTACCTCTCCCAGGCGCGGCGATTCTACCGGGCCGACCGCGCAAATGCTAGCGGCGGGCACGAAAAAATGTCTGGAGCAGGTGTGCGGCTTCTCCGGCCAATACACCGCCCTGCCATAAGGGCTGGTGATTGAAGGCCCGCTGCTGGAACAGCGCAAACCGGGTTCCAGCCCCGGCCCGGGGGTCGGACGCTGCATAGACCACGCGCGCCACCCGTGCCTGGACGATGGCACCCAGACACATCACGCAAGGCTCCAGGGTGACATACAGCGCCACCTGCGGGGGTAAGCGGTAGTTGTCCAGGCGGGCCGCTGCCTGGCGCAGCGCCAGTATTTCCGCATGGGCAGTCGGATCACGTCGGGCAATGGGCTGATTCCAGCCCTGTGCCAGCACCCGGTCGGCCCGCACCAGGATTGCCCCTACCGGCACCTCGCCCTGGGCTGCCGCCTGCTGGGCCAAGGCCAGGGCCTGGTGCATCCAGTACGCATCGGGGTCACTCCCACTCGATGGTGGCGGGGGGCTTGCCACAAACGTCATAGACCACTCGAGAAATGCCCGGCACTTCATTGACGATGCGCCGCGCAACATTGTCCAGTAGCTCGTACGGCAGGCGGGCCCAATGCGCGGTCATGAAATCCACCGTCTGCACCGCCCGCAAGGCCACAACATAATCATAGCCCCGACCATCGCCCCGGACACCTACCGACTTGACGGGCAGGAATACGGCAAAAGCCTGGCTCACCTGTTCGTACCACCCGGCGCTACGTAATTCTTCTATGAAGATCGCATCCGCCCGACGGAGCAGATCGGCGTATTCCTTGTGTATTTCACCCAAAATCCGCACCGCCAGCCCAGGACCGGGGAAAGGATGCCGGTAGACCATGTCGTACGGAAGCCCCAATTCCAGTCCTATCTTGCGCACCTCGTCCTTGAACAGCTCACGCAGCGGCTCCAGCAGCTTCAGGTTCATTTCTGCCGGCAGCCCGCCGACATTATGGTGCGATTTAATCAGCTTGGCCTTGCCACCCTTGACCGCAGCAGATTCGATGACATCTGGATAAATGGTGCCCTGGGCCAGCCATTCCACACCGGACCGCTCGCTGGCCTGGCCCTCAAAAATCTGGACGAACAGATTACCAATGAGCTTGCGCTTGACCTCCGGATCACTAACGCCCTGCAGAACGCGCAGGAAGCGGGCTTCCGCATCCACCCGGATGACATCAACGCCCATATGTTCGGCCAGCGCCATCATCACCTGATCACCTTCTCCCTCACGCAGCAAGCCAGTATCCACAAACACGCAATGCAGCTGGTTGCCGATGGCCCGATGCAGCAAGGCTGCCGTCACGGCTGAATCCACACCGCCGGAAATGGCAAGCAGCACATGACTGGAACCCACCTGATTACGAATCCGCTCCACGCTGGCTTCGATGATGTTGCGAGGTACCCAGTCGCCCTGACAGCCACAGATCTCCCGGACAAAGCGCTCCAGAATCCGTGCGCCCTGCCGGGTGTGGGTCACCTCAGGATGAAACTGCACCCCGTAGATGCGGCGCGCCTCATCCGCCATGCCTGCCATCGGGCTGGATTCACTGCTGGCGGTGCAGATAAAACCCTGGGGCAGTTCAATGACCCGGTCACCGTGGCTCATCCAGACATCCAGCAGGCCGTAGCCCTCAGGGCTGGTATGATCTTCAATGTGCCGGAATAATGGCGTGTGGCCATGCAGCCGCACGCGGGCATGGCCAAATTCGCGCTGGGGGGCCGATTCCACCCGTCCACCCAACTGAGTCGCCAGGGTCTGCATCCCGTAGCAAATCCCGAAGATGGGCACGTCCAGGGCAAAGATCGCCTGCGGGGCGCGTGGAGTCGCCTGAAATGTTACCGAATCCGGCCCACCGCTGAGAATGATGCCTCTGGGCGCAAACGCCCGCAGCTCGGCTTCGCTGATCTCGGGCGGGTGCAGCTCGCAATATACCCCACTCTCCCGCACCCGCCGGGCGATCAGTTGCGTGTACTGGGAACCAAAGTCCAGAATGAGGATGCGTTCCTGTTGAAGATATGCCACAGAGATTACCCCGCCTAGCCAAAGCGCGGCATCATAGCACTTCGCCGATGGCAAACTCGACCATCTGGCGGGCCTTGTTGAAGTCCACATCGTTGACCGAATAAAAGTCGGTCACCTTGGCCGCCTTCAAGATGGCCTTGCCTTCCTCGGTGTCTTTCAGGCCGGACATCACCCGCTGCACCAGCTTGCGTTCCGACAAGGCCAGCTTGTTGGGGTGGGCAGCCCAGACCAGCTGGACAAACTCATCGCTCTTGGCCAGGATCTTAATTTCCGAAACATTGATTTCGTCTGCCACGGCCTTGGCGCTGATGACGACATCGCCTGCCCCTGCCGCATCAAAAATGCGCTTGCCCACATTGATCACCGCTGCGGGCGGATTCTTGGCAAAGGCTTCTTCATAACCACTACCGGGCAGCAGACCATGCTCCTTGAGCAGGGCCACCGGGGCGATGTAAGCCACCATGGCCGTTTTATCACCGCCAAAGATGATCTTGCGGCCCTTCAAATCGGCAAGGCTATTGATCTCGCTGTCCTTACGGACAAAAATGGCGCCCGCCATGGTGCGACGACCAAATTCTTCGTTACAGACCAGCGGCTCATAACCCGCGTCCTTGCGGGATTTCAGGTAGTGATACTGGTTGTAGTGTACCAGCGCATATTCGCCCGCCTGCACCTGACGCCAGAAGCTGGGAAAATCAATCGGCACGTCCAGCTCGACGGATTTGCCCAGTGCCTGCCCCAGCCGGGCCACCAGCGGCTGATACATCTTGGCTGTTTCAGCAGCACTGAACCGGGGCAGAATGCCCAGCTTGATGATGCCGGAATCCCCCGCAGGAACTACCACCGCCGCTACCGGGTTCTCCTGGGTTAATGCCAGATCGGTTACGGGTTTATGGAGCGCACTGCGGTACAGTTCAAACCCGATGGCTGCCACGATGGCCAGCAGCACCATGCCTACGATTCCCACCAGCAGCTTTAGCCAGCCGCCTGCTGGATGATGCGGGCCATCACCGCCAGCGGGGGCATTACGCGGCGTTTTCGGTTGTGATGAATTGCTCAAGGTTCTCCTCCACACAAGTCATTGTTATTCTATACGATAGTTGGGCGCCTCCTTGGTGATGGTGACATCATGGACATGACTCTCACGCATCCCGGCATTGGTGATGCGTACGAATTTGGGCTGGGTGCGCATCTGCTGCACCGTCCGACAGCCAGTATAGCCCATGCTGGCGCGCAGACCACCCAGTAATTGATGTACGATCGCAACCAGACTGCCCTTGTAGGGAACCCGGCCTTCAATGCCTTCCGGGACCAGCTTTTCCGCTTCCTGAGTGCCATCCTGAAAATAACGGTCGCTGGAACCTTCGCGCTTGGCCATCGCGCCAATGGAACCCATCCCCCGGTACGACTTGTAGGAACGCCCCTGATAAAGCTCCACCTCGCCGGGCGCTTCTTCAGTGCCCGCCAGCAGACTGCCCAGCATCACCGTATGCGCCCCGGCGGCGATGGCCTTGGCCATGTCACCCGAGTAGCGGATGCCACCATCGGCAATCAGGGGAACACCGGTCCCACGCAGCGCTGCCGCCACGTTGGCAATGGCGCTGATCTGGGGCACACCAACCCCGGCCACGATGCGCGTGGTGCAAATGGAGCCAGGCCCTATGCCAACCTTGACCGCATCTGCCCCAGCCTCCACCAAGGCCCGCGCTGCGTCACCGGTGGCAATATTGCCGCCGACGACCGAGACTTGCGGGTAATGGCGCTTGATCCAGGCGACCCGATCCAGCACACCCTGGGAATGGCCATGTGCCGTATCCACCACCAGTGCATCCACGCCAGCCGCCACGAGCGCATCAACCCGCGCTTCCGTCCCGCTGCCAACCCCGACCGCAGCCCCGACCCGCAACCGACCCTGCTCGTCCTTGCAGGCATTCGGATAGTCCTTCGATTTCTGGATGTCCTTGACGGTGATCAGGCCGCGTAGCTGGAATTGTTCCCCGACCACCAGCAATTTTTCAATCCGGTGTTTGTGCAGCAGCGCCTGAATTTCTTCCCGCTCGGCACCCTCGCGCACCGTGACCAGCCGTTCCTTGGGGGTCATGGCCACACTGACGGGAGCGTCGAGCCGGGTTTCAAAGCGCAAATCCCGGCTGGTGACGATGCCCACCAGCGCATCCCCAGCCACTACCGGCACGCCGGAAATATTGCGCGCCCGTGTCAGGCGCAGGACCTCGCGGATGCTGGTATCCGGCGTGACCGTGATCGGGTCCTTGATCAGACCCGCTTCATATTTTTTCACCAGACGCACCTGAGCCGCCTGGTCAGCACTGGACAGGTTTTTGTGGATGATGCCAATCCCGCCTTCCTGAGCCAGAGCAATGGCCAGACGGGCTTCCGTGACGGTATCCATGGCCGCCGACAGGACAGGAATCTGCACGGTGATCTGCCGGGTAAACTGAGTGGTCAGTTCGGCATCCTTGGGCAGGACATTGGAGTAAGCCGGGAGCAGCAGCACATCGTCAAAGGTGTAGGCATCGTGGTCAATACGGAGCATGGGCATTCGCCTTATTCGCAACAATGGGGCATTATAGGCAAAACTTGCCTGCTGGTTAACCGATCGCCGATGTCTGAACCCGTGATCTACACTGTAACCGCACTCAATCGTCTGGTGCGGCAGCAATTGGAAAAAACCTTGCGCGCCTTCTGGGTGGCCGGGGAAATTTCCAATCTTTCCCGCCCCGTTTCCGGACATTTGTACTTTACGCTCAAGGATGCACAGGCGCAGGTGCATTGCGTCTTCTTCAAGGCGCTCAATCAACGTAACGCCGTCCCGCTGCAAAACGGCCTGCAAGTGCGCCTCAAGGCGCGTCACGCCACCCTGTACGAAGACCGGGGCGAATACCAGCTGCAAGTCGAACAGGTGGAAACCATCGCCCAGGCCGGTGACTGGCTTCTGGCCGTAGCCCAGCTCAAGACCAGGCTTCAGGCTGAAGGCTTGTTCGAGTCCAGCCGCAAACGTCCACTCCCGCGCTTCCCAAGCTGTATCGGCATTCTGAGTTCACCCAGCGGTGCGGCCCTGCACGATGTCCTGAGCGTGCTCAGGCGGCGCTGGGTCAGCCGGATCATCCTGTATCCCATCGTGGTTCAGGGCCAGGAAGCCGTTTCCAGCATTTTGCACATGCTGACGCTGGCCAACCAGCGGCAGGAGTGTGATGTGCTGATCCTGGCCAGAGGGGGCGGGGCTGTCGAAGATTTATGGGCTTTCAACGAGGAACCCGTGGTGCGTGCTGTGGCAGCCAGCGTCCTGCCCATCGTGGCCGGCGTGGGCCATGAGGTTGATGTCACGCTGGTGGATTTTGCGGCCGATGTGCGTGCGCCCACACCCTCGGTTGCCGCAGAGCTGGCCAGTCCCCATCGGCAAGACCTCTTGCAGCAGCTTGCGCAATACCAGGGCCGCCTCCAGCAGCGCACGCGGGAGCATCTGGATCTGGCCTGGGCGCAATGGCGCTTTGTGGCGACCCGGCTGCGTGCCCAACAGCCGGAACGGCAGTTGTTCCGGCAAATCCAGCGCCTGGACACACTGGAAACCCGGTTGCACACAGCCGGGCAACGCCAGCAGCACCAGACCCGGCAACGTTTGCAGGCCGCCCATGCACGCCTGCAAGCCGGACTGCTCCACCGGTTGCTGGCGCGGGCCGAGCAACGCCTGACTCAGGCGGAAGCCGCCCTGCAACAACTGATCAGACGTCTGCTGGACCGTCAGCAGCAGCGCTTGCAACAGGCGGCGCTGGCGCTGGACATGCTCAGCCCTTTGCGGATCCTGGGCCGAGGCTATGCGATCCTGGCGCAGGCGGACGGCCAGGTGCTGCGCCAGGCCGACGCCGTACCCCCCGGCACCCTCGTGCAGGCTCGCCTGGCCCAAGGCACACTGCGCCTGCGTGTCCTGGCGTCAACGGAACTTACCTGAGCGGGCCAAAATGGCCTATGCTTGCGCCCATATCGGCTGCGGATTCTGAATTATGCACAAAATCGCCATTTATCACGCCGGGCAACTCCGTCAGGTCATGCCCCTGGAACAGGACACCTATCGTATCGGACGAGCGGCCGAGAACGATTGGGTTCTGCCTGCGCCCGAGGTTTCCAGCCAGCATGCCAAAATCACCCTGGAAGGCACGCACTATTACATCAGTGATCTGAAAAGCCGCAACGGCACCTTTGCCAACGGTGCGCGCATCGAGAAATACCGTCTCAAGGAAGGTACCGAAATCGTGATCGGACCATTTACCCTCAAATGCACTTCGAGTGCTTATCTGCCTGACGTCCCGGAGCCTGTTGCACCGCCGCCGGAAACGGCCGACGACATTGCCACGCGCACCCGGGCCGGCGACATTGCCAAGCTGAGTCCTACCCTGGCCCTGCACAAGCAGACCGCCTATCTGCGTTCTGCCTCGCAAACGCTTGCTGCCAATAATCCCCGTCTGGTGGTCATGAATCAGGGCCAGCATGCCATGACTCACCCACTGCTGGCCGTGCCCCTGGATATCGGGCGGGCCGCTACTTGTCAGTTGCAGACACCAGGCTGCCGACTCTGGACCCCGGCCTTGGCGGCCCGCGTCGCCTGGCAGGCCGGCAATGTGGTGCTGACCCGGCACAGCCGCTGGGCGCGCATCCTGCATAACCAGCGGCCGGTCGGTACTTCTCAAGTGCTGGCAGACGGCGACACCCTCAAGGTCAGCGGCCTGGAGATCAAATTCTTCATCTGACCCGCCGCCGCCGATGGGGTTTGGCCGGGTAACGTGCCCGCCAGATGCCGTAGGCCAGGGCCAGCACCAGGGCCAGCACCAGCCAGAACAGGTAGCGCCAGAGCAGCGCCAGCAAAGCCAAGGCCATGGCCCCGCCCGCCAGGACCCGGTTCTTGCGCCCCAGCCAGGCCAGATAGCCTGATAACAGGGCGGCCAGCGCGATCACATGCGCCAAGGGCGCACTGAACCACGGCAACAGGGCCAACAACCAAGCCAATAAGGCCAATAACAGGGCGATTCCACTCAAACTGCGCGTGAGTTCACGTACCTGAGTCGGAATGCCTGCTTGGAGCTGATGTAGCAACGCTTGGCCTAACGGCGCACGCATGGTTTCCCCTGCAATAGAGTTGGGACGAAATCGGTTAAATGCGCTATCATGGGCCTCATCCTGGTGCGAATGGTTCAGAGAGTTTGCATGAGCAAGATTATAGTGTTCCAAAACGAGGTACTCCGACAGGAAGTTCTGCTGGAACGGGATTATTACCTGATCGGACGGGCACCCAACAACGATATTGTCCTGGAACAGCCAGAAGTCTCCGGATTCCACGCCAAGATCAGCCGGGACGGCGAGCACTATTACATCGAGGATCAAAGCAGCCGCAACGGTACCTTCGTGGACGGCGGCAAGATCAAACGCTATCGGCTCAAGGAAGGCAACATCATTGCCATCGGCAAGTTCAGCCTGCGTTTCAGTGCGGGAGGTCTCTCGGCTGCCACCAGTACCAGCGCCCCGGAAACACCCAAGTCCGGTGCTGAACCAGTACCCGAGGCCAAGACTCAGGTAGTCAACATCACCGAGCTGACCAGCACCCTGGAAATGCACAAACGCTCTGCCTACATGCGTTCAGCTTCCCAGACCTCCGCCGGTAACGCCCGGCTCGTTTCCATGGGTGCCAATCTCCAGGCCCAGACCTATCCCGTCGGCCGCAAACCCGTGACTATCGGACGGGCAGCCAGTTGTACCGTGCGTACTGGCGGCTGGTTTTTCACCCCGGCCCATATTGCCACCGTGGAATGGCGGGACGGCGGTGTCTATGCGGTGCCGCATCGCGGCAAGTCTTCCGTCAACAACAAGCCATTGACTGAACCCACCCTGCTCATGGACGGCGACAGCCTGAAGTTTGGCAGGCTGGAAATGCGGTTTTTCTCCTGAAATTTAGAGGTTATCCATCATGCTACGCCTGTTTGCTGCCTGTGTGTTGCTGAGTCTGATGACATTCCAGTCCGCCCGGGCCAGTGAGGATGGCGTCTGGACGACACCGGATGCTGCCGGATACTTTTTTGTCTTTGAAGAAAGCAATGACCAGTTGCTGATGGTGGTGCTGGAACCCTATAGTGATACCAATACCGCCTGGCAGGCCTTCTTTGGCCCCTATACTTCCAGCACCCGCACGGCGCCCATCAGCACGCTGGCTTCACCACTCAGTCTGCAGGGCGTCGTCACCTTCACCAGCGATACTGCAGCCACCCTGGTAGTCAATTTCTGCGTCTCACGCACCGAAAAAGCCTGTTTCTTCAGCGCAGGCCAGACGGTCACCCTGAGCAAGATATTCTGAAGAATCAAGTTATTCAGCTCCCAGAAGACTGGGAACACACCTGAACGTCGCGCTATAACCCCCCACCCCTCGGGCTGAAGGCCCCTGGGGGTTTGCCCGGCACTGCCTGGGCCACGGCTGCTTCAGGGGATCAATTTGGACCGGAATGCTGTGCGCTCAAGGGTGACGCGCCTTAGCCCGTATTGCGCATCCCGGCGGCCACCGCATTGATGGATGCCAACAAAGGTGCCAGCCAGCGTGCCCGTTCCTCCTCGTTTTGAGTCTGGCGCAAACGGCGCAGCATGGCAATCTGGATGTGGTTGAGCGGATCGAGGTAAGGATTGCGGCGGCGCAGTGACTCGGCCAGTGAGGGGGTATCGCCCAGCAAGGTATCGGTCTGCACCACCGCCAGCACGTGACGTACCGTGCGCTCATACTCGGCACGAATCAGGCCAAAGATGCGCTCCGCCAGCGCCCGATCCTCCACAAGTTCGGCACATTCTCCGGCAATGATCATATCAGCCTTGAACAGCGACATCTGCACATTACCCAGCAGGGAGCGGAAAAAGGGCCACTCCTGTGCCATACGCTGGAGTTGATAGAGATGCTCGGGCCTATCCTGGATCCACTGTTCCAGAGCCGTACCGATCCCGTACCAGGCAGGCAGGGTGTGCCGGGCCTGTGACCAGGCAAACACCCAGGTAATTGCCCGCACTGAATATTTTGAAGGATCAGCCTTTTTTCGGTGACTGGGCCGGGAACCGATATTCATCAGGCCAATTTCGTTCACCGGGGTGGCCGCATAGAAGTAATCCATGAAGCCCGGCTCATTTTCAGTCAGCTGGCGGTAACAGTGTTCGCTGAGCTGAGCCAAATCCTCCAGAATGGCGGCATCGGTTTCAGGCACGGTGGGCTGGGGCCGAATCAGGCAGCGGCTGGCTTTCATCAGCCCGGTGGCACCCATGGTCAGTTCGTAAACCGCCGTCTCGGGATTGCTGTACTTATAGGACAGGACTTCGCCTTGTTCGGTAAACTTGATGTCCCCATGTGTGGTGTTGGGCGGCTGGGCCAGAATTGCCTCGTGCGTCGGGCCCCCGCCCCGCCCCACCGTGCCGCCCCGACCATGAAACAGGCGGTAGCGTACGCCGAATTCTTCCGACAAGGCCAGAATCTGCTGCTGGGCACGGTACAACCCCCAGGCGGAACGCAAGATACCCCCATCCTTGCTGGAATCGGAATAACCCAACATGATTTCCTGCAAATTCCCGGAAATGACCAGCAATTGCCGGTAGGCCCGACAACTGAACAGGGCACGCAGCACCGGCTCGACATTTTTCAGGTCTTCAATGGTCTCAAACAGCGGAGCAACCCGGATGTCGCAGATCGGCAGGCCATGCAGCTGGACCAATCCAGCCTGCTGAGCCAGGAACATGACTTCCAGGACGTGACTGGCGCTGCGATTCATGGAAATGACATACGCGCCGATGGCCTCCCGCATCCCGACTTCCTCGCGGGCCTGCGCAATGACCTCGAAGACATTCAGGGTCTCCCGGGTAGCCATGCTCAGTTCCACTCTGGAAATGCCAAGCGGCTTGGGCAAGGTCAGCAGTTGTTCCAGCAACGCGAGACGATGGGATTCTTCCAGGGTGGCATAATGGGCATGCACGCCGCTTTGGGCCAACAATTCGGCCACGGCCTCAGTATGGCGCCCGGATTCCTGGCGAACATCCAGCTGCACCAGATTGAAGCGGAAGGTCTCCGCAATCCGGATCAGCTCGCTAATCTCGCGTTCGGCAATTCTGGCATCACCGTGGCTTTGCAAAGAATCCCGGATCAGATACAAATCCTGGAGAAACTCGCCATCCGCCTGATAACCGTGAGTGGTATAGACTGGCAGGCGTTCGTAACCGGCCCGCTCCAGTAAAGTCAGATTCCGCTGTAACCGGTGGCGCATGATGTACAGCTTGCGCCGGTACGGCTCGCGGGCAAACCGGGTGGGCAACTGGCACAGTTCAGTGCGTATGCAATAGTCTTCGTCCCGGAGCAAACTGGCTAGCAGCGCTTCCGAAGGCTGACACATCCGGTTGGAAAAAGTCAGTACATGGGTCAGAGATTCCAGACGCTGGATATATTCCTGCAAGACGGTAGCCGCCTGCATCCGCAAGGCAATGGTGGTCACTTCGGGGGTGACGTAGGGATTACCATCCCGGTCACCGCCGATCCAGGAGCCGAAGCGGACAAAGCTGGGAATTTTGACCCCGGCGTCCGGGTAGAAGGTATTCAGTTGCCGTTCCAGGTACTGATAGAACACCGGGATCGCCTGAAACAGAGATCGGTTGAAATAAAACAGGCCATTGTTGATTTCATCCCGCACTTGTAGCCGGTGCTCGCGGATCTCCTCGGTTTTCCAGAGAATCTGAATCTCGGCCCGCAGGCTGTCCACCACTTCCTCCCGTTCTGCCGGGTGTAAGTCCTGCTGCTCCAGGGCCTGGCTGAGCAAAAATACCCGGCGCAAATTCTCCAGTACCGTACGACGCTTGGATTCGGTGGGATGGGCCGTGAATACCGGCAGGTAGAGCAACTCGTCGAAAATACTCTGTAATTCGGCAGCCGTCATGCCCGATGCAGCAAATTCCCGGAAGGTATCGTTGAAAGAACCCACCCACAAGGCGCGGTTGGCCCGAAACGCCCGGCGGCGGCACAAGTGGCTATGCGTCTCTTCCGCGATATTGGCCAGACTGAAATAAATGCTGAAGGCACGAATGACAGATTGCAAGGTTGGCGCATCCATGCCATTCAACAACTGCATCAGCTGCTGCCGCCGTACCGGGTCTTCCTGTTTGCGCAGCCGGATGAAGCCCTTGCGCAAGGTCTCGACAGTCTGCAACAAGGTTTCGCCACCCTGTTCGCGCAGCACATCTCCCAAAAGCTCGCCCAGCCGTCGGATGCGTTGGCGCAATTGCTGATCTTCACTATGTAATTCAGTCATGCCGACTCCTCAGAATAATTGATTGGCAACAAGTTGCCGGTAAAGACGGTAGTAATCATGGGCACTGGCCTGCCAACTGAAATCCTGCCGCATCCCGGTAAGCATGATCTGTTCCCACCAGTCAGGCGCCCGCCGGTAAATCGCCAAGGCCCGGCGTACCGCTTCCAGCAATGCCGCTGGCTGTGCCTCGTTGAAAACAAAGCCGCTGGCGCGGCGCTCAACAGCGCTGATCAAATCCGTATCCACCACCGTATCGCTCAGGCCGCCTGTCCGGCGCACGATGGGTACGGTACCGTAACGCAGGCTATAGAGCTGATTCAGCCCGCACGGTTCGTAGCGGGAGGGCATCAGGAACATATCGGCGCCCGCTTCAATGCGGTGGGCCAAGGTTTCGTTATAACCGATATACACCCCCAGTTGCTCGGGATAACGCTCCATTGCCTCGGTAAAGGCATGTTCAAGATGACTTTCTCCACTACCCTGGATAATCACCTGGGTCCCCTGGGCCAGCAGGTCCGGCAGGATGGCCAGAATCATGTCCACCCCCTTTTGCCAGGCCATGCGCCCGATATAAGCCACCAGCGGCGTATCCGGCTCGGGGGCCAGGGCAAATTCGGCTTGCAGTTCCTGTTTCAGCAGCCGTTTGGGTGCCAGATGCTCGGGGCCGTAGTGCCGAGGCAGCAGCGGATCATGACGTGGGTCCCAGGCGCTGTAATCCACCCCGTTCAGGATACCGCTCAACTGGTGCTGCCGGGCCCGTAACAGGCCGTCCAGACCATACCCCAGTTCAGCTTGTTGAATTTCCTGGGCATAGGTCGGGCTGACCGTGGTCAGCCAGTCTGCAAATTGCAATCCGGCCTTGAGGAAGGAAAACTGCCCGTAAAACTCAACCCCGTGCAGGGACCACAAATGGGCAGGCAGGCTCAGATGGATAAATGCCGCCTGGCTGAAAAGCCCCTGATAGGCCAGATTATGGATGGTGCATAGGGTCGGCGGCACTGGCGGTGGCGTCAGCTTCAACAGCACCGGAATCAGCCCGGTTTGCCAGTCATTGCAATGCACCAGATCTGCCCGCCACGCCAGACCTACCTGGTTCAGGGCCAGCGCTACCGCAGCCCGGTTGAAGTGCGCAAACCGGGCTGCGTTGTCGGGCCAGTCACGCCCATCGTAGCCCAGATACGGATTGCCCCGGCGACTGAAATGCCGATGCGTGTCGATCAGGTACACCGGCACCGCACTGCCCGGCAGCGTGCCTTGCAGGATACGGGTCGGCTCCGGCTCCTGCGGATCCTGCCACAGGGCCACCACGGACCAGCGCGGATGCTGGGCCAGCAACTCCCCATACGCGGGCATGACCAGCCGGATATCCACCCCCAGAGGATGCAGGGCAACGGGCAGGCTGGCAGAAACATCGGCCAACCCACCCGTTTTCAGGAATGGATATACTTCGCTGGTTGCAAACAACACCTTCATGGGGCGAACCTTAACTGCCTACAAAGCCCGAACGTCACCCTGCAAGCTATACCTGAAGTGAGCCAGCCCAAGCAAGCAAAGCGTGCTATGCTGAACGTGGCCGTTCCAGTTTCTTGGGCAACCCTCGTATGAGGGTGTCGGTTATCAACCAGAAAATCAAGGGGGTAAGGGTGAAGGAAACTATTGGTCTCATCGGCTTGGCCGTCATGGGGCAAAATCTGGCGCTGAATATTGCGCAGCAGGGGTTCAACATCGGAGTCTACAACCGCTCCCCTGCAAAAACCGCCGAAACCTTGCGCCGCGGTCAGACCGAGGGGTTGCAGCTGCGTGGTTATCTGACCCCGGAAGCGCTGGTTGCCAGCCTGGAAAGTCCGCGCCGCATCCTGATGATGGTGAAGGCAGGTCCAGCCGTGGATGAGTTGATGACGAACCTGGCCCCGTTGCTGGCGCCCGGCGACGTGCTGATGGATGGCGGCAACAGTTTGTACACCGACACCCAGCGCCGGGTGGCCTGGGCGCAGGAACGCGGGCTGCACTATCTGGGCGTCGGGATTTCCGGCGGCGAGGAGGGTGCCCGCCACGGCCCGGCACTCATGCCCGGTGGCGATATACAAGCCTGGCCGCTGGTGCAGCCCATCCTGGAGGCCATTGCGGCCAAGGTTAACGGAGTGCCCTGCTGTGCCTGGGTCGGTCCAGGCGGAGCCGGGCATTACGTCAAAATGGTGCATAATGGCATTGAATACGGGGACATGCAGTTGATCGCCGAGAGCTATCAACTGCTACGCCAGGGCCTGGGTCTGAGCGTGCCGGAGGCCCAGACCGCCTATGCCGACTGGAATCGCGGGGTCCTGGATTCCTACCTCATCGAGATTACCGCCGACCTGTTACGCGTTCAGGACCGCGATGGCCTACCCCTGATTGACAAGATACTGGATGCTGCCGGGGCCAAGGGCACGGGCCAATGGACAGTGCAAAGCGCCCTGGAGCTGGGCGTGCCCCTGACCCTGATCAGCGAAGCCCTGTTTGCCCGCCAGCTCTCCGCCCGCAAGGCCGAACGCCAACGGGCCGCAACCCGGTTGGCCGGGACTGCGCCCCCGGCGCCGGGCCTGCCGCGTGCCGAGTCCGTACAGGCCGTCCACGATGCCCTGTATGCGGCCAAAATCGTCTCCTACGCCCAGGGCTTCATGCTACTGCAAGCCGCCGCCGCCCAATTCCAGTGGTCCCTGGATTATGCCCGGATCGCTGGACTGTGGCGCGGGGGTTGCATCATCCGCAGCGTCTTTTTGCAAGATATCATGCAGGCTTTCACGGCAGAACCCAATTTGGAAAATCTGCTTCAGACGCCCCACTTCAGCCAGGCGTTGGCCCAGGCGCAGGCAGGCTGGCGTCAGGCAGTCGTCTGGGGCGCGCAGTGGGGCATTCCACTCCCGGCTCTGAGCGCAGCACTCAGTTTTTATGATGGTTATCGCACCGCCCAGGGTTCTGCCAGCCTGATTCAGGCCCAACGGGATTACTTCGGCGCTCACACCTACGAACGCACCGACCACCCCAGAGGCGAATTCTTCCACACCAAGTGGGCCAAGGCGCCCCGGAGGCACTGATGCGTCAGGTAGATCCTTGTGTATACGTGATTTTTGGTGCAACCGGCAATCTGTCGGCCAAAAAATTGCTGCCAGCCCTGTATCATCTGGAAGCAGCCGGCAAACTGCCTGAAGGCACTTACATCATCGGGATTGGTCGGCGGCCCTGGGAACAGGTTTACTGGCTGGAGCAGGTACGCACCTGGATTCAGGACAAGGCGCGGGGCGGCGTGGACGAAGCGGTGCTGACCCGTTTCTGCGCCCGCTGCGAGTACCTGCGTGGCGACCTGCACGCTGCCGAGCTGTATCAGGGCTTGCGGGCGCGGGTCAGCGATCCGGACCGGCCGCCCAACGTGGCATTTTACATGTCCATCAGCCCTACCGACTTTGGCGGCGTGGTGGAGAATCTGAGCCAGGCAGGCTTGCTGACCGAAGAAGGCGGCTGGCGGCGCGTGGTGATCGAAAAGCCCTTTGGCTACGACCTCGACAGTGCCCGGGCACTCCAGGAACGGGTCCACCGGTTTTTGAGCGAGCAACAGATCTACCGCATTGATCATTACCTGGGTAAGGGCACGGTGCAAAATGTGCTGGTGTTCCGTTTTGCCAATGTGATGATGGAACCCTTGTGGAACCGCAACTACATTGATCATGTCCAGATCACCCACTCCGAAACGCTGGGCGTGGAAGGCCGGGCCGATTATTACGATACGGCGGGTGCCCTGCGGGACATGCTCCAGAGTCATCTGCTTCAGCTCCTGACGCTGGTGGCCATGGAACCGCCGGTCTCGATGGAAGCCGAAGCACTGCGAGATGAAAAAGTCAAGGTTCTGAAGTCAATCCGGCCTATCACGCCCAGCGCGGTCCATGCCCATGCCTACCGCGCCCAGTACGTCCGGGGGAATGTGAAAGGGCGCCGCTGCATCGGCTATCTGGAAGAGCCGGGCGTGCCAAAAAACAGCGTTACCGAAACGTATGCCGCCTTGAAGCTGTATGTGGACAACTGGCGCTGGCGCGGGGTGCCATTTTATCTGCGCACCGGCAAGCGGCTGGCTGAAGGCCAGTCCATGGTCTCCATCTGCTTCCGCCCGGCTCCGCAGCAGTTGTTTCGTAATACCCAGATTGAATCTGCCTCGCCCAACTGGTTCTTGCTGGGCATTCAGCCGCAGGAAGTGGTGCGGGCTGAAATCACGGTCAAGGAACCCGGTCTGGCCATGCGTACCCGACAAATCAGCATGGACGCCACTTATCGTCAGCAACACGAGGCGGGCAATGACGCCTACGAAGATTTGCTCCTGGACGTGATGGAAGGTGACCGATCGTTGTTTCTACGTTACGACGAGGTGGAATGGGCCTGGCGGGTGGTGGATCCGGTGCTGCGGGTCTGGTCCCAGGAACGCGATTACATTCCGACTTACCCGGCAGGGAGTTGGGGGCCACGGGAATCCCGACGGCTGTTCGACCGTGAGGGCTATTTCTGGCGTCATTCTCTGGACCCCATCACGCCGGACAGCAACGCCGATACCCCATGACCGCGACCTGGTTTCGGGTGTTTCCCGACGCCGAGGCTGTCGCACGGGCTGCCGTGGACCGGATTGAAATCCTGGCTGCCGCCGCCCTTGCACAGCGCGGCCGCTTCACCTGCGTACTGGCAGGTGGCACAACCCCAGCCCGCGTTTATCAGTTGCTGGCGGCCCGCTCCCTCGCCACTACACAGTGGCAACTCTACCTGGGCGATGAGCGCTGCCTGCCCCCCGAGCATCCGGAACGTAACAGTGTCCTGGTCGCGCACAGCGGCCTGCTGCGCCACGGCGCCCGGTTTTATCCCATCCCGGCGGAACTGGGCAGTGTCGCCGGTGCTGCGGCCTACCAACCGCATGTTGCATCAGCGCTGCCCTTTGATCTGGTCTTGCTGGGCCTGGGCGAAGATGGCCATACCGCCAGCCTGTTTCCTGGCCACGTCTGGCCTGAGACAGCCACGGTGTGTGCCGTACATCAGGCCCCCAAATGGCCCCCGGAGCGGGTAAGTCTGACCCCCGGCGCGCTGAGTCGGGCCGCACAGGTCCTGTTTCTGGCTACCGGTGCCAGCAAGGCGCCCGCCGTGGCGGCCTGGTATCAAGGCCAGTCCCTGCCTGTCACGGCCATTACCCCGGCCAATGCACCTGAAGTGTACCTGGATGCTGCGGCCTGGGCCGCATCCTGCCCCGAACCTGCGCCTGCTCACAGACGCTATAGCCGAGAACCCAATCATGCTTGAAACTTATCCCGCTACCGCCGCGTTGCGTACCCAGCAGACGCTCTTGGCCCAGACCCATTTGCGCGACCTGTTTGCAAGCGACCCCTGCCGGGTCACCCGTTACACCCTGGAAGCAGGCGCGCTGGTGCTGGATTATTCCAAAAACCACATGACCGATGCCGTGCTGGCGGAATTGCTGGCGCTGGCTGCACAGGCCGATGTGCCGGGCTGGATAGCCCGGCTGTTTGCAGCCGAGCCGGTCAACCATACCGAACACCGGGCCGCCCTGCACATGGCCTTGCGCACCCCGCCAGGACTGGTCTGGCATGTGGCCGGACATGACGTGATGCCGGAAGTCCATGCCGTCTTGGAACGGCTGCGGCGCTTCTGCTATGCGGTACGCAGCGGGCACTGGCGCGGCCACAGCGGCCAGCGTATCCGCACCGTGGTCAATCTGGGCATTGGCGGCTCGGATTTAGGCCCGGCCATGGCCGTGGAAGCGCTGCGCCCCTATACCCTGCCCCACTTGCGCAGCGAATTTGTCGCCAATGTGGATGGCGCCCACCTGAGCCGCGTGCTGGAAACCAGTGAACCGGGCGAAACCCTGTTCGTGGTGGCTTCCAAAACCTTCACGACCCAGGAGACGCTGGCCAATGCCCGCCTGGCCCGGCAGTGGCTGGTCAATGCGCTGGGGGAAGCTGCCGTTTCCCGGCATTTTGTTGCCGTCTCGGCCAATCCGGGCAAGGCTGCGGAATTCGGGATTCCAGCTGCTCAGGTCTTCGGATTCTGGGATTGGGTCGGTGGACGTTACTCACTCTGGTCGGCTATCGGCCTGCCCATCGCGCTGGCCATCGGCATGGAACAGTTTGAGCGGCTGCTGGCAGGCGCACGCCAGATGGATGAACATTTCCGCACCGCCCCGCTGGCGCAGAACATGCCCGTACTGCTGGGCTTGCTGGCCGTCTGGTACAATAACTTCTGGGGTGCGCAAACCCAGGCCATCATCCCCTACGAACAAAATCTGGCCCGTTTCCCGGCCTATCTGCAACAACTCCAGATGGAGAGCAACGGCAAACGGGTGCAGCGCGACGGTCAGGCCGTGGATTGTGCCACCGGCATGGTGATCTGGGGTGAACCTGGCACCAACAGCCAACATTCCTTCTTCCAGCTCCTGCATCAGGGCACCCGGCTGATCCCGGTGGATATTTTGCTAGGCCTGCGCAGCGCCTACCTGCTGGGTGACCAGCACCGGTTACTCCAGGCCAACGCCCTGGCTCAGGCCGAAGCCCTGCTACGCGGCAAAACCGCAGTGGAAGCGCGTCAGGAACTGGAACTACAGGGCCTGACCGGCACAGCCCTGGAGCAACTGTTGCCCCACAAGGTATTCCCCGGCAACCGGCCTAGTAACTGCATCCTGTATCCACAACTGACTCCGGACGTGCTGGGCCAGCTCATCGCTTTGTATGAGCATAAAGTTTTTGTCGAAAGCGTCCTTTGGAACATCAATCCCTTTGACCAATGGGGCGTGGAACTGGGCAAGCAACTGGCCCAGACCCTGTATGGCGAGCTCAATGCCATACCGACAACCACCCCGGCGGTACATGACAGCTCTACAGCGGCTTTGCTGGCACGTTGCCGGGCAGGCCTGTGATGTTATTACATAACCATCTGCAAGATGCCGCCCGCGCAGCCCGCCTGACCAGCCGGCTGACCCGCAACACCCTGGCCCTGATCCTGGCCGGGGGCCGTGGCACCCGGCTCAAACATCTCACCACCTGGCGGGCCAAACCTGCCGTACCCTTTGGCGGCAAGTTCCGGATCATTGATTTCCCACTCTCCAATTGCCTCAACTCCGGGATTCGTCGGATAGCGGTCCTGACCCAGTACAAGGCCCATACCCTGATCCAGCATATCCAGAAGGGCTGGGGCTTTCTGCGCGGCGAATTTGGGGAATTTGTCGAACTCTGGCCTGCCCAGCAACGTCTGGAAGGCAGCTGGTATGCGGGTACTGCCGATGCGGTCTACCAGAATCTGGATATCATCCACAGTCACCATCCCGAATTTGTCCTGATCCTGGCCGGAGATCATATCTACCGGATGGATTATGGCGCCATGCTGGCCTATCACGTGGAACGCCAAGCTGATTTGACGATCGCAGGCATCACGGTACCCGTCACACAAGCCCCACAATTTGGCATCATGGCGGTGGATGGTGAAGGTGCAGTGCTGCGCTTCGCGGAAAAGCCAGCCGTGCCGGAAACCTTGCCTGGCCAACCCGATGTGGCGCTCGCTTCAATGGGCATTTATATACTCAGCACCCGGCTGCTCCAGGAATGTCTGATTGCCGACGCCGATTGCCCGGACTCCAGCCATGATTTTGGCCGGGACATCATCCCGGCCCTGATCGGCCGGGCGCGCGTCTATGCCTATCCGTTTTGTGATATCAAACCCGAGGGCAAACCCTACTGGCGCGATGTGGGCACCGTGGATGCCTATTGGGAAGCCAACATGGATCTCATCAGCATTACGCCGGACCTGAATTTATACGACCCGACCTGGCCCATCTGGACCTATCAGGAGCAATGGCCCCCGGCCAAATTCATCTTTGATGACGACGACCGACGTGGCATGGCGGTGGATTCCATGGTTTCAGGCGGCTGTGTGGTCTCCGGCGCCCAGGTCAAACGCAGCCTGTTGTTTTCCAATGTGCGGGTCAATTCTTACGCCCGGCTGGAACAAAGCGTGATCCTGCCCCATGTCGAAATCGGTCGCCATGCCCAGATTCGCCGCGCCATCATTGACAAGCACTGCAAAATCCCGCCGGGCACGGTCATTGGCTTTGACCCGCTGGCCGACCAGCAGCGCTTCTGTGTCAGCCCCCAGGGCGTGGTTCTGGTCACTGCGGACATGCTGGGTCAGGAACTTCACCACGTGCGCTAGGCCACCCCGCCGCCAGCGGGATGGTCTGGTTGAAAGTTACGACTTGCCCAGTTCAGCCGCCAAGGCTTCGCACACGGCTTTGGCGTCACCCAGCACTAGCGAGCAATTATCTTTGTAATACAGTGGATTATCCACGCCCGCATAACCAGGCCGCAAACTGCGCTTGATCACGAAAATCTGCCGGGATTTATACACTTCCAGAATCGGCATCCCGTAAATCGGGCTGGCCTTGTCTTCGCGCGCCGCTGGGTTGGTCACGTCATTGGCCCCGACCACCAAGGCTACGTCCGTAGTGGCAAACTCGGGGTTAATTTCTTCCATCTCCAGCACCTTGTCATAGGGAATATCCGCTTCGGCCAGCAACACGTTCATGTGCCCCGGCATCCGCCCGGCTACGGGATGGATGGCAAATTTGACTTCAATGCCCTTCGCCTCCAGCAGGTGCATGGCTTCCTTGATGGCATGCTGCGCCTGAGCAACGGCCATGCCGTAACCAGGCACGATGATGACTTTGGAAGCATTATCCATCCAGAAGGCCACATCTTCGATCCCGGCAGTCTTGACACCCTTGCCGGCGGCTGCGGATTGCGGCGTGGCATCACCCCCGGCATCACCGCCAAAGCCCCCCAGAATCACGCTGACAATCGAGCGATTCATGGCCTTGCACATGATATAGGACAGGATGGCCCCGGAAAAACCCACCAACGCACCAACAATGATCAACAAATTGTTATGCAGGGTAAAACCGGTGGCCGCCGCTGCCCAGCCGGAATAGGAATTGAGCATGGAAATCACTACCGGCATGTCGGCCCCACCGATAGGAATGATCAGCAGCACACCCAGCGCCAGGGCCAGCACAGTCAAGGCTACCAGCGAGACAACATTCTGATTCAGGATGAAATCCACCGTAAACCCCAGCGTGATCAGACCCAGCGCCAGGTTCAGCCAGTGCTGACCCTTGAATACCACCGGGTTGGAGCTGAGCAGAGCCTGGAGCTTGCCAAAAGCCACCAGTGATCCGGTAAAGGTGATGGCCCCGATCACCACGCCCACGCTGAGTTCACCCAGCAAAACAGGATTGAGCGGGTGCGTGAGGTAGGTACCAAAAGCCACCAGCACGGCGGCCAGACCGACGAAACTGTGCAGCATGGCCACCAGTTGCGGCATGGCGGCCATCTGGATCCGGACTGCGATCGTGACGCCGATCACGGCCCCGATACCGACCCCCGCGACAATCCAGGTATAGTGCCGCACTTCGGGACTGAGCAAGGTGACGGCCGTGGCAAGCAGCATCCCGCTGATGGCATAGTAGTTCCCCCAGCGGGCGCTGGCAGGCGAAGTCAGCCCTTTCAGGCCGAGGATGAACAGTGCTGCCGCGACCAGATAGGCCAGGGCTAAGGTATCGCCTTGGATTTGCAGCATGGAAGTGCCTTATTTCTTCTTCTTGAACATGGCCAGCATCCGCTGGGTCACGTAAAAACCGCCAAAGATGTTGATGGACGCCAGCAACACGGCGAAAAAGCCCAGCAGTTGTGCCCCCAGGCTGGCACCCTCATGTCCGGCCACCAACAGGGCACCGATGACAATGATGCCGGAAATGGCATTGGTGAGCGCGATCAGCGGGGTGTGCAGCGAAGGCGTAACGCCCCAGATGACCCAATAGCCGATAAAGCACGACAAGACAAAAACGTAAAGCGCAACGACCTCAACGGACATGGGCAGCCTCCTTAAATTAAAACAGCGCCTTGGAACGTGACCAAGGCCGCTGCGGTGATGTCGTCAGCCTTGAGATCAGTCTTGAGACCGGTGATCTTGCCCCCGGCTTCCTCTACCATCAGCATAAACAGATTCAGCAGGTTGCGCGCAAAAAATGCGCTGGCATCCGTCGCCACCAGCGACGGGTAATTGGTATGCCCCACCAGCACCACACCATGCTTGACGACCACGGCATCGGCTTCGGTCAGCGGGCAGTTGCCCCCTGTTGCAGCCGCCAGATCCACGATCACGGAACCTGCCCGCATCCCCTGTACCGCCGCTTCCGTTACCAGGACCGGGGCTTTTTTGCAGGGGATCTGGGCCGTGGTAATCACCACGTCCATCTTGCGCAGATATTCGGCCAGCGCCTGCCGTTGCCGTTCAGCGGCGTCCTGAGACAATTCCTTGGCATAACCCCCAGCCCCGCTGCCAGTTTCCCCCAGATTCAGATCGATGAACTTGGCCCCCAGGGATTGAATTTGCTCTTTAACTTCCGGGCGCACGTCAAAGGCCGAAACCTCCGCCCCCAGCCGTCGGGCCGTCGCGATGGCCTGCAAACCCGCCACTCCGGCCCCCAGCACCGCCAGCTTGGCCGGCCGGGCAGAACCTGCCGAAGTCATCATCATCGGGAAGAAGCGGCCAAACTGGGCTGCGGCTTCCAGCACCGCCCGATAACCGGCAATGTTGGCCTGCGAAGACAACACGTCCACCGCCTGAGCACGCGAGGTGCGCGGAACCCGCTCCAGGGCCAGGCCATTGACACCGCGTTCTGCCAGCTGCTGGGCCAAGGTCTTATCGGCACACAATTCCATCAGGCT